>JAUHYW010000174.1 GCA_030426085.1 bacterium | reverse complement strand
GCCGATCAGGCCGGGGCCCCGACCGAGGTGGGGCCGCATTGGGATCCGACGCTGCCGGTGCCCGGCGAGGCGACGTGCGACGACCAGGGGCGCCGGACGTGCTGGCCGGCGGGCACCTGGCGCGGCGAGCTGACCCCGGCGGACGTGGCCCGCGACCTGCGGCCGTGGCTGGGGCCCGACCTGCCCTTCGTGCACCGGGTGAGCCCGACCGACGCGGCGGTGGCGGCGTGCAGCGAGGTGTTCCGGGCGCGGTTCGGCGTCGAGGCGGACTGGCCCGAGGCGCTGTGGCGGGCGTGCATCGTCGAGCGCGGCGGCGCGGTGCGGGGGGGCGAGCCCGAGCCCGAGCCCGAGCCCGAGGCCCCGCCGCCGCCGGCCCGGCCGATCGAGTTCGACATCGACCTGGGCAACGGCGAGGGGGTGTCGGTGATGTTCGGGGTGCACGGGCAGCGGGTGGTGTGGTGGCTCGGGGGGTATTGGCGGCGGGACGAGTACTGCGAGTACGACCCGGCCTTCCTCGTCACTCGCGCCGGGGTTCAGCGGCACGGTTCGATAGACATCTTCTGTCGATCGCAGGTGGTCCTGGACGGGGAGGGCCGGGCCACGGGCGGCACGCCGGGCGAACTGGTGGAGATCAAGTGGTTTCGGACCGATGTCGAGAACTGGGCCATGGGCCGGGTGCGCAAGTTCATCGATCAGGCCGAACGGCTCTGGCTCCTTTGGAGGTCGCGATCGGCCGGCGATCCCTGGCTACGGTTCATCTATATGTTCGGCTGGCAGCCGCCGCCGATCGCCCGTTCCATCCTCGAACACGACTTCCGCTGGCCCGATCCCTGGGGCGTGAACGGGCCGCTCTACGAGCCCTTGCGAGAGGTCGGCCCCGCGTCGGGCATCTCCGACCGCCTCGCTCCAGAGCCGATGCTGGCCGGCCGGGCCTACTGGACCCGCTTCGTGCCCACCGACTTCGCATTCATCGACGGCATCCTCGACGAGGCGCCGTGCGTGGTGTGCAGCGAGCGCCCCGAGCTGTGCGGCGGCGGCGAGCCCAGGGTCGCGCTCAACATCGCCGGCTGTCAGTTCACCGTCGACGGGGTCGAGTGCGGCGTCGACGGCGAGCTGGTCGAGGTCCGGCTGACCGAGGCGACCGACGTCTACGTCAACGTGCAGGTGCTCAAGCGCTGGGCGGGGATCTATCAGGCGTGGTGCATCGAGGGCCGGGCCCTCGGTTGCAACGCGCGCCTCTCCCGCCTCTATGATGACCTCAAGTGCGCCGGATGGTGATGATGATCGCGCTGTTCTTGTCCACCCTCGTCCTCGGAGCCCCGCCCATGCCGCCGACCGGCACGTCCATCGCCGTGCCCGAGCACTTCTATCGCCGGATCGAGACCGTCGCCGAGATGCCCGACAGCTACGGCCGAGATGGTTGGATGGAAGGGCATTTCGGCAACTGGCTGGAAGCCAGCCGCGCCTCGGGCCAGGAGGCGGTGGCGGCTATCCGACGACGGCTCGGAAAGCCGCTTCGACTGCCTGCCTGGGGCAGCAGCGCGCCCCGCGAGGCTTACGTCTTTGCGTCCCGTACCTCCGTCGAAGCGGGCCTTCTCATCCTGGTCGAGACGAAAGCGAAGCGGGTCGTTCTGCGAAGCTACACATCACCGGATCTGCCCTTCGGCGCTCGGATCCGGCCCCCCGGGCTCGAATGGGGCGCGATGCTGATGACCTGGTTCCGCTGGCTGACCACCCCCGACGCGAAGCTGCCACCCCACATCCGGGAGGCCGGCGCGACCCACCCGTTCACGATGGCGGTCAACGGTGAAGACTGGATCATGCCCGGCATGCACCTCCCGATGATCGCCGGGGCCGCGATGAACCGCCCCGGCGTACCGCGCCCGGGGGGCAAGGTGGTGGTGCCCGACCAGTTCTACACCCCGGTGACCGACG
>JAUHYW010000072.1 GCA_030426085.1 bacterium | reverse complement strand
AAACTCTCCAGTTGAATTCCTGGTGCCATGCGCGAAAGGTACACGCATGGACTTGTATTTGACGTCAGGGCGTCCGCTCTCGCGGTGCCTGCTCAATCCGCTTTTCAAGGAACCGGCCGCTCTCGGTTGCGTATCCACGCTCGAGGCAGGGCCCGCTGCGCTGTGGGGTGTTCCCTGCGCTGCGACGAACGGTTTTATACGTCTGCGGGGGGCGCGTCAACCCACTATTCAAAGTTTTTTTCGGGATGCGCCGGCTCCAGTGTCTTCGCCGGAGAGCGCGGCGGCGATCGCGTCGGCCACCCGCCCACCGTCGAGCGCCGCGGACACGATCCCGCCAGCGAAGCCGGCGCCTTCACCGGTGGGGTAGAGGCCGCGGTGGCTGGTGCTCTCGAGCGCGCGCCGGTCCCGCTCGATGCGGATCGGGGCGCTGCTGCGGGACTCGACCCCGACCAACACCGCCTCCCGGGTGACGTAGCCCCTCATGCGCTGGGAGTCGAAGGCGGCCAGAGCCGCCCGCAACGGGCGGTCGACGATCGACGGCAGCACCCGACCCAGATCGACGCTCGTGAGCCCGGGGCGGTAGCTGCACGGGGGCAAGTCGGGGGATTCCCGGCCTTCGAGGTAGTCGGTGATGCGCTGGGCCGGGGCCTTGAATCGGCCGCCGCCCGCGCGCCACGCGGCCTGCTCGACGGCGGATTGGAACGCCACGCCGGCGAGCGGGCCGTCACCGTAGTCGTCGGGCCCGACCGTGACGACCATGCCCGAGTTGGCGTAGCGGGAGTCGCGCTTGGACGGGCTCATCCCGTTGACCACGACGCCGTCCGCTTCGGTCGCCGCGGCGACGATGAACCCGCCGGGGCACATGCAGAAGCTGTAGACGCCGGTCCCACCGGTGGTGCGCTTGAGCGCGTACGGGGCCGCCCCGAGGTTGGGGTGGCCGGCGTGGGGGCCGTACTGGATGGCGTCGATGTGGGGCTGGGGGTGCTCGATCCGAACACCGAGCGCGAAGGGTTTGGCCGACAGCGCGACGCGGTGGCGGTGCAACATCCGGTAGATGTCGCGGGCCGAGTGCCCCGTCGCCAGCACGGTGGCCGGGGCTCGCAATGTCTCGCCGTCGGCGAGGCGGACCCCGGTGACCCGCCGGCCGTCGAGCAGGAGATCGTCGACCCGGGTGTCGAAGCGGACCACGACGCCGGCTTCGAGCAAGCGCGCGCGCAGCGCGGTGACGACTCCGGGCAGCCGGTTGGTGCCGATATGGGGCCGGGTGTCGATCAGGATCTCGGGTGGCGCACCGCAGGCCACGAGCAGCTCGAGCACGTCGCGGACCGGGCCCCGCTTGGTGGCCCGGGTGTAGAGCTTGCCGTCGCTGTAGGTGCCCGCTCCACCTTCGCCGAAGCAATAGTTGCTCTCGGGGTTCAGGACGCCCTCGCGGTTGAGTCGAGCGAGGTGCGGGCGGCGACCGCGGACGTCGGATCCCCGATCGAGCAGCACGGCGCGGATACCGCGGCGGCCGAGCGTCCACGCGGTGAAGAGGCCGGCCGGGCCGGCGCCCACGATGATGACCCGCGGGGCGCCGCTGAGGGGCGGGAGGTCGGGCACGCCCTCCCCTGCCCCGGGCGCCGGGGTCTCGTCGACGGTGGCGTGCAGGCGATAGCGCACCTTCACCTGTCGACCGCGGGCGTCGATGCTGCGCCGCTCGACGTCGAGGTGGGTCAGCCGCCCGGGGTCGATGCCCAGCTCGCGACAGGTGATCCGACGGATGCCGACGTCGTCCGCGTCGTCGGGGTGCACCGCCAGCTCGAGGGTGCGGCGCACGTCAGTCCTTGTCGAGCTTCACCGGGGGCGGCGGGGCTTCGGCGAGGTCGGTCGAGGCCTCGCCCGTCCCGTCGTCGTCACCGTCGCCCTCGTCGTCGTCAGCGAGGGCGGCTTCCCGGCTGCGGGTGATGAACCACGCGAGGCCGATGCTGATGCCGTAGAGCCCCACGAGCGGTACGGCGAGCATGGTCTGGGTGATGTAGTCCGGCGGGGTGAGCATGGCGCCGAGCACGAACGCGCCGACGATGGCCCACCGCCAGAAGCGGATGAGGGTCCGGTGGGTCACCAGCCCGAGCCACGCCAGGAAGCTGATCGCGACCGGCATGAGGAACACCAGCCCGAAGGCGAGCAGGAGCTTGCTGGTGAAGCCGAGGTAGTCCTCGATGGTGATGTCGGGGATGAGCTGCTGGGGGCCCTCGGTGATGGTGTAGCCGATGAGGAAGGCGAAGGCCTCGGGCAGCACCATGTAATAGGCGAAGGCGCCGCCGCCGACGAAGCAGGCGGTGGCGAGCAGCACGAAGGGCAGCGCCTTGCTGCGCTCGTGCTTGTAGAGCCCGGGCGCGACGAACTGCCAGGCCTGATAGAGCACGACGGGGATGCCGAAGAAGACGCCGCCGAGCAGGGCCGTCTTGAAGTGGAACAGGAAGGCCCCGGGGATGGTGCGGAACTTGACCTGCTGGGGCAGATCCTTCTGTTCGAGCACGACGAAGAGCGGGCGGGTCAGGAACTCGAAGAGCTCGTCGTGGAAGAGGAAGCAGATCACGGCGGCGCCGATGACGCCGAGCAGCGAACGCCACAGGCGCCAGCGCAGCTCTTCGAGGTGTTCGAGAAACGGGGCCCGGCTCGCTTCGAGTTCGTCGTGGGGTTCGGGCGACGCGCCTTCAGGCGACGCGGCTTCGGGAGACGCCATCGGGACCTCGTCAGGCAGGCCGCTCGGGCTCGTCGGCGGGCGGCGGATCGGCGTCATCGTTCGGGCGCGCGGGTCGCAGCACCGGCATGATCGGGCCCGGACCCCGGGCGATGGGGCCGCGGGGTCCGCTCTCGTCGGGATCGGCTTCGCTGTCGTCGGCGACGTCCGGGGAGGGCTCGCCGCCTACATCGGGCCCAGAACCACCGTCACGTTTCACCTTCCCGATCGCGGCGTCGGTGGCGGCGGCCACTTCTCCGGCGGCGCGGGCGTAGGTGCCCCGGTCGTCGAGCTCGACGTCGTCGATGTCGGTGGCCTGCTGCCAGGGGCGGACGGTGTGGTCGTAGACCGAGCGTCGGATCTCGTCGATCTCGACGGCGTCGCGCAGTTCCTGCCCCGCCCGCCGCGCGGCGCGCACGCCCTTCCCGAGCGTCCGGGCGAGCTCGGGCAGCTTCTGGGGGCCGACGACGAGCAGCAGCACCACGAGGATGAGCAGAACTTCGCTGAAGCCGATACCGAAGGGGAGCATCAGAACCTGCCCTCGACGAGGTCGAGATCGCGGTTGTCGAAGCTGCCCGCTGCGCGGGCTTCTTCAGTGGGCTGCGTACCGCTCTTGAACGGTAGATTCAAGGCTCGGTTGCCCGAAGGGGCCAGCAGTCCGGTCTCCACGTCGATACGATGCCACGCGATGGTCGGGGGTGGCGCGTCGGTGAAGTCGGCCTGGGGCACGCCGGCGAGAGCCTGCTTCATGAAGTCGAGCCAGACGGGCAGCGCGACCTTGCCCCCGGTCTCGCCCCGCCCGAGGCGGCGTCGGTTGAGATCGCTGCCGATCCAGACCCCGGTGGCCAGGGCCCGGGTGAAGCCGACGAACCAGGCGTCGTAGGCGTCGGTGGTGCCCGTCTTGCCCCCCGCGGGCTTGTCGAGCCGCCGGGCCCGGACCGCGGTGCCGGCCTCGACCACCTGGCGCAGCGCGGTCTGCATCAGGTAGGCGGTGCCCTCGGAGAGCAGGCGCGGTCGCGGTTCGGCGAAGGCCCGCAGCAGGCCGTCGAGGCGGGCGTCGAGGGGCGCGTGGGGGTCGGTGAATCGGCTGCGGTCTTCGAGGATGTGCCCGTCACGGGTCTCGACCCGCTTGATGAAAGCCGGCCGCAACGCACGCCCCCGCTCGGCGAACATCGCGTACAGCCGGACCATGTCCCACGGGTAGACGCACGAGCTGCCGAGCACGAGCGATTGATCGGGATACATCGGGGTGGTGATCCCCAGCCGGGTGGCCCACTCCGCGGCGGCTTGGGGTCCGACGTGCCGGATCACCCGGATCGCGGGGATGTTCATCGAGCGGATGAGGGCGTCCCGCAGCAGGACGGTGCCCTTGTAGCGCCCGCCGAAATTCTTGGGCTTCCAGATGTACTGCTCTTTCTGGTCGTACACCGCGATCGGGGTGTCGTCGATCGGGGTCGCCAGGGTGTGGTCCCGGTCGAGCGCGAGGCTGTAGACCACCGGCTTGAAGATCGACCCCGGCTGGCGGCAGCCCTGGAACGCCCGGTTGTACTCGCTCTGGTCGAAGTCGAATCCGCCGACCATCGCGGTGACGTGGCCGGTGCGGGGCTCTACGCTGACGAGGGCCCCCTGCACGGGCGGGTCCTGACCCAGCGCGAGGGCCGGCGGATCGGCGTCGGCGAAGCGGCTGCCCCGGTTGAGGCGCACCAGGATCACGTCACCCGGCTTCAGCGCGTCGCGGGCGTCCGCCAGCCGGCCGCCGTTGGCCTCGGCCTCCTCGTCGAACGGACGGGCCCAGCGCATGCCGCCCCGCAGGGGAAGCCGGGCGTCGAGAGCGCCGATGCGCACCTCGGCTTCGCCTCTCTCCACCGCGGTGACGAGGCCGTGATACCACCGCTCGGGCTCGAGGGCCCCGGGGCCGCCGTAGAGCGCGGTGGCCCGCTCGAGGAAGGCGGGGCGCTCGCTCTCGCCCAGGTGGGTCACCGGGCCGGTGTAGCCCTGACGCTCGCCGACCGCGTGCAGCCCGCTCTGGAGCGCCGTCTGAGCCGCGCGCTGCTGGTCGGCGTCCACGGTGGTGAAGACTCGCAGCCCACCGGTGTTGAGCGCGTCGTAGCCGTAGGTCTCCTGGACGTGCTTGCGCACATGCTCGGCGAAATACGGGGCGCGGTCGTCGAAGACCGAGACCAGCTCGCCATACACGGTCAGCGGGCGGGCGAAGGCGGCGTCGGCGGTGGCCGGGTCGACGAAGCCCTCGGCGACCATCCGATCGAGAACGTAGCGCTGCCGCTCGCGGGCGCCCTCGAAGTCGAGGACCGGGTTGAGCCGACCGGGCTGGGGCGGCAGGCCGGCGAGCATGGCCGCCTCGGCGAGATCGAGGTCGCCGACGTCTTTGCGGAAGTAGTTGCGCGCGGCGGCCTGCACGCCGTAGGCGCCGTGACCGAGGTAGATCTGGTTGAGGTAGAGGTAGAGGATCTCGAGCTTGGTGAGCCGGTGCTCGGTCCGCCGGGCGAGGATCGCCTCCCGGGCCTTGCGGGCGTAGGACTTCTCCCGGCCGACGAGGGTCTTGCAGAGCTGCTGGGTGATCGTCGAGGCGCCCTGGACGGTGCGGCCGGCGACGACGTTGGCCAGCATCGCCCGGATGGTCGCCCGATAGTCGACGCCGTCGTGACCGAAGAAGCGCTTGTCCTCGGCGGCGAGGAAGGCCTCGATCAGGTGGCGAGGCATGCGCGCGAGGGGCACGACCACCCGCCGCTCGATGGTGAACTCGCCGATGAGCCGGCCATCGTCGGCGTAGAACCGGCTGACGGTGGGCGGGCGGTAGTCGTCGACCGAGGCGATGCGCGGCAGGTCGCGGGAGAAGTGCACGTAGGCCCCAGCGGCCACGAGGGCCGAGGCCACCCCGAGCGCGAGCACGAGCAGGAGGCCGATGCGCAGGCACCAGCGAAGGACACCGCCCGGGCGGCGGTTGACGATGCGGATGGGGCGGGCTCGGCTCACCTGCGCTCCGGGCCCTCGGTGGACTCGGCCGGGCGCAGCGGCAGCGGATCGGGTGTGTAGGGGGTCGGCTCTTCATCGAGCAGCGAGAGTTGCTGCGGGCCGTGCAGCACCCGGACCGGCTGGCCGTCGGCGGCCAGCGCCCGGGCGAGGTGATCGGCGCGCGGGCCGTGCACGAAGACCGCCCGGGCCGAGACCCGGCCGGCGAAGCGCACGAGCCAATCCTCGGAGGCCTGCGGTCGGGCGTCGACGACGAGCCCCGGACCGCGGGTCGTGACGCGCAAGGGCGCATTCGACGGCCCCCGGCCCCGCCCCAGCCACTGGGGGCGCCGGTGGGCGCGGCCGGCGGCGCGCAGCCGATCGGAGACCTGCTCGGCGGCCGCGGCGTCGGGCACGACCAAGGTCGCCGATTCGGGCAGCGCCGACAGCCAGCCGTCGGGCGCTGGCGGGGGAGCCGCGAAGAGCACGAGGCGATCGACCCGACGGGCGACGAGGGCCTCGGTGGTCGGCCCGACGACCAGGGTGCGCTCACCGCCCCGCGCGAGCAGGACCGCGGCGCCGCCGGGGCCGTAGCCCGTGGGCAGGAGCTCGATGCGAAAGCCCATCGCGACGGCGCCGGCCCCGAAGGGCAGCGCGAGGGTCGACGGCCACCGGCGGGCGAGCGGGGCGCTGGCCAGGGCCCGGCCGGCGGGTGGCCGACGGGCCGGGCGGTGGGTCCACAGCGCGGTCGCGACGCGCTCGGTCGGATCGATGGTGAGGGCGCCGACGCGCACCCCGCTGGCATGACGGACGAGCATGACGCGCCATCCTATTGCCTCACCCGGAGAAAGGCCACCGTTGCGCCGGTGGGCGCGGCGGGCGACCATGCCCCGGCGGGGGTGGACCCGCCCGCGATCGGAGGATCGACATGGTGCGACGACGCCAGCGCCCGGCGCGCTGGGAGGGGCGTATCCCGGGCCTGCTCGTGGGCGGCTGGCTGCTCGCCGGCCTCGGCTGCACCGCAGACAGCCGCGAGGCGGCCGCCGACCGCGAGGCCGTCGATCTGCTGGGGCAGGCGCGGGCCGCGGTCTACGTCGACTGGGCCGAGATGCCCGGATTCGATCCTACGGCGCCGTCGATCAGCCCCCACGGACAGACGTCCTCGATCTACCTCAACCGCGTGCTCGCCGAGGCGATCGCCGACGGGCCCCCGTGGCCGGTGGGCAGCGTCGTCGTCAAGGACGGCTGGGCCGACGGCGACGTGCTGGTGCGGGCGCTGATGCGAAAAGACGAGGCGGGCTGGTTCTACGCCCTCTTCGACGCCGACGACCGCATCGTCGCGGCGGGCGTGCCGAACCACTGCCTGGACTGCCACGACGACGGCCGGGACCAGCTCCTCTCGGCGCCGACGGCCGCATCCGAGGAGTGATCCCGGCGCGCGGTCACGCAGTCACCGAAAAACGACAGTGATCAGTTGCGCCCACCGGGACGATCGTGCACTATTCCGCGCCGACGTCACCCGTTCGTCCAGCACGGAGTATTCGAAGAATCATGGCGAAGAAGAGCAAGATCGCGAAGAACGCCCAGCGTCGCAAGCTGGTGGCCAAGTACGCCGAGCGCCGGGCTGCGCTGGTGGCGATCATCAAGGATCCCAACACCGGCATCGAAGAGAAGTTCGACGCCCAGCGCAAGCTGCACAAGATGCCGCGGGACGCCAGCCCCACCCGGGTGCGCAACCGCTGCGCGCTGACCGGCCGCCCGCGAGGCTACTACCGCAAGTTCGGCCTGTCCCGCATCGCGCTGCGCGACGAGGGGTTGCTCGGCAACCTGCCCGGGGTGGTCAAGGCGAGCTGGTAGCCCGCCCGGCGGCGTCGGCGGCTCTCGCCGACCGGCGCCGTTCCGCCCCCACGTCTCGTTTAGACCCGCCCCAGTCGCCGGGAGTGTGCGACACTCGGGCGCGATGATCCGCCTCCCGTCCAGCCCGCCGGTGCCTCACGCCCGACGCTGGCCGATCGAGCGATCCGCCGGCCGCCGCTGGGCCGGGCGCATCCGCCAGGGGCTCGCCGGGCTGTTCCACGTCGTCGTCGCGTTGCTGCTCGCGGTCGCTTGGAGCCCGTGGGCCACCGCGCTCTACGCGGGCCTCGTCCTCGGCATCCGGATCTGGCGCCGCCGCAGGTCCGAGGGCCGCCCCCCTCCCCGTGCGCTGCGGTTCACCCGCGAGGGCCGCTATCTCATCGGCATCACGCTCGGTGTGGGCTTCGCAGCGATCAACACCGGCAACAACCTGCTGTACCTCTTCCTGGGCATGCTCCTGTCGATGATCATCGTCAGCGGCGTGCTGTCAGAGCAGACGCTGCGCCAGTTGGAGGTCATCCGCGAGCTGCCTCCGCAGGTCTTCGCCCGGCGACCCTTCCTCACCGGCATCGTGCTCGGCAACCGCAAGCGACGGCTGCCCTCGTTCAGCGTGCAGGTCGAGGACGTCATCCAAGGTCGCCCCCAGTCGAAGAAGTGCTACTTCCTCAAGGTGCCGGCCCAGGCCCGGCAGTCGACCAGCTACCGCACCGAGTTCGAGCGGCGGGGGCTGTACCGCTACCACGGGCTCAAGGTCGACACCCGCTTCCCGTTCGCCTTCTTCGTCAAGAGCCGGCGCTACGAGGCCCCGGCCGAGCTGGTCGTCTTCCCCGCGATCCAGCCGGTGGGGCACCTGCCGCTCGAGGCCCGGGCGTTGCTCGGCGAGATCACCCGCCCGCGTCACGGCGCGGGCCGGGACTTCCACTCACTGCGGGATTATCGGGTCGGCGACGACGCCCGCGACATCCACTGGAAGCGCTCGGCCCGGGAGAACCGGCTGATGCTGCGGGAGTTCGAGATCGAGGGTGGCCGCCGGGTCGAGTTGCTGCTCAATGACCGCATGCCGGCCGATTACGACGTCGAGGACGAGGCCCACCGGCTGGACTTCGACCAGTGCGTCGAGCTGATCGCGTCGCTGGCGCTGCACCTCGCCGAGCGGGGGTTCAGCGTGACGGTGCGCACGTCGGAAGAGAGCCGCACGCTGTCAGCCGATGGGCGCGGCTTCGAGCGGCTGATGCGCTGGCTGGCGCTGCTGGAGTGGCGGCGGGCCGACGATCCCACGCTCCTGCGGCCGCCCAAGGGAGGCCGAGGCGCCCACCGGCTGCTGGTGACCCACCGCCGGGGTCGGGCCCTGGCCGGCGCCGGCTTCACCCACGTCTTCGAGTTGGGGAGCTGACGTGCGCTTCGTCGTCGTGCACAAGGTCACCAGCTACCTGATGGTGCTCACGAGCTTCGTGGCGCTCTTCGTCTCGGGCGAACTGCACCCGGCCCTGGCCGCGCTGTCGGTCCTCGGCCTCGCGGTGAGCTGGTTCTGGGAGGCACCCCGGGTCGATCCGGCCCGCTTCGAGCGGCTGTGGAACGGGCTGACCCTGCTGATGCTGAGCAAGACGGTGCTCGATATCGTGCTCGGCGAGCCAGTCCTGCTCACCGGGGCCCACTTCATCGTCTTCCTGACGCTCAACAAGCTCTTCAACCGGGTCGCGAGCCGGGACTATCTCCAGCTCTACGTGGTCAGCTTTCTGCAGATGGTCGCCGCGACGGCCCTGAGCAGCGACCTGATCTACGGGGTACTGTTCCTGTTCTACATCGTCTTCACGACGTGGACGCTCATCCTCTTCCACCTCAAGCGGGAGATGGAGGAGAACTACCTGCTCAAGTACGGCGACTCGCTGCAGGGGCGGCCGGTGCAGGTGCAGCGGGTCCTCAACAGCCGAAAGCTGGTTGGTGGGCGGTTCCTGCTGGCGACCAGCGCGGTGTCGCTGGCGGTCTTCGTCGGGGCGGCGACGTTCTTCTTCCTCTTCCCCCGCATCGGCTTCCGCTTCTTCAACCAGCAGCGGCCGGGCATCCGCATGGCCGGCTTCAGCGATACGCTCGAGCTGGGGCACTTTGGCCTGATCAAAGACGACCCGACAGTCGTGATGCGGGTCGAGTTCAACGAGCCTCGGGATCGTTTCCGCCTGCCGCCGCGGTGGCGGGGCATCGCGTTCGACACCTACGATGGTCGGATGTGGTCGAAGTCCACCGGCACCGCGAAGAGCCCCCTGGAGCGCGTCGGGCGGCGCTACCCGGTGCGCCCGCAGCTCCAGCCCGACGATCGCACCGTGCGCCAGTCGATCTACCTCGAGCCGATGGAGTCGCGCATGCTCTTCGGCCTGACCCGCCTGCACGGGGTCACGCTGGCCGAGCTGGACCTGAACCTGCCCGGCCGGCGAAGGCAGCTCTGGACCGACGCCGAAGGCGACGTGCACTACGAGCAGACCGACGAGATCGCATTCCGCTACGCGGCCTTCAGCGAGCCCGAGGCGCTGCCGCCGGGGCTGACCGATCAGCCGCTCGACGGCTATCGGCGTACGATCGCGCGACGGGGGCAGTTCGGCAGGCGCTACGTGCAGGTGCCTCCGGATCTGGACCCCCGGGTGGCGGCGATGGCCCTGGACGTCGCCGGGGACGCGCGCACCGTCACCGAGGCGGTCGAACGGATCGCGAGCCACCTGCGCTCGGAGTACGCCTACACGCTCGATCTGGGTCGCGACGCCCGCTTCGCGCCGTTGGAGGACTTCCTCCTCGTGCAGCGGCAGGGGCACTGCGAGTATTTCAGCACGGCGATGGTCATCCTGCTGCGCACGCTGGGCATCGGGGCGCGCAACGTCAACGGCTTCATGGGCGGCACCTGGAACGACTACGGGGGCTATCTGGCGGTCAGCCAGGGCGACGCTCACTCGTGGGTCGAGGTCTACTACCCCGACGAGATCTGCGTGCCCGGCGGCGGCTGCACCTGGCACGACCGCTGGTCGACCCACGACCCCACCCCGGCGTCCTCGTCGCCGCTGCGCTCGCCCTCCCCCTGGCTGAAGATCCTGCAATACGCCGACGCCCTGCGCATGCGCTGGTACAAGTACGTCATCGAGTACGATCTGGAGCACCAGCTCGGCGCCATCCTGCGGCTGCGGGAGATGTGGCGCTCGCTGCGGGGCGAGAGCGAGCGGCGGGTGCTCGACGGGCGGGCGGCGCGCTCCACGGCCCGGCAGCTTCTGGGCGGCTTGATCGCGGCGCTGGCCCTGATCGGCATCGCGATGGCGTTCGTGCGGCGCCGGTCGGGCGCGCTGGTACCGAACGCCGCGGGCGCGGGCGCCGACGCCGCCGAGGTCGCGGCGCTCTACGCCGAGCTGGTGCGGGTGCTCGGCCGGCGCGGCCTGGGGCGCACGCCGGCGATGACCGCCCGTGAGCTGCTGCGGCGCGCCGAGCATCAGCAGCTCGCGGGGCTGGGGCTCGCTCGGGAGGTCGTCGCGCTGTACGAGGCGGTCCGCTTCGGCGGAGAGGCCCCCGGCGACGGCGCGGTGGACGGGCTGCATGCGCGACTGCGCCGCTTCGAGCGCGACCCCGCCAGCGAGCCCGACGGCGCCACCGCCGAAGCACCTGACCCCCACGCGGAGTCCGCATGAGTCACCCGCCCGATGGCGCGCCCGATCGCCGGATCTGGCTGTGGGCGCCGGGGCGCCTCGACGCCCCCGCCGACGCCCTCATCGGTTGGCGCGACGTGCCCCTGGCCGACCCCGAGTTGGAGAAGCGGCGGGCCCTGGCCCTCGCCGATCGCGTCGGGCGGGCCGAGGCGGTCTATGCCAGCGATCGGCGCCGGACCCGACGGGTCGCCCGGATCATCGCCCGCGCGCTCGGCGCCCGGCTGGAGGTCACGTCCGCTCTGCGGGAGATCGACTACGGCCGCTGGGAAGGCCGCTCGTGGCGCGAGATCCGGCGCGCCGATCGCGACGCTCACGCGGCCTTCATGGCCGACTGGCACCACACGCCGATGCCCGAGGGCGAGTCCCACGCCGACCTCCGGGCGCGCGTCGGCCGGTGGTGGTCGGCCCGCCGGCTGACCGGCCCGATCGTGGTCGTGGCCCACCGGGGATCGCTGCGGGCGTTGGCCGGCACACTGTCGGGGTGGTCACCGGAGGACGCGCTGGGGGTCGCGCTGGCACGGGGGCACTACGCGGTGCTCGATCCCGACGGCGAGCGCCCGCCGGGCTGGAACCTGCCGCTGCCGGACGGGCTGTCCGCCGGCTGACGGGCCAGGCTCAGGGGATCATCGTCGTGAACTGACCGGGCACGACGACCTTGATCACCCCGCCCCAGTTGCACATCAGCATCGAGGAGTCGTTGAGCGCGGGCATGTTGCCCAGTAGCACCGTCGGCGCGCCAACGACCCACGGCGCGGCGGTGTTGGGCACGCAAGGCATCGGGGTGAGCACGCCGAGCGCCGCGGCGGTCGCCGAGGCCACCGTGGGGTTGGCCAGCGACATGCACACCCCGAACGGGGCGACGTTCACCATGGGCTTGTTGTCCATGATGTTGGCTGCGGGCGGCCCGCCGACCATCACCTTGTTCACCGGCAGTACGCTGAGCGTGCCCGGCGCGGCGCCGAAGGTGCACTGAAGCATGGCACCGCTGACGATCTGGAATCCCATGGGACGTCTCGTCGCTCGGCCGGCGGCCGATCAGCTCGTGAACTTCTGGAAGATCTTCTTGATGGCGCCATCCTCCTCGCCGCCCCCGCCGTCGATCTCGTCGCCCTTGGGGTTGAACTTCTGATGCTCGCCCTTTCGGCGGCCCTCGCGGAAGACGGCCCGGTCCATCATCGTGCCGTCCTCGTAGTATCCGATGGCCTCGCCCTCGAGCAGATCGTTGACGTAGGTCTCCTCGCGGCGGACCTCGCCCGACTCGTAGTACTCGACCGCCGGCCCGTTGCGCTTGCCCATGACGAACGGAGTGACCTTCATCGGCTTGCCGATCGGGTAGTAGTCCACCAGCTCGCCGTGCACCTTGTCCTCGACGTAGAACGCCGTGCGGATGAGCTGCCCCGCCGGGTCGAACCAGCGGGCCGGCCCGTTGAGCTTGCCCCGGGCGTACGAGACCTCCTGGCGGATGTTCTCGTGCTCGTCGTAGGTCACGCTGGGGCCCTCGGGCACGCCCATGTTGTAGGTCATCTTCATCACGAGGCGGCCCTCCCCGTAGAACAGGGCCTCCCCGTGCAGTTCGCCGTCCTGGCACTCGGCGTCCTGGATCCGGTTGCCCTCCTCGTCGAAGGCCAGCATGCGCCCGTCGAGCTTGCCCTCGTTGTAGATCAGCTCCTGGCGGACCTCGCCGCCGGCGTCGAAGCTGCGGATGGGCCCGGTGAGCTTGCCGTTCTCGAAGGTCGCCTGCTCGACGACGTTGCCATCGGCGTCGTAGGTCTCGGCGATGCCGTGGGGCACGCCCCCTTGCAGTTCGGTGGCGCCGAGCAGCACCCCGTCGGAGTCCTCGCGCAGCGTGACGTCGAAGTCGTCCTCCTCGCCGCCCTCCTCTGCCCCGTCTGCCCCGTCTGCCCCGTCTGCGCCGGCCTCACCGGCCTTCCCGGCTGCGCCCGCCGCGTCGGCGAGCCCTTCGGCGTCGGCCTGGGCTGCGGCCGCCTCACCGCGCGCCTCACCCGCCGCAGCCTCGGCCCGGACGCCCGCCGCGGCGGCCTCGCCCTCCAGCGCCGCCGCCTCGCCCTCAGCCTCGGCCCCTGCGGCGACGCCGGCCTTCTTCGCCTTCTCGGCGGCCCGCTCCATGGCCTTCAGCTCGGCCTTCTCGAGCGCCGCTCGCTTCGCCGCCTGCCGCTTGACCGTCGCCAGGACCCCGCCGCCCATGCCCATCGCCATCGCGACGGCCACCGACCCCTTGGTGCCGAGCTTGGAGCCGACGAGGCTGCGCACCTTGCTCTTGGCCCGGTGGGCCAGCATCTTGTCGGCGCTGCCGGCCCGGTTGCGCATCATGGCGACCTTCGAGACCGCCGCGCGGGCCTTGGCCGGGACCGCCTTCTCGAGGTGGTCCTCGGCGAGCAGACCCGCCGCGGCACCCGCGTCCCCGCCCATCGCCGCCGTCTGGGCCACGCGCTTGCCGGACGAGGCCGCCGTGCCACCCGCCTTGCCGATCAGGTCTTTGAACTTCGCCATCGTCGCCTCAGTTGATCTTGACCAGGCCGCCCTTGAGGGTCAGCATGCCGCCGCCCTGGACCTCGGCCATCGCGCCGCCCTTGGCCTTGAAACCGACGCCGCCCTTGGCGTCGAAGTTGATCCCACCCTCGAGCTTCATGTTCATGCCGGCCTTGGCCTTGAGATCCATGCCGGCCTTGAGATCCATCGCCTGCTTGCTCTCGACCTTCATCGCCCCGGTCGAGACGATGTCGATCTTGCCCGTCGCCTCGATCTTGAGGTTGCCGGTCACCTTGAGCGTGTAGTTGCCCTTCACCTCGTGGGTGAAGTCGCCCTTGTTGGCGTGGGTCTCGTTGTCGGTGACGTCGACCTTGCGGGTGCCCTTGACCTTGAGATCGTCGTTGCCCTTGCTGATCTCGACCTTGCGGTTGCCCTTCGAGACGGTGAGCAGCTCGTCGGCCTCCTCGATGGTCACCTTGCGCTGGTTCTTGATGGTGACCGTCTCGTCGTTGAGGATCTCCCACGTCGCGTCGTTCTCGATCTTGACGTTGTAGTCCTTCTGGGCGTGCATGTAGATCTCTTCCGAGTCCTTCTTGTCCTCGAAGCGGAACTCGTTGTTGCCCCCGCCGCCCTTGCTGCTCTCCGACTTGAGCGTCGACTTGGTCGCGTCGTCGGGCAACGTGTAGGGCACCGTCTGCTCGGCGTTGTAGAC
Source organism: bacterium (assembly GCA_030426085.1). GTDB lineage: Bacteria > Myxococcota_A > Bradymonadia > UBA7976 > UBA1532 > JACKDM01. The sequence goes on along the minus strand of JAUHYW010000072.1, from coordinate 43,194 downwards.
CGAGCCGGTCACGATCGGGCGATCGGGGTCGCCGTCCAGGAAGCTGACGATGACCTCCTGCCCGATGCGGGGCAGGTAGAACGCGCCCCAGCCCTTGCCGGCCCAGCCGTGGGCCACCCGGATGAAGCACGACGCGGTCTCGTCGGGCTTGCCCTTGCGGTCCCAGTGGAACTTGACCTTGATGCGCCCGTACTTGTCGGTGAAGATCTCCTCACCGCTCTTGCCCACCACCACCGCCGTCTGGGCTCCGACGATCACCGGCTTGCGGGTGAGCTGCTGCGGGCGGAACGGCACGTCGGCCGGGAAGCCCTCGAAGGTGTTCTGGTAGCGGTGGGCGTTGACCTGATGAGACACGTAGCTGAGCACGTAGTCCCCGTTCATGTCGCTGCGCACGTGCTCCTCGACGCTGACCTTGTACCCCGACAAGAAGCTGCGGCAGCCGCTCTGCCCCCGCACGAGCTTGGCCGGCAGCTCGTGGGCCTCGATGCGGACCTTGGCGTAGCCCTCGCCGTCGCCCTTGACGATGTAGCCCCCGGGGTACTCGAAGACCTCCCGCTTGGCCTCTTCGCCGGTCACGCTGACCTTGAGATCGCCGGTGGGCTTCTCGAAGTCGTAGTCGGTCATCGCGTAGGCCCCGACGGTGACCTGCTGCTCCATCGAGAGGTGGGTGATGTTCTCGTGCACGTCGGCCACGCCGAACTCGCGGGCCACCTTCGCCGGCTTGGCCCCCTCGCGCGCTTTGTGGGCGCTGGGGTCGTCGGCGATGACCATGGTGTGCTTGCCGTCCTCGTGCTCGAAGAAATAGAAGATGCCCTCTTCTTCCATCAGCCGGGAGACGAAGTCGAAGATCGACTCCTGGTATTGCACGCAGTATTCGCGGGGGTTGTAGGTGCCCTGGGTCGAGATCTTGTAGTCCGAGAAGCCGGCGTCGTCGAAGACCTGCTTGATGATGTCGGTGACGCTCTTCTCCTGGAAGATCTGGCTGTCGACCGACATCGTCAGCATCCACAGCCAGGGCCGCAGCTCGGCGAAGTAGGTGGTGAAGCGCAGGTTGGTGCCGGCCTGCACGAAGCGGGCGACGACCCCGTTGATGCAGTACTCGGTCTCGCCGTCGATGATCTTGGCGGTGACCGACTCGCCGACCATCGCCGTCATGTCGAGATCGGACTTCGTGCTGTACAACTCGAGCTGATAGTGGAACAGCCCCGACACCCGATCCTCGCCGTGCAGCGCGTGCAGCAGCAGATCGGGATCGAGGGGCGTGGCCACCTTCAGGGTGAAGTTGTCCTGCTTGAACTCGGTACTCATGAAGCCAGCCCCCCCGAGCTTCCAGATCGGTGCGCGCCAGCGGTCCTCGTCGCCGGCTGATACGCGCCTATATTTCTAGCACATGCGACGGGTCCACTGGATCGACCATCCGTACAGCCCGACGAGAAATCCGATTTCCGTTTGCCCGCGGCGCCCGCGACATGTAGACCGGGGCGGCCCGTCTCAGGGCGATCCGGTCGAGGAGCACCCCCCGCTTGAGCACCGATGCCCGCGCGAGCTTCGTCGATCGGATGCGCGCCGCGTGGCGCCGGGTCCTGACCCTCGACGACAGCCCGCACTCCATCGCGCTCGGCGTCTTCATCGGCACCCTCGTGGCCTACCAGCCCATCGTCGGATTCCAGATGATCGTGGGGGCCATCGTCTGCAAGATCATCCGGGCCAACGTCATCGCCAGCCTGCCCCTGGCCTGGATCACCAACCCGGTGACCATCATCCCGATCTACTACCTCACCTACCGGCTGGGGGTCGTCTTCACCGGGGATGAGCCGATCACCTACGACGACATCGCCGCCCTGTGGACCGCGATCGGCGAGCTGGGCCTGCTCGACGGGATCGTCGAGGGCACCCGCATGCTGCTCGACATCTTCTGGCCGATGGTGGTCGGGGGCCTGCTCATCGGGGTGGTCAACGGGGCGATCTTCTATGCGCTCGTGCGGCGGCTCGTAACCGTCTACCAGTCCCGAAGCATCCACAGACGGCGGGAATCTGCCTCGACGCCGGTGGAAGACGAAGTGAGCCCTCCTTGATGCAAGCCCCCGTCCTCGTGCTGCACGACGCGGCGCACGACGCACTGGCCGAGGCCATCGGTGAGGCGCTCGCCGAGCGGGGGGTCTCGGCGGTCCTCGGGCCGCCCGAGCGCGCCGAGGACGCGTTCCGGGTGCTCGTGCCGCTCGTGCCGCTGAGCGGCGAGCACCTCGCGGCGGCGACCCGACGCGGTGCGGCGGTGCTGCCGGTGGGCGAGGCCGAGGGCTGGCTGGGCAGCGGGCGGCTCGAAGCCCGGGCGAAGCGGATCGCCGACGCGATCGACGCGCTGCTCATCATCGGCAGCCCCGACGGGCGCACGAGCGGGCAGACCATCCCTCGAGCCCGGGCCGACATCGACCGGATCCTGGCCGACGAGTCCGACCTCAGCCCCCTGGTCCGCATCTGCGAGGCGTTGTCGGTGGCCATCCAATGGGGGGTGCCGCTGTACAACGCCGACGATCCCGAGGGCTGCGCCCGAATCTACCGCGCCGCCTCCGACGCGGTGCGCGGCTTCATCGCCGCGCGGGTCGCCGACGGCCGGGGGCAGCTGCTCGACGCGGTCGACGACGAGCTCGAAGGCGTCGAAGAGACCCTCGCCGCGCTGGGCGAGACCGCGTGGGACGAGCAGGCGTGGACCCTGCGGCACACCTTCGACCGCATCCTCATCGCCCGCCGCACGGCCGACGCCCTGTTCGCCATCGACGACCTCTTCGGGGGCTTGATGCGCGCCGGTCGGCTGCTCAACGCGTCGCTGGTCTACGACGTCATCAGCGTCGCCATCTCCCACGGGGCGCCGATCTACAACAGCGGCTCGCCGGTCGGCTGCGCCCAGATCTACCTGGGCACCGCCGCGGGCCTGCTGAAGCTGCTCGGCGCCGAGCAGCGCGACGGCGAGGGCCGCACCGAGCCCATGGCCCGGGACATCCTCACCCCCCTCGTCGCCAGCGGCGCCCGGCGGCTCGAGGAGGACCCCGACGGCCTGGCGTGGGGCCTGCGGCGGGCCTTCGACCGGCTGGTGGAGACCGCCGCCGAGGAGCGCCGGTGGGAGCACGACTCGTGAGACCCGGCGGATCGCGGTGAGCACCGCCCCCCACCGAATCGGCCCGCTGTCCATCGGCGCCGTGGCCGAGCTGACCGGGGTGCCCGCGCCGACCCTGCGCGCGTGGGAGCGGCGCTACGGCGTCCCCCACCCCGATCGCTCGGCGAGCGGCCACCGCATCTACGACGACCGGGACGTGGCCCTGGTGCGGCGCATGCGCCGGCTCACCGACGGGGGCATCGCGCCCCGGGTCGCCGCCGAGCGACTGCGCCGGGCGCCGCCGGCCCCGGATCAGGCGCCCCAGCCGCCCGTCAGCGACCCCTACGACACGGTGGTCGAGCGCATCGTCGCCGCCATCGACCGCTTCGACCCCGACGCCCTCGAGTCCGAGCTGCGCCGGGGCCTCGTGCTCGGCTCGACCCTGGCGGTCTACGAGCGGGTCATGGTGCCTGTCATGCGGGCCCTCGGCGAGCGGTGGCGCCACGACGACCCGGTCTCCATCGCCCAGGAGCACCTGACCACCGAGGTGATGCGCGACGTCGCCCAGGATCTGCACCGGCTGGCCCGCCCCAGCGATCCGGTGGGCCTGGCGATCGTGGCCTGCGTCGCCGACGAGCAGCACGTCCTGCCGCTGTATGCCATCGCCTTCCGGCTGGCCCAGCGGCGCATCAAGGCGGTCGTGCTCGGGGCCCGCACCCCGCCATCGGTCATCGCCGTCGCCGTCGAGCGCATGCAGCCCGATCTCGTCGCCCTGTCGAGCACCGTGCGACCCGCCGACCCCGACGCCCTGCTGGCGGCCTACGGGCAGAGCTGCGGCGCCACCCCCTGGATCATCGGCGGGACCGGGGTCCCCCAGCCCGCCGAGCGGGTGGCGGTCCACGGGGGCCGGTGCATCGGACCGGGGCTCTCGCTGGACGTCTTCGTCGACCGGCTGACGCTCACCGGCCGCTGAACGCCGGGCCCCGCCTCACCGGGCGACCCGCTCCCGACATCGACGGCGCCTCTCACCGGGCGATCCGGGTCGTTGACTCCCCCGAAGTCATGACCTAACGTTGGGCGGCTCTGACGGGGCGAGACCAGACACCGGCAGCGCCACGGCGCGTTCGAGCGAAGGATCGTCGGTTGCGCGAACCGATCAAATTCGGCGACTACTACCTCTTCGACCGGATCGCCATCGGCGGCATGGCCGAGGTCTACCGGGGCGTCTCCTACGGGGTCGAGGGCTTCGAGCGGCTGTTCGCGGTCAAGCGGGTGCTGCCCAACATCGCCGAAGATCAGGAATTCATCGACATGTTCATCGATGAAGCCAAGATCGCGGTGCAGCTCACCCACGCCAACATCGGCCAGATCTTCGAGCTGGGCAACGCCGAGAACTCGTACTTCATCGCCATGGAGTACGTCTCGGGCAAAGACGGCCGGGCCATCTTCGACCGGGCCCGCAGCCGGGGCGAGTACCTCGAATTCCCGATGGTGTGCCACATCATCAAAGAGGTCTGCGAGGCGCTCGAGTACGCCCACAACAAGCGCAACGACCGGGGCGAGAGCCTCGAGCTGATCCACCGTGACGTCTCGCCGCAGAACATCCTCATCAGCTACGACGGCGAGGTGAAGCTCATCGACTTCGGCATCGCGAAGGCGGCGGGCAAGGCGAGCAAGACCCAGGCGGGCATCCTCAAGGGCAAGTTCAGCTACATGAGCCCCGAGCAGGTGCGGGGCAAGCCCATCGACCGCCGCTCGGACCTCTTCTCGCTGGCGGTGTGCCTCTACGAGCTGCTGACGCTCGAGCGCTGCTTCTCGGGGGAGAGCGACTTCTCGACGCTGGAGAAGGTGCGCGAGGCCGACTACCGCAAGCCGACCCAGATCAACCGCGACATCCCGCCCGAGCTCGAGCGCATCATCCAGCGGGGGCTGACCCGCAACCCCGAGGAGCGCTTTCAGAGCGCGTCCGACTTCCAGGACGCGCTGCAGAAGTTCCTCTACCAGTCGGGGGCCTTCTACTCGCGCAAGGATCTGGCCGCGTTCATGCGGCGCACGTTCGCCGGCGAGCTGTCCGAAGAGCAGAAGCGGCTCAATGGGTTCCGGGACTACGCCCGGGCCAACATCCCCGAAGCCCGCCGGCCCGACGACCCCCCGGTCTCGGTCGTGACCGAGCTCGACCCCGACGAGATCGAGCTCTTCGAAGACCCTGATCTGCCGGACGCCGACTGGGTCGACGACGGCGCCGAAGATCAGGCCACCGAGGTCTACGACCGCGATCCGGGCGAAGGCCCGCCCGACGATCTGCCGTTCTTCGGGGTCCACACCCCGGCGCCGGGCGGGGGTCGCCCCGACCACGGACCCGAGGGGCGCAGCACGATGGCCCAGGGGTCCCGCGACGCCCCGGCGATGCCCGGCTGGAACCCGGGACCCTCGGCGGAGCGAGGCTCCGAGCCGTCCTACGACCCGCGCGATGGCTCCGGCCCGGGGGGTCACCCGGCCATGACCGGCGGTCACCCGGCCGCCTCGGCCGGCTACCCCCCGACCGGCGGCCACCCGGCTGTGACCGGCGGCCACCCGGCTGTGACCGGCGGCCACCCGGCCGCCTCGGCCGGCTATCCCCAGACCGGTGGTCACCCGGCCATGACCGGCGGCCATCCGGCGATGACCGGCGGTCACCCGGCGGCCTCGGGCAACTACCCCCCGGTCAGCGGCGGCTACCCCCAGACCTCCGGCGCCCACCCGGCGATGACCGGCGGCCACCCGGCGGCCTCGGGCAACTATCCCCCGGTCAGCGGCGGCTACCCTCAGACCTCCGGCGCCCACCCGGCGGCCCCCGGCTACCCCCAGACCGGCGGCCACCCGGCGATGACCGGGGGCTACCCCCAGACCTCCGGCGCCCACCCCGCCGCGAGCGGGGGCTACGGCCCGGGTGGAGGCTACGGCGGCGGTCATCACGGCGGCATCACCGGCCCTCCGTCGATGGGCCCCACGCCGGGCTTCCACAGCCCCGACACCGTGCCCGGCGAGATCGGCCCGTCGAGCTACGACTACGAGCAGAGCAGCGGGCGTCGGCTGTGGGTCATCGTGCTGGTCGCCCTGCTCTCGGTGGGTATCGGCGTCGCGGCGGTGCTGATGTTCGCCGACCGCACCGAGCTGGCCAGCCTCGAGATCGACACCGACCCCGAAGAGACCGAGGTCTACATCGACGGCCGGCTGGTGCACTCCGGGCCGACGCCGATCACCGTGGGCAACCTCAAGCCCGGCGAGCACGAGGTGCGGGTGCTCGCCGGCGGGTTCGATCCCTCGGAGCGCACGGTCATCCTCAACCCCGGCGAGCAGCGACGGCTGCCGTTCGAGCTGGCCTCATCGGTGGCCCCCACCCTGCTGGTGATCAAGAGCGAGCCCAGCGGAGCCCGGGTCTTCATCGACGACCAGCTCATCGACCAGACGCCCTTGCAGCACGACGGGGTCGAGCCCGGCGAGCGCCAGATCCGGCTCGAGAAGGAGGGCTACCTGCCATGGACCCGCAAGGTGCGGGTCGAGCAGGGCAAGCAGAACCTCGTGCCGCCGGTGCAGCTCTACCCGGCCCAGGTCGCGGTCACCTTCCTGCCCGAGCCGGAGGACGCCGATCCCAAGCTGACGATCCGGCTGGGCAACGGGGCCGAGAAGGTGCTCGACGGCGGCGAGCGCCGGTTCGAGGGCCTGCCCAACGACGGCAAGGCGGTCGTGATCGCCGAGGCGGACGGCTACGAGCGCCTCGAACGCACCCTGTCCCGGTTCAAGGATCCGGCGGCGACCGAGGTGCTGACACTGGAGAAGAGCCCCGAGCGCCCCAGGCGGGTCCGGCGGCGGCCAACCCGACGGGATCCGCGGCCGGCCCCGCGCCCCGCGCCCCGCGCCGAGGCCCCCAAAGAAGACGGCTTCCTCAAGCTGCTCGCCAAGCCGCCGGCCCGGGCGAGCATCCGGGGCAAGGAGTTGGGCTGGACCCCGATCCTCAAGCACGCCCTCTCGCCCGGGACCTACACCGTCGACCTCGTACGGGATGACGAGCCGGCCTACCGGGCCCGGGTCCAGGTGACCATCAAGCCCGGCGAGACCTCATTCGAGAAGTACATCCACCCCTGATCGGCGCCCGGCGACCCTCGAAGACGCCGGCCCTCAGAAGCGGATGACCACCCCTCCGGTGCCCCCTTGCCGCGGCACGCCGGGATCCTCCTCGTCGAACGCCCACAGCGCCAGAGGGACGGCCACCGCCACCGCGACACCAGCGGCGATCGAGCCCCAGAGCCACCACCGGGTCGTCCCCTGCTTCTCCGGCGCCGGATCCGGCGGCGCGGCGACCAGCCCCGGCTCGCGGGGCGACAGCCCCCGATACAGCTCGCGCACCAGATCGCGCCCCGCCTCGACCCCGTCCCGCCCCAGCGCCACCCGGACCGCGCGCACCCGACGCAAGGCCTTGAGATCGACCAGCGCCCCGCTGAGGGTGTCCGCGGTCGCCGCCAGCACCAGCGCCTGCTCGGCGAAGGCCAGCGCCTTGAGATCCCGCAGACCGGGGCCGATCTCGCCCTCGACCACGTCGTCGGGCAGCGCCGACACGATCTGATCGAAGAGCGCCGCCTTCTCCGAATCGAGCAGCGCGATCTGAAGCCGCGTCTCGCGGCCCGGCTCGAGATCGACCAGGGTCATGTCGTCCCGGTGGCCGTCGGCCGCGATGCGCAGATGGTGGGTGCCCGAGGGCAGATCGGCCAGGTAGAACGGGGTCACCCCCCGCAGCCGACCGTCGATGAAGACCGCCGCGACGACCCCCTCGGTGACCACCCGCAGCCGGGCCGGCCGGGCGCCCTCGATGATCGCCCGGGCCGCGTCCAGGCGGGCGCGAGCCGATGGCGAGGCCTGCTCGGGGGGCAGATCGAAGCCGGGAGCGAGGCGCAGCAACCGTACGAAGGCCCGGACGGCGCCCTCCTCGTCCTTGCGGGCGGCCCGCAGCCGGGCCAGCGTCGACAGCGCCTCGATCGCCAGGGGCTGCTGCCCCGGGCGGCCGGACGCGATCAGCGCCGCGATCGACAGATCCTTCTCCGCCTCGCCCACATCGGCCGCGTCGTAGGCCGCCTTGCCCTCGTCGAGCAGGGCCCGGATGGCGCCCGGGTCCATCGGCCGCCCGCCGCCCAGTCGGGCCGACAGGTCGATCGGCTGAAGCGCAGGATGCTGCTCGATGACCGCCCGGGCCGACCAGATGGCCGACACCATGTTGCCCCTCGGCAGCGGGTGGGCCGCCAGGACGACCACCGGCACCGGAGGCGCCGCAGCCGGGGCCTCGTCGTCCGGCGCGGCGGCGGCGGGCATCGGCCCCGCAGCCAGAGCGACGGCGAGGGCCGACGCGATCACCGATCGGGCGGGGTTCACCGGGACGACCCCCGCCACAGCCCGTCGAGGCGGGCTCGCCAGGCGGGCTCCTCGGCGAGCAAGGCAGCGACATCTTCGACCAGCCGGTCGCGGCTATCGGCGTCGAGCGTTCCCAGCTCTCGAGCCACCACCTCGCTCACCAGCGCCCGCAGGGCCCCGGGGCTGTCCAGCGCGCCGGATCGGATGCGTGCCTCGATCGCAGCGACGACCGCCGGGGCCCCGTCGACCGCCTCCACCCGCTCGACGGGGACCACCCGCGCGGCCGGCGCCACCCGCTCCGCCGGGCGGGGGCTGGCGACGGGCGCCGCACCGCTGACCGGTTCGATCTTCTTTTCGTCGCTCACACCGCTCTCCGAAACGGGCGCGCACGCGCTTGCCTCTATGGGGTGCGGCTGGGAGAATGCCGCGTCCCTCTCACGCACGGTAACAGAGGATCGCATCATGGACACCGACAACCGCGACGGCGCACCCGCAGCCCCGGCCAAGAGCCCGTCGCGCGCCCGCAAAGCCAACCGGAAGCCGAGCGTCTTCGAGGTCGCCGGCAAGCAGTTCGGCCGGGCCGCCGACGCCCTCGGCCTCGACGAGCACCTGCGGACCATCCTGTCGCAGCCGAAGAACGAGCTGATCGTCAACTTCCCCGTCCGCATGGATGACGGCACCTTCCAGCTCTTCAAGGGCTACCGCATCCAACACAGCAACATCATGGGGCCCTACAAGGGCGGCATGCGCTACCACCCCGAGGTGCACCTCGACGAGGTCAAGGCCCTCGCCGCGTGGATGACCTGGAAGTCGGCGCTGCTCGAGATCCCGTTCGGCGGGGCCAAGGGCGGCATCAAGTTCGACCCCACCCGTCACAGCCGGGGCGAGCTCGAGCGCATCACCCGCCGCTTCACCCACGCCCTCGGCTCGAACATCGGCCCCGAGCACGACATCCCGGCCCCCGACATGGGCACCAACAGCCAGACCATGGTCTGGATGATGGACACCTTCATGAACTCGGGCAGCCGGGAGCGCAAGAACGCCCAGCGGGGCGTCGTCACCGGCAAGTCGGTGACCTCCGGCGGCTCGCGGGGGCGCAGCAAGGCCACCGGCCAGGGCCTGGTCTACATGGTCCAGGAGTGGTCCGAGGAGAACGCCTTCAACCTCGACGGGGCCCGGGTCTCGGTGCAGGGCTTCGGCAAGGTCGGCGCCGCCGCGGCCCAGATCCTCAACCGGCTCGGCTGCATCCTCGTCGCCGTGCAGGACCACACCGGCGCGATCATCAACCCCGAGGGCATCCACCCCAAGCGGCTCAAGGAGTACATCGGCCGCACCGGGGGGGTCGCCGGCTACCCGGCGGGGGACGCGGTCGACAAGGAGACCTTCTTCGGGGCCGAGGTCGACATCTTCATCCCCGCCGCGCTCGAGATGCAGATCACCGCCGAGACCGCGCCGCTGCTCAAGTGCCGGCTCGTCGCCGAGGGCGCCAACGGCCCCACCGACCTCGAGGGCGAGCGCATCCTCGCCGAGAAGGGCATCCACGTCCTGCCCGACATCCTCGCCAACGCCGGTGGGGTCACCGTCAGCTACTTCGAATGGCTGCAGAACCGCCGCGCCGAGCAGTGGACGCTCGAAGACGTCGACACCCGGCTGCACCGGCAGATGGTCCGGGCCTACCGCACCATGCGCCGGCTGAGCAACGAGCACCGCATCAGCAACCGCACCGCGGCCTACCTGCACGGGCTGATGCGGATCCAGGAGGTGTACCGGGAGCGGGGCATCTTCCCCTGAGCCGGCGGCTATGATGCCGCGATGCTCCACCCCGCGTCCGCCCGCCCCGCCCCGATGACGCGCCGCCCCCGATGAGCGGCGACCTCTCCGAATCGACCCTGGCCCTCGTCCGCGGCGAAGCCCGCCGCATCGCCGGGCTCATGCCGTCCGGCGCCGTGGAGTTCGAAGACCTGGTCGGCTACGGACACCTCGGCCTCATCGAAGCCCGCGAGCGCTTCGACCCTCGGCGGGCGGTCAACTTCGAAGTCTACGCCCGCCATCGCATCCGGGGCGCGATCTACGACGGCATCCGCCAATCGCTGGGCCCGCTCAAGCTGCGGACCTACGAGCGCCTCAAGCGCCAGATCATGGCCTGGCGGCTGGCCGGCGAGCCGCCGCCCCCGCCCACATCCGACGCCGCCCGGGCCGCGGCGGCCGAGGTCACCTGGAACGCCATCGCCGATCTGGCCACCGCCCTGCTCGCCGCCCGGGCCGAGCAGCGCCCCTCGCCGCCGGACCCCGAGCACCTCGTGATCGAAGCCGAGCGCCTCGAAGCGGTGCGGGACGCCGTCGACCGCCTCGAGCCCGAGGAGCGGGAGTTGGTGCGGGCGGTCTACGACCTGGACGAGACCGGGGACAGCGCCGCCGACCTCGCCCGCCGGCGGGGCATCCATCGGTCGGGCATCACCCGCCGCCACCGAGCCGCGCTCGACCGGCTGCGGCGATGGCTCAAGGTCAAGCCGCCGTGAGGCGTCGCCGGCCGAAGGCGAGGACGCCGACGACGAGGATCAGCCACCCCCCCTCGCCCCGCGGCGCGCCGTACACCGCGCAGCCGACGTCGTTGCTCGAGGTCACCTCACCCCACTCGGCGTTGACGACGAGCACCGCCTCGGCGTCCGCATAGTGCGCCCCCAGCACCGAGTGGGCGTCCCGGTCCACCTCGTACTCGAAGACATCGCCCAGCCCCACGATCGCGCGCCCGTCCAGATCCCAGCTCGGCTCGGCCCCGAACACCGTGTCGCCCTCCAAGTTCACCGGCTCGGCCCAGACGAGGCGGCGGTTGCCGTGGCTGTTCGGCCGCCGATCGTGGTGCAGCGCGAGGGCCTCGACCCGCTCCGGCGGGACCCCGATCACCGTGAACGTGCCGACCGGCACCCCGTCGGCGAGCAGCCGCAGCCGGTGCACCCCCGGCGCCTCGACGGTCACCGCCAGCCACTCCCGGTTCTCGAAGAGGAACGACGTGCGGTTGATCGCGAAGACCTCCGGCGGCCCCTCGACGCTCAGGACCCCGTTGCCGAACAGCCGCTGATCACCAGCGAAGTAATGCACCAGAAAAGTCGCGGTGCCGCCCACCACGACCTCGGCCTCCACCAAGGGCGGCGCCGGCAAGCGGGCGATGAGCGGCCCGTGGGCCCGCAGCTCCACCCGATCGGGCACCCGCACCGGCAGCGCGCGCCGGCGCACGACATCCCCGCCGCCGTCGACCACCGCCACCACCGGATCCCCCGCGACCGCCGCCCGGAAGGCGCCCGGATGATCCAGCTCCGCGCGGAAGGCCCCCGAGTCGAGTGACCGGATGCGCATGTCATCGGTGACATCCGCCCCCTTCAACCCCAGCCGAACCCGGGTCCCCCGCACGTACGGCAGGTGCAGGGCGTCCGACGGGCGCTCCAGCGAGAAGAGATCCCACTCGATGTCGATGTCATCCGACAACCCCACGTCGGGATCGCTGCCGCAGCCGACGAGCAGCGCGCCCACACACAGCAGGGAGAGAGAGACGAGACGAGCCGGATCGAGCGAGCGGAACATGGCGGACCTCCTGTGATTCGGGCGGTTCGATGAGACTCGGGGCCCGACCACAGCAAACTCCGCGCCGCCCCGCGCTCACGGGCCTGCCGGCCGCGGCTGTATCGCCCGGTTCACACCTCGCCGGCCCCCGACCGTGAAGGCGGGTTCATACCTGAGGGCACCCGCGACGCGCGCGCCGCCTCACGAATCCAACTGGCGGACTGCGTCATATCGAGGAGCCATCGTGAGCGACGAGAGCATCTACACCTTCCCCGGGGAGCGGGCCGACATCACCTGGGACCGCCGGCTGTGCCTGCACGTCGGCGAGTGCGGGCGGGCGGACAACGACCTCTTCCACGGCGGCCGCAAACCATGGTGCGCGCCCGACGAGGTGGACAACGCGACCGCCCTCGACGTCGTCCAGCGATGCCCCACCGGGGCCCTGGCGTTCCACCCCAAAGATGGCTCAGCCGCCGAGCAGGCCGACGCCACCAATCAGGTGTTCATCGCCAACAACGGCCCGCTCTACCTGCGGGGCGACCTCCAGATAGAAGGCGCCGAAGACGACATGGCCGGGGCCCGGTTCCGAGCCGCGCTGTGCCGTTGCGGGCTGTCGGCCAACAAGCCCTTCTGCGACAACAGCCATGAGAAGGAGGGCTTCGTCGACCGGGGCGCCATCGGCATGATCGGCCCCGGCGACGACGGCGAGGCCGGCCCGCTGAAGATCACCCCCAGCCCCAACGGCCCGCTGGTGGTGCACGGCCCGATGACGCTCGTCGCCGCCAGCGGACGGGCCGCCTGGAAGGGGCGCAAGACCGCGCTGTGCCGCTGCGGCGCCTCGAAGAACAAGCCGTTCTGCGATGGCACCCACCGCCAGATCGGCTTCACCACCGGCTGAGCTGCGGCCCACCCTCGCAGCCCGCCCCACGGCCCGCCCCTCGAGACCCACGAGCGACCCCGATGAACGACGACATCCCGATCTCCGGCGGACCGACGATCCCCGCCGCCGAGCTGAACTGGAGCGCCAGCCGCGCCTCCGGCCCCGGCGGCCAGCACGTCAACAAGACCAGCAGCCGCATCACCCTCGAGTGGTCCATCCGCGACAGCGCGGTGCTCGACCGGGCCCAGCGGGCCCGCCTGCTGCAGAAGCTCGCCAGCCGCATCACGACCGACGGCGTCCTGCAAGTGCACGCCGAAGACAACCGCAGCCAGGTGCGCAACCGCGAGCTGGCCGCCGAGCGCCTCGCCGCCCTGGTGGCCAACGCCCTGCGCCGCCCCAAGAAGCGGCGGCCGACCCGACCCAGCCGCCGGGCCCGCGAGCGGCGGCTGCAAAGCAAGAAGCGCCACGGCCAGAAGAAGGCCCAGCGGCGCAAGCCCATCCCCCGGGACTGACCCGGGGCGCCGACCGCCGGGCGCCTTCAGGCCACGAACGGCGCGAAGACCCCCGCCCCCGGCAGATAGGGCGCCGGATCGACCCCCACCCAGCGCAGCAGGCCCGCCACGAAGGCGCTGCTCTCGACGAGCTGCCCGCCCGGATCCGGCCGCCCGGTGGCGAAGTCCACCGGCACCGACTCCAGCGCCACGCCCCCGTCACCATCGGTCGAGCCGCCGTACACCCGATCGCTCTCGAGCCCCGACCCGATCAGCAACGCCGAGGTCGTCTGCCAGTGATCTTTGCCCTCCTCGGCGTTGAGCGTCGGCGTGCGCCCCATCTCCGAGACCACCGCCACCGCGGTGTCATCGATCAGCATGCCACCCCCCGGCGACGGGGTCTGCTTCAGGGCATCCACCAGGGCGTTCAGCCCTTCGAAGAGCATGCGATGGTTCACCGCCTGGGTGATATCGTTGCGTTGATGGCTGTCCCACGCGAAGCCGGTGTCGACGCTCGCGGCCCAGCAGACCTCCTCCTGCAACATCGTCAGGGCCAACGCGATCTGATCCTCGAAGCGGATCGCGAGCGTGGCTGTACCCATGCCATCACTGTAGGCCCGCAAGCGGCGGCTGTTCTCGAGCGACGTGCGCCACGCCTCCAGCTTGCGCCGGTTGCTGCCATGCCGCCCCCGCTCGGCCGCCATGCGCTCCGCCCGCCCCCGCAGCCAGTCGCGGATGGCCGCGTCGTCATCGTCCCCCGGCACGAACCGGGGCGCCGGCAGCCCCTCCCCCGGTGGGGGAAACGCCTTGCGCGGATCGAGCAGGGTGACGAGCTGATTCGCCGTGCCCAGCCGCCCCGTGCTCGCCGCGTAGGGCCCGCTGAACGCCGTGGCGCCCAGCACCATATAAGGCATCGGCATGCCTGCCGCGTGCACATGCGCCGTGATCGCCCCCAGATCGGGGTTCTGGGCCGAGGCGGTGCCGGTCAGGATGCGCTTGATGCAGCTCGGGTGGCTGATCGAACGCACGGTCACACCCCGCACCACCGCCGACACGTCACTGTGCCGTTCGAAGTACCTGCGGACCGCGCCGTCGGTCCCATCGGCGTCGAAGTAGTCGATACCACCCGCCATCCGCACCGTACCCGGCTGCACGTCGAGCCCCGGTCGGGCCTCTTTGGGATCGAGAGCGACCACCGGGTCCCACCCGCCCTGGGCGAAGACCACCAGCAGCCGGCGGGGGGCGCCGACCTGCGCCGCTGCCCGCCGAGGCACCCCGAGCATCGCGCCGCCGAAGAGGGCCATGCCACCCGCGATGAGCTGTCGTCGATCGATGAGCATCGGTCTCTCCTCAGTAATGGGTGAAGCGGGCGTCCTGGAACATGGCCGTGAGGACGACCTTCCAGGCGTGACGGCTGCCATTCGTGCGTTCGAAGGCATCGGCCAGCAACGTCAGCGTCTCGTCGACGATGGGATCATCCGCCCCGACGTCCTCCCCGAGCAGCACCAGATGCAGCTCGGCGAGCTGGGCCCGGATGGCATCAGAGTCGTTGGTGTCGTCGTCGACCAGCCGCAGCAGGCGCCGCTGATCGCGGGGCGCGTCGAAGTCGCTCTCGACGATCTCGCCGGCCGCCTCGGCGGCATACATCGCCCAGAAGGCCGAGGCCGGCGCATTGAACGTATGCGCCTCTTCGAGCACCCCGAAGCCATCGGTCCCACCGGCGAGCACCTTGTAGCCGAGCAGCGCGTTCTCGACGAGGTCGACCATGCCGTACACCCCGCCCTGGGGGAGCCGGAACTCGGCCAGCGCCTGCCAGTCGAGCCCGGTCAGCGCCTGCACCGCCCGCTTCGCCTGCCCCGCCCGGATCTTCTTGAGGCCGATCACAGCCTCGCTGCCGACCTCGCCCACGCTGTGGGACACCGCGAAGTCGTCCGACAGCACGATGGCCCGCACCAGATCCTTGGCATCGTGCCCCGACTCGACGAACCGGGTGGCCAGCGCCTCGACCGTCGCGTCGGGCACCGCCTCCAGCGGCGTCTGGGCCAGGTAGGCCTGGAACCGCCGCGCCGTGCAGCGGGCGAAGTCGGGGTGCTCGGTGATCAACCGCCCCAGATCGGCCAGCGTATCGCCCTCGGCGCCGAACAGCGCCGGCCGGCGACCGTTTCGTGGGAGCCGCCCGCCCGCCTGATAGGCGAACGGCGAGACGTACCACGGCAGGGGCCAGAGTTCTGCCTCGATCTGGTTGACGAGGAGCCGCCCCCGATAGCCGAAGAAGAAGCTGGCCAGCGGATCGAGCGCCTCGTGGCACGACGCGCAGGCCGGGTTGTCCCGCACCGCGTTCGCCACCACGTCGGGATCGGCGAAGTCGATGTCGAGCCCGTCGAGCGACACGTCGCGAGCCAGGAAGTCGTAACACAAGAACGCCGTGCTCACCGCGTTGGCCCGGCCCCGGTGCAGGTTGCCCCCGGCGCTCTGCCACCGCAGGAAGTAGGCCCCGCTCGACAGCACCCCGCCCCCGCCGCGGCCCTCCTCGAGCCACCGACAGCGGGACCAGCCCGGGTGCCCCTCGACCTCGTCGCCTTCACACTCCAGCCCGAAGCGCACCCCTTGCAGCGTGTAGTCCTCGCCCCAGAAGCCGCGCATCGTGCGGTTGGCCAGCACGATGTCGGTGGTCAGGATCTCGGTGTATGGCCGGTCGGACTGCACCAGCCACGCGATCAGCTCCAACGGGGCCTCCATGATCGCCCGGTTGATCGCGGTCGCGTCCTGGTCCCGCTCGGGCAGGGCATCGAGCGGCGGCCACGGGGGGAAGAGCAGCCCGATCTCGGAGCGCACCATCAGATGGTCATCGTGCAGATCCTTGATCGTTCGGCCGAACTCGGGGCTGTCGAGCCACCGATCGACCAGGGCCTCGATCGCCGCCGGATCATCGAGCACCTGCTCCAGCTCGGCGATGCTGGGGCGCACGCCGCGGACGGCCATCGAGGCCCGGACCGCCCGGTCGACGGCGCCCAACGCCACCGTCTCGCCGGGCGGCGGCTCGACTTCGCATTCGGTGGCCGCGCCGGCCCGGATCCAGCCTTCGAGCACCGCCAGCGCGTCGGCCGGCGTCACCCCGCCCGGCGGCATCGATCCCCCCGCGTCGGCCGGCTGGGTCCCGGCGGCCTTGCTGTAGAGCAGGCTCGCCCCGGGATCGCCCGGCGTGACCAGCGTGTGCCCCCCATAGAGGATGCCCGGCTGCCCGACGACCCGCTCGGCGGCGGCGGCCCCCCGCAGGTCGAGGGCGTTGACCGACCCGTTGTGGCATTGATTGCAGTAGGGCTCGAAGACCTCGGCCTGCACGTCGCAGAAGGTCGCCTCCCCCGGGGCGCCGCCCATGCCGCCGGCCCCGCCCATACCGCCCGTGCCGCCGGCCCCGCCGTCCTCGCCGGGGATCACGACCGGATCGCCCGCCGGCTCGTCGTCGCAGGCGGCCAGCGCCCCCGCAGCCAGGATCGCCAGCGCGATCCGCCCCAGTCCGATTCTTCGCATGCGACCCCCCGTGGCCTTCGAGTCCACGATGGACCACAACCGTCGACCGGACCAGCGGTTGCGCCGGCACACGAGATTGTTGCCGGGTGGAGGTCGCCTCCGATCGCTCAGCCCGCCCGGCCGGCCTCGATCAGCGACTTCAGCTCGCCGCTCTCGATGAGCTTCACCGTGTCGTCGTGCCCGCCCACGAGCGCCCCGTGCACGAAGATCATCGGGAAGGTCGGCCAGCCGCTCCACATCTTGATCGCGGTCCGCCGGCGCCACTCGCTGAAGTAGCTGCCGTAGTCCACGCTGTGGAAGTCGACTCCGGCCGCCTTCAGCGCCCTCTTGACCTTGCCCACGAACGGGTTCTGGCCCATGCCCACGACGACGACCGGGTGGCCGTCGACCGCGGCGATGACGGCGTCGACCGTGTCGCGGTGGTGCCCGTCGACGGCGTCGACGATGGCGGGGTGCATCCGGGATTCATCGAGGATCGGGCGGGGCATGGGCTCTCCTGTAGCGGCGCGCGGTTGGGGGTCGCCGGATGTGAAGCCCGAAGTCCACCCCAGGTTTCGCCCATCCGAGCGCCATTCCGCTGGCGCACGCCCAGACCACCGGGCGGGTCGCCGGAGAGCCCGCAGCGCGCAGCCTGTGGACGAGCGGTGGAGGTCCGACGGGCCAGCACGGTATCCAGAAACGCAAAAACCCACTCTCCTTTCAGAGAGTGGGTTTCGGCAACTCGCTGTAATCACGAGTCATTTGATGGTAGCGGGGGGCGGATTCGAACCGCCGACCTTCGGGTTATGAGCCCGACGAGCTACCTGGCTGCTCCACCCCGCAACATGTGAGGGACATTATAGCCGGCTTCGCGCCGACGTCAACCCCTTGTCGCATTTTATTTCGAGCGGCTCGCGCCACGGCGGCGGGCGGCGGCGCGGGCGATGGCCTTCAGCTTGCGCTGCTCCTCTTTGTTCAGCGGGCGGTGCTGGCCCGGGCGCAGGCCCTCCATGTCGAGGTTGGCGAACTGCATGCGGCGCAGCTTGAGGACCGGGTGGCCGATGGCGGCGCACATGCGCTTGACGAGGTGATTGCGGCCCTCGGTGACGGTCAGCTCAATCCAGGCGTTGACCCGGCTCTGGCGGCGGCCGAGGTCGACCCGGTGCACGTACTGCGCCCGGGCCAGGCCGTCCTCGAGGTCGACGCCGAGCATGAGCTGGGCCAGGGCGTCTTCGGTGGGCTGCCCCTTGAGCTTGGTGCGGTAGACCTTGGGGACCTCGCCCGCGGGGTGGGTCAGGGCCGCGGCGAGGTCGCCGTCGTTGGTCAGCAGCAGCAGGCCCTCGGCGTCGCGGTCGAGGCGGCCGACGGGGAAGACCCGGGCGTCGAGGTCGGCGACGAGGTCGAGCACTGTGCGCCGGTCGAACTCGTCGCTGGCGGTGGTGACGACCCCCGGGGGCTTGTTGATGATGACGTAGGTCCAGGCCCGGGGGATGGTGATGGCCTTGCCGTCGACCTCGATGCGGGCCTCGCCGGGGTCCGCCTTGGCCCCGAGCTCGGTGACGACGGCCCCGTCGACGGTGACCCGCCCGGCGGTGATGAGGCCTTCGGCCTTGCGGCGGCTGGTGACGCCGGCGCGGGCGATGATCTTCTGGAGGCGGTCGAGCGGCATCAGAGCTCCAGCTCTTCGTCGAGGACGACGTCCCGGCCGACGGGGCTGACCCAGCGGTGCAGGACCGGTTTGGTGGCGATGGGGCGGCCGTGCTCGTCGACCCGGGTGATGCGCAGCAGCACCCGCCGCTCTTCGAGGGTGTCGATGAAGCCGTCGTAGCCGACGGTGTAGTGCTGCTTGTCGCCGAGCTGCAGGTCCCCTTCGAGGTCGAGCATCTGGCGGTAGTAGGCGTGCAGGGCCCAGACGGCCTGCCCGATCTCGCGGGCCGGCTTGATCACGTCGAGCCCCAGGCGGCGCTCGCAGTCCCGGCGGGTGATCGGGAACCGGCGGCCGAGGGTGCCCGCGCCGACCTCGTCGAGCACGGCTTCGATGCGGGCGTCGTCGGTCTCGGGGTCGATGTGCGTCTCGAGGCAGCGCCGGGTGACGAGGCGGTTGATCTGATGGGCCTTCTCGGTGATGCCGATGACCATCGGATCGACCCGGTTGACGAGCGCGGTCCACAGCGGGCTGTCGGGCGGCAGGCGGTCGACGCCGAGCGCCCGCTGGACGAACTGCAGGTAGTGGTGCACGTCGTAGGCCGACATGGTGCGGTTCTCGCCGTCGTCGTCGCGTACGGCCTTGAGCCGGGCGGGCTCGATGGGCGCGAGGCTGCTGGCTTCGCCCATCATCAGTTCGTCGGCCCCGAGCGCGATCTGGGTCGCTCCGGGGGTGGCGGCGAAGGGCACGATGGCGGTGTAGCGGTCGAATCGGGCGCGCAGCATCGAGACGATGCGCCAGCTCTCTTCGCTGGCGGCTCCGAGGGTGTCGACGAAGAGGTCGAGGCCGCCGCCTTCGGGCAGGGTCTCGAGCACGTCGAGCAGGGGCGGGATGAAGCCGGTGCGGAGCTGCACCCCAGGGGCGAGCACGAGCGCCAGGATCCGGCTCTCGCGCAGCCGGCCGAGCTCGGCGAGCTGGTCGTGGTTGCTCGTCAGCGGGACGTTGCCTTCGAGGACTTCGTTGAGGGTCGGGGTCCGGCTCATCGGGGCTCCGGGGCTGGCGGGTCGGGCGGAGCGTGGACCCGATGACGGTCGGCTGTCAACGGGCGGGGCTCGCCGCGGGTCGCCTTGCCGGGGACCGGGGAAGGTGCTAGGAACGATCATCGACGCTGGTCTGGAGGTCGGTCATGGCCGATCCGCTCAACGATCCCCTCTCGAAGCTCATCGCGCGATGCCCGACGGTCAAAGGGGCGGCCTTCACCGATCTGGACGGGGAGGACATCGCGCTTCAGCCCAAGGACGCCCGGGAGACCCTGCGCCTGTGCGCGGCCTACAACGGCATCGCCCTGCGGCGGCTGTCGACGGCCGAGCAGGAGGCGGGGCGCGCCGGCGTGCGCCGGGTCGTGGTGCGAGGGCGGGACGGGGCGGTGCTCAGCCTCAAGATCGGGGACGAGTATCAGCTCGTGGTCCAGGTGGACGACAACGCGCAGGTCGGGGCGGTGATGTCGGCCGCCCGGGCCGCCGCCCGCTCGCTCGAGTCGGCGATCTGATCCGCCGCTATCGGCGGTCGGGCCCTCAGCGGTCGAGGCATCGGCGATCGGCGCGGCCCCCGGGCCCCGATCGCGCCCCGTGGGCAGCGGGTGAACATCGCCGGCCGGCGCCCGTCGGCGGCGCGGTCCGAATACGATGATGGCGCTCGATGGGGGCGTCGACGGGCCGAGGAAGGGGCGCCGAGCGCGCGCTCCGCACAGGTGCACGCGGCGCTCGCCGCAAGCTGGGAGGATGCTCATGTTTCGATTGCTGTTGATGGTCGCGGCGCTGGCCGTTCCGTTCGCCGCCACCGCCGCCGACGTCGATCACTCGGCGTTCGATACGCTGCTCAAGGCCCACGTGAAGGGCGCCACGCTGGACTACGCCGGCTTCGTCGACGACAAGGGGCAGCTCAAGCCCGAGTTCAAGGCCTATCTCGAGATGATCGAGAAGACCGACCCCGCCTCCCTGCCCGATGACAAGGCCCGCCTGGCCTTCTGGATCAACGCCTACAACGCCCACACCATCGCCGGGGTCCTGCGCCACTGGCCGGGCATCACCAGCGTGAGCACGGTGTACCCCGACTTCGGCTTCTTCAAGCGGGCCGACTACACCGTCGGCGGCAAGAAGTACGCGCTCAACGACATCGAGAACAAGGTCATCCGGCCGACCTTCAAGGACGCCCGGATCCACGCGGCGCTGAACTGCGCGAGCATCTCGTGCCCCCCGCTGGCGCCCTTCGCGTTCACCGGCCCTCAGCTCGACAAGCAGCTCGATCAGGTCTTCGGGGCGTTCGCCAACGACGCTCAGCGCAACCAGATCGGGCCCGATGGGGTGAAGCTGTCGGAGATCTTCAACTGGTACGGGGGCGACTTCCAGCCCAGCGTGCAGGCCTATCTGGGCAAGTATGTGACCGATCCGGCCAAGAAGAAGGCGATCAGCGAGGCCAAGGCGCTGCAGTTCCTGCCCTACGACTGGAACCTGAACAAGGCGAAGTGAAGGCCCGCTCCGGGTGATACCCGAGCGGCCGGTCAGGCCGCCTGGGAGCGGGCCTTGACCGCGACCAGAGCCTTGATGGCCTGGTCGAGGTCCAGCATCATCTCTTCTTCGGCCGGGTGCATCTTGGGGCGCCCCCGGTTGCCCACCACGAACCGCTCCGGCGGCCGACGACCGATGGTCTCGTGGGCCCCGTCGAGCACCGCCACCAGATAAGCCGCCGCCGAGCAGAAGTGGTTGAAGCCGGCCTGCTCGTCGTCGGCGATGAGGGCTCGGGCGGTCTTGACCCGACCGTTCATGTGCTCGACGAGATAGGCGTGCAGCGCGGTGTAGATCGCGCGCTTCTCCTCACCCTTGAATGTGTGGCCCGGGATGCGGGCTTCGGCCTCGAGCGTCTCGCCGGGGCGCATGTCGCGGGTGACGAGGAAGACCTTGGCGACCGCGTAGAACGGCTTGAAGAGCTTGAGGCGGTCGTTGAAGCGGTCGTCTTCCGAGAAGTCGCCCGGGTCGTCGAACAGCGGGTCGAGGACGGGCCGCGCGGCGGTGTCCCCGTCCCCTTCGGGGGCGGTGGCCGGGTCGAGCGGGACCGCCGGGCTCTCGGCGGTGGGGCGCACGTCGTCGGCGACCTGCTCGGTCGTAGCGGCCGGATCGGACTCGCCGGACGCCGCCGGCTCAGCCTCGACGGACGCGGCGGGGCCGGACTCGCCGGACACGGCAGGGTCGGACTCGGCGGACGCGGCAGGGCCGGACTCGCCGGACGCCGCCGGGCCGGACTCGCCAGACGCGCCGGGGCCCGCCGGCGCGCGGGCGGGGGCCGAGAGCTGCTCGTCGCGGGCGTCCCAGTCGGCGCGGGCGGCCTGGGTCTCGGGCGAGGTGAGCGCGGGGTTGGCTGCGGTGGCCATGATGTCGTCGCCCGGCCGCACCGCCTCGTTGGCGTCGGTGCGCTGGGGGCCGGCAATGCCCACCGCCCCCGACTCCCGCCGGGCCTGGATCGCGCGGGCCACGTCGCCGGCGGAGAAGTCGGTGACCGTCTTGGTGGTCGAGTCGGCCGACTCGAGCGACTCGGCGGCCGGGGTCTCGAGGGCGAACGGGCCGCTGCGGGTCGGGCGATTGCTCGGCTTGCGGCCGCCGATGAGCACCGGCCCGGTCCGCCGACGCTGGCGGGGCACCACGCTGCGGCGATGACCCGGGCCCTGGGCCGCCATCGGCCGGCTGCGGGTCTCGGGGGCGAAGTACTCACCCGAGCCGAGCGGGTCTTCACCGGGCGGCACGAACGGCAGCCGGGCCCCGAGCACATGCGGCGGGAAACGGCTGGCGAGTTGGGGGGAGTCCCCCGCCCGGAACCACTTGCCGTAGGTCGGGTGGTAGATCAGGTCCTCGGGGCTGATGTTGCCGTTCGAGGCCCACTCCAGCACGGTGTGCAGGCTGTCGGCGACGTAGTTCCGGTCGCCCTTGCGGACCCAGAACTGCTGCGGCGGCCGGGCCACCGGCGGGGGCGCCGACTGCTCGGCCTGGGGCAGCACGTCACGCAGCTCGCGCAGGTCACGGGCCCGGTACCAGCTCTGGTAACGTGGGGAGAACACCATGTCGCTCGGCAGGACCCGCCCATCGGAGGCCCACTGGCGCATGGTCTCGAGATCGGGCGCCTGATAGTCCCGCCCGTCCCGACGCAGGATGTAGTTGGCCATCTCACCCCTGACCGACCGTCGGCGTATCGCGCAACCAACGTATCATAGCGACCGGCGCTGACAAGTCGAACATTTGGCCGGCCGCCCTCGGCGTCGCCCGTCGGATCCGGCCCCGAGGACCCCTCAGAAATCGACCCCGGGGCGCACCGTGAGGTCCAGCTCCACCGGCAGATCGGCGGCGGCGGCGTCCAGGTCTTCGCCGCCGTGCACCAGCCCGTAGAGCACTCGGGTGGCGACCAGCAGCTTGACGTACTCCCGGGTCTCGCGGAACGGGATGGTGTCGACGAAGAGGTCCACCGGGGCCACGCGGCGCCCGCGGAACCAGCCGACGAGGCTGCTCGGGCCGGCGTTGTAGGCCGCCGCCACCAGCGGGAGCTGGCCCCCGAAGCGCTGCTGGAGCGCGTCGATGTACCAGGTGCCGAGGTCGATGTTGGCCGCCGGCTCGAAGAGGTCGGGCAGCGGGCGGGCGCTCTGGCCCCGGGCGTCGAGGATGGCGCGGGCGGTGCGCGGCAGGAGCTGCATCAGGCCGACGGCGTGGGCCGGGCTGACCGCGTCGGGGTCGAAGGCGCTCTCCTTGCGGATGAAGCTCCACACCAGCGGGGGCTCGACGTCGGTGCCCCGGGCGGCCTGCTCGACGAGCGGGATCCAGGCCCGGGGGTGGGCCCGGCGCCAGATCTCGGCGTGCTCGGCGCCGGGCGGCCCGCGCAGGGTGTCCCGGTGGCGGATGGCGGTGGCCCGATAGACCCGCTCCGGGTCACCCACCTCGGCGGCCAGGGCGGCCTCGGCGTCCCAGGCGTCGGCCCGGCGCAGCTCGTCGCTGATGGCGGCCAGAGCCCGGCGGGCGAAGTCGGGCAGGCCGGCGTCGGCGAGGGCCTGGATCTCGACCGCCCGGCCCATGAACGCCGGCGGTACGATCGGCTTGGAGGCGGTCGCCGCGGGCAGCGCGGGGATGGGCGGGTGCTCGCCGGGATGCCGTCGGCGGATGAGCAGCCCGTACCAGTCGTGAGCGCGCTGCTCGACCAGGGCCCGGCGGCGCTCGGCGGCTCGCTCGGGCGCGGTGGCCTCCAGAGACCTCGCGGCCCAGTAGGCGGCCTGCCGGGCGGCGGTCGAGCCGGGGGCGCGGCGGGCGATGGCGTCGAAGAGGGGCACGGCGTCGGCCGGGCGCCCGGCGAGGTAGAGGCACCACGCGTGGTACCACTCGGCGGCCGAGCGCCACTTGCCGCCGTCCCGCAGCCGGGCGAACGCCTTGGCGGCGTCGGCGTAGCGCCCGTGCTCGTACTGCAGGAAGGCCGAGAAGAAGCGGGCGTCTTCGGCGTGGGCCCCGCGGGGGTGGGCCGCGAGGTAGGCCGCGTAGCCCCGAAGGGCGCCGACGATGTCGCCCCGGCGGCCGCGGGTGACCGGGATGAGGTACCCGGCCTCTTCGGCGTGCTCTCCCCCGCCCCGGGCCACGGCGGCGAACAGCGACTCGGCGCGGACGAAGTCGTCCCGGATGCGGTCGAGGTGCAGCTTGCCCAGGCGGAATCGGGCCTCGTCGCCGGCCGGGCCCTCGGCGAGCCTCTCGAGCAGCCGGGCGGCCGACGGGTAGTCCCGGGCCCGCTCGAAGCCCTCGGCCCGCTTCAGGTGATCGGCGAGGTCGAGCTCGACGCGCCCGGCGGCGGCCTCGCCTTCGGGGCTGTCGGGGTGGCGCACGGCGAGGGCGCGGTCGATGCCGGCGGCGGTCTCGGCGTCGCCGCAGCGGGCGTGGGCCGCCGAGAGCAACGCCAGCCGGGGCGCCTCGCGGACCCACGGGGGGTCGAGCCGGGCGGCTTCGAGGTGGGCGATGGCCGCCTTGCAGTCGGTGGCCAGCGCGGCGCGGGCGGCGATATAGGCCGCCCGGTGCGCCCAGCGGGGGTCGGCGGCGATGACCTTCTCGGCGGCGGCCCGGGCGGCGTCGGCGTCTCCGGCGGCGAGGTGGGCCTCGGCGAGCAGCGTGCGCAGGGCCTCGGCGACGAGCGGGTGCCGCTCGATGGCCCGGCGCAGCGGGGCGACGGCCTCGGCGCGGCGCGTGTGGAAGCGGGCGACGGCGTCCTCGGCCCCGTCGGACGGACCGCCGTGGGCCGTGCAGGGCAGCGCGACGAGGAGCAGCCCGGCGAGGATCAGCCCGCGGCGGGCCCTCAGCGCCGCAGCGCGCGGCGGGCGGCCTCGATGTCGGGGGGCACGGGCGAGTCGAAGCACAGGGCCTCCTCGGTGACGGGGTGCACGAACCCCAGGCGGGCGGCGTGCAATGCCTGGCGCGTGAGGCCCAATTCGAAACCCAGGCGGCGCAGCTCGGGCGGGCGGTCGATCCGGCGCTTGCGGCCGTAGGTGGCGTCGCCGACGAGCGGGTGACCGGCCTCGGCGAAGTGCACCCGGATCTGGTGGGTGCGCCCCGTCTCGAGCCGCAGCTCGACCCAGGCGCACGGCGGCAGCCGCTCGAGCACCCGCCAGTGGGTCACCGCCCGCTTGCCCCGGGCGACCTGCCCGGTGAACTTGCGCCGGTCCCCCCCGTGGCGGCCGTAGCGGGTCTCGATCGTGCCGGCGTCGGCCAGCCCGTGATCCCAGGCGAGCGCGAGGTAGCGCCGCTCGGCGCTGTGGTCGGCGAACTGCGCGGCGAGGTGGTGGTGGGCGGCCTCGGTCCGGGCGAAGACGAGCAGGCCCGAGGTGCCGGCGTCGATGCGGTGCACCACCCCCGGGCGCTCGGGGGCGCCGACCGGCGACAGCGGGCCGAAGCGGTGCAGCATGCCGTTGAGCAGGGTGCCGTCGGGGTTGCCCGCGCCGGGGTGCACCACGAGGTGGGCCGGCTTGTCGACGACGACCAGCGCCGGGTCGACGTGCGCGACGGCGAAGTCGATCGGCTGGGGCTCGACGGTGGCCGCGGGCGGCGGCGGGGGTTCGACGACGATCTGCTGACCGGGCGCGAGGGTCGCGCTGGGGCGCACCCGCTCGCCGTCGAGGCGCACATGACCCTCGCGGATCCAGCCCGCGATGCGGGTCCGGCTGTGATCGGTCAGGCGATCGGCGAGGTAGCGGTCGATCCGCTCACCCTCGGCGGCCGGGTCGACGACGATGCGGTGGGTCACGGCGTATGCCGGGTCCAAGGAGCAGTGGGGGCGAGGCTCACGTCACGGGCGCGGCGCCCGGGCGGGGCCTACCAGATGTCGGTGGGGTGGTGGGCGTTGCGGTGGATGAGCACGTCGACGATGGCCCGCTCGACGAAGTTGTACTTGGCGGTGAGCGACGCGTCGACCCGGTCGCCGAAGTGCTTGTGGCCCTCGGCGATCTCGTCGGTGAGCACGTCGAACAGGTTGTCGTTCTTGATGCCCTCGGCCACCTTCTCCTTGTTGTAGAGCAGGATGTCCGACGCGATGGTCCGGGCGAGACGCTGGGCCGCGCTGGGCTTGGTGATGTTCTTCACGGGTGCTCCTCGAGGGTGACGATCGGGCCACGACGAAGCTAACCGAGGTCGGCAGATGCGTCAACCGATCGCCCGCGCCATGTCGTACAGCGACCGGACATCGAAGCTGACCAGGGATCGCGCAGACCGACTCTTCGAATGCAAGGCGAGAGACGCAGACGCTGCCGGGGGCAACGGCAAGTCGAGCAACGCCGCAATCGGAGAGATCGGGCCAGCGAGCACGGTCAGATTCAGTGTCTGGTTGCTGTAAGGTCGGGGCATGCCGCTGCTGCTGCTCGCCCTGGGGCTGCTCGCCGGCCCGCCGCCCACGGGCACGCTGGAGATTTCGAGCGCCGCCTATGGGGTCGAGGTCGCGGTCGATCGCCGGCCGGTGGGGCGGGTGCCGCTGCCCCCGCAGACCGTGCCCGCCGGGATGCACTTGATCGAGGTCCTGCGCGACGGGCAGACGGCGTGGAGCCGGGTGGTCTTCGTGGGGCCCGGCGAGACAGTGACGCTGGTCGTCGAGCTGGCGCCCCGGGAAGGGCCGGCGCCGGTGCTGGGCGATCTGCGGCGGGCGCCGATCGAGCCCCCGTCGACGCCGATGCGCTATCGCCTCACCGGGGTGGTGGCCGCCGAGGGCGCGCTGGCCGGCGAGGCGTGGGATCTGGATCTGGCGCAGCGCTGGCGGCTGGACGTCGAGGCGGGCGAGGTCGTGTCGGGCGCGGTCGAGGCCCGGGCGGTGGGCGACATGGCCGGCGACGGGCGTGATCTGGGTCGGGTGGTCCACCGGGGGGACGATCCGCCGCTGCTGGTGGAGGCGCTGTGGCTGCGGGCGCGGGGCGCGGGGCTGGACGGGCGGCTGGGGCGGATGGCCCAGGCCGGGCCGGCGGGGCGGGCGTTCCTGCTGGACGGGGCCCGGGTGGACGGGCGGCTCGGGGCGTTCGAGGTGTACGCCCGGGGCGGGCGGCGGTGGGCGGTGCTGACCCCCCAGCCGGATGATCCGTGGCTCGGCGGTGGGGGTCTCGCGTGGGGTGATCAGGCGCGAGGCGTGCGGCTCGACGGGCTGTATCACCAGCGGCTGCACCTCGACGCCTCGGCCTTCGTCGCGGGCGCGGCGGGGCGGCTTCGGCTGGCGGGCGCCGCGATCGGCGCCGATCCATCGCGGGCGTCTCTGACCGGGCGCGCGGCGCTGCGCCGGTTCGCGATCGACGACATCCGGGGGGCCGTCGAGTGGCGGGGCGCGGTCGAGGGGCCGTTCGACCTCACCCTCGCGCCCCTGGGGATCGCCGAGCTGAAGGCGCCCGCCGGCTGGACCGGCCGCCTGGGAGCGACGCTCGACCTGGCCCCGGCGCGTTTCACGGTGGACGGCGGGCTGTATGACGGCGCGGGAGGACCCTCGGCCGGGCGGCCCGATCGGGGCTGGCTCGACGTGGGCGCCACGCTGGACGGCGACCGGCGGGGCATCACGCTGCGCCTCGGGGGTCTGATGGCCGACCCCGGCGCTCGGCCGGCGGTGTCGGCGCTGGTCGAGCGGCGCTACGGGGCCCTCGGCGGGTGGCTGGGTCGCGGGCGGTGGCGGCTGTCGGTCGAGATCGGGCTGGAGCAGATCACGCTCGACGGCCCGGACGGGGCCCGGCGACGGCGGCTGCCGGTGGGC
This sequence comes from bacterium, assembly GCA_030426085.1. Classification (GTDB taxonomy): domain Bacteria; phylum Myxococcota_A; class Bradymonadia; order UBA7976; family UBA1532; genus JACKDM01. Next base: position 15,355 of record JAUHYW010000072.1, on the reverse strand, counting down.
GGCCTGAAGGCGGCGGTGGCGCTGACCGAGGCGCTGTCGCTCTTCGCCGACGTCGAGGCCGCGGCGGCCCACCCGACGCTGCACCCGAGCGGGGGTCCGCTGGGCCGGGCCCGGCTGGGGCTGAGGCTGCGGTGAGCCTTGCGGCCGGGCGCCGATTGCTCTCCACTGCGGAGGACGAGGAGGTCGACGTGAGCGACGACGAACAGACGGGCGACGGACCCCGGCGGGGGGAGGCGGCGATCGCCGCGCTGCTGGGCATCACGGTCGAGGAGCTGCACGATCCGGCGCGCAGCGGCCCGGCGATGAGCGAGGCGGTCGGCAGCGCCGGGCGCTGGTTGCAGGACGCGCTGCTGGGCGACGAGGCGGCGCGGGCCTCGGCCGACGAACGGTGGGCGGCGCTGCGGGCGCGGCTCGCCGAGGCGGGGGTCGGGGTGGACGAGACCCCGGACGATCTGGCGAGCCGGATGCGGGACGCGGCGCCGACCCGGGACGCGGCCGACGCCCTGCGGCGCAGCGCCGAGCGCTCGGAGCAGGCGGCGGCCGAGCTGACCTCGCTGGGGGTGCGGGCGGGCGACTGGCTGAAGAGCAGCGCCGACCGGCTGCGGGCGTGGGCCGATCAGATGGCCGAGGCGCCGCCGCGCAAGCGGCCCGATCTGCGGGTGGTGCCGGGCGGCGCCGGGGCCGCCGAGGACGAGGCCGACGACGAGCCGGAGGCCGATGCGCCGGCGAATGCGGCTGTCGAGACCGAAGCGGAGGCGGTGGAGAGCGACGCGGCGGTGGAGGGTGAGGCGCAGGCCGAAGAGCCGGAGGATCCGAAGGCGCCGGACGACGGTTGATCCCCGCCCGCCCGGTTCACGGGCCGCCGAGGACCTCCGGCGTGGCGGCGGCGGGCGCCCGCGGCTCGGCCCGCACCGCGTCGACCCGCAACGGGCCCAGGGCCGTGGGCAGCGGGGCGTCCTGAACCCGGCGCAGCGTCGCCCCCGCCAGCACCCCGGCGGGCCACTCGGGCAGCTCGTCGAGCTTGTCGGCCCCCTCGGGCAGCGTATCGAGCCGGGCGAAGAACGTGATGCGGCGGGGGCTGCCCGCCTCGCCTTCGACGATCCAGCCGGCCGCGCCCTCGCCGTCGATCAAGCAGGCGCCGCCCGGGCGGGCGTCCTCGAGCGCGACCCGATCGATCACCGCGTCCAGCGTGCGGGCCCCGCCTCGGGTGAGGGTGAGGTCGAGCGTGCCGACCGCCAGCGCGCCGTCCGCGACGGGCACGTAGAGCACCCGGGCGTCGTCCAGCCGGGTCGCGCTCCACTGCGGGGGCAGGACGAGGGCCACCGCCCACCACGGCACCGCCAGCGCGAGCGCCAGCCGCGGCCGGCGGCGGGTCACCGCGACCAGCGCCGCGAGGATGGTCAGCAGCAACCAGATGTGAGCCCCGAACGGCGAGGCCCGGGTCTCGCCCGGCGGTGGGGCCTGGGCCAGCCAGCGCAGGACGTGCCCCAGCGGCTCGCCGGGCGGGGTCAGCGCGGCGCGGGCGAGGCGGCCGTCCTCCAGCTCGGAGAAGCGGACCCCGATCACCCGCACCCGGCCCAGGCCGTGGGCCGCCTCGACCAGCACCGGCTGGCCGTCGGCGATCATCAGCGGCCGGGCCCGCCCGGACGGCTCCAGCGCCCGCCGGGCCGAGGCCCGGGAGAGGTGATCGGCCAGCGCGCCGGTGGGGCGGCGGACTTCGCCCAGCGCGATCGGGGCCAGCCCCTGCAACACATCGGGCGCGGCGCCCGCCTCGCCGGTGCCGACGACCAGGGTGACGCCGGCGGCGACCGCGTCGGCCAACGCCTGCCGCCGGGCCGGATCGAGCCGCCCCAGATCGGCGGCCGGGATCAGGATCAGGCGGGCGAAGCGCAGCGCGGCGAAGCCGGCCGGCACCGCGTCCGGCTCGAGGTGCGTCACCCGCGCGCTGGGGATGGCGCCCTGCACCACGGCCTCCAGCGCGGCCCGGCCGGAGCGCTCGGTCGAGATCCACAGCACCGGGGGGCCGTCGGGGAAGCCGATCGGGGGCACGTCGATCGGGGTGGCCCGCCCGTCGACGGCCACCGCGAGGGCCGGCGCCTCGCCCCGGGCCCCGGCGATGCACTGGGCCCGGAAGCCACCCGCGGCGTAGCGGGCGAGCCGGGCGGTCACCCCGTCGCCGTCCACCGGCCCGAGGGCGATGGGCAGGGGGTGCACGCTGCGGTTCTGGATGGAGACGCCCACGCTGCCGCCGTCGCCGATGGGCTCGACGACGGGCTGGGCCACGGCGGGCGCGGCGAGCAGGATCAGGGGCAGGAGGCGGCGGATCACCGGATGGCAGCGGCGCGTGCGATCACAGCGCGCCCGCGGCCCGCAGCGCGTGGTTCATCGTGATCACGGCCCGGGCGGTGGCGAGGAGCGGGTTGCCCTCCCAGTACTTGGGGTTGTCGTTCTTCCACGCGCCGTCGTCCTTCTGCAGGCTCATCACCTTGGTGAGCATGTCGGCGATCCAGTTGCGCTCGCGGCCCTTGGCGTCGGGCACCGAGGTCACCCCGTAGGCCTCCAGCGCGCCGGCGGCCGTCTGCAGGTAGTAGAAGTAGCTGACCATGCCCATGCCGGGGTGCTGGTTGAAGTCGTAGTTGGCCTTGATCCAGCCCCACACCGCCTTGACCCGGGGGTCGTCCTTCTTCGCCTGGGTGAAGATGAGGCTCTTGAGCCCGGCGAAGCTCATCGCGCCGTAGCTGGTGTACTGGCCGTTCTCCTCGCCGGCCGGGCTCTGGCCCGGGGCGTAGATGAAGCCGCCGTCGTTGCCGGCCCACGGCTGGTCGTTCGACTCGCTGCGGTTCTGCGAGCGGCTGACGAACATCTGGGCCTTGGCCCACACGTCGCTCTTGGGATCGTAGTCGGTGCGGGCGAGGCCCTCGAGGGCGTACTGCAAGTTCGACATGTCGGGCCGCTCGTCGCCGCCGTAGCCGATGCCCCCATAGAACTTGTCGCTCTTCTTGTACTTCTGGTCCTCGTCGGTCTGGAACCGCACCAGGAACGCCTGACCGCCCTCGATCTGCTTCTTGTAGCGGGCCTTGTCGACCGCGTGCAGCGCCATGATGGCCAGCGCGGTGTTGTAGGTCGGCGTCGCGTCGCCGGTGATGGCCCCGTCGGCCCGGCTCTGGGCGGCGAGCCAGTCGGCGGCCCGGCTGATGAACGGCCCCTCGTCGTAGCGGTACTTGCGGTGGCTGTCGACGAACGCCAGCAGCGCCATCGCGGTGAGGCCGACGTGACCCCCGTAGCTGCCGTCCTCCTTCTGCAGCCCGCGCAGGAAGCGCAGGCCGCGGTCGACGGACTTGTTCGCCTTGTCGACGAGCTGGGGATCGATCTTGGGCTTGGCGTCGCCCTGGGCCGCCGCGGGCGCGGCGAGCAGGGCGAGCGCGACGGCGACGCACAGCGTCAGGGATGTGCGGATCATGGCGTGCTCCTCATCGAGACAGCGTTGGCCGGCGCCCGTCGCACGGCCCGCATCGCGCGGATGCCGGCGACGACGGCCACGAGGCCGGAAGCGGCGGCGCCCCAGCCCCACGGCAGGGGGCGGACCTCGACGACGCCGCTGAGGGTGAAGGTGTAGAAGATGGCGTCTTGCAGCGTCGACTGCCCGGCCGCGGCCAGGGTCGCCGCGGCGGGGTGCAGCCCGACGACCCAGGTGGCCAGCGGGCCGTGGCCGAAGGCGAAGGCCAGCCACAGCGGCGCGGTCAGCACGGCCAGGGCCACCGAGAACAGGGCGACCCACGCCGGCCCGGGGCGGCCGAGGCGGCGGTCGAGCGCGTCGGCGCCGCAGACCAGCGCCGCGCCCCACGCGAAGAGGGCCAACGCCGGAGCCCCCAGCCCGCCGGTGCCCACGACGGCGCCCACCGCGACCACCGCCAGCGGGGGCAGCAGCTCGAGCAGGACCAGCCGCCCGGCGCGGGGCACGTCGCACAGGGCCAGCCGCCAGCCCTCGACGCTGCTGCGGGCGTCGCGCCCGAGCACCAGCCACGGGGCCAGCAGCGCCACCGCCACCAGGGCCCAGATGCGGCTCGACGGCCGCTCGGGCAGCCACAGCGGCATCGCCAGGACGAACGCCAGCCCGAGGGCGAAGCGGGTCCGGGCGCGGCGGATGGCGAGGTGCAGCATGAGCGTCCAGGCGACGGCGTATCGGGGCGTGACGGCGGTATCCTATGCGGGCATCGCCCCTCGAACAACCCGGAGATCTGCCGGCCCGCCCGCCCGAAACCCGAACCCGGCCCCGGCATCCGCCGGTGCCCGCGGGGCGCTCAGGCGGCGCGGACCAGCACCGCGAGCACCTCGACGTGGCCGGTGTGGGGGAAGAGGTCGAACGGCCGGGCGCTCTCCAGCCGCCAGCCGCGGGCCACGCAGCGGGCGGCGTCCCGGGCCAGCGTCGCCGGGTTGCACGACACGTAGACGATGCGCCGCAGGCCGGGGCCGAGGGCGGCGAGGCGGTCGACCGCGTCCCGGGCGCCGGCGCGCGGCGGGTCGAGCAGGGCCACCGCCGGCCGGGGTTCGAGGGCCGCCCGGGGCAGCCGCCCGGCGTCGGCCGCCAGCGCCCGCACCCGATCGGCGAGGCCCAGACGGCCAGCGGCCTCATTCAGCGCCCGGGCCGCCGCCCGGTCGATCTCCACCGCGGTCACCGCCAGCCCCCGCTCGGCCAGGGCGAACGTGAAGTTGCCGCTGCCGGCGTACAGCTCGAGCACCGGGCCCGCCGCGCCGCCCCTCAGCGCCGCCTCGACCACCGCGTCGGTGAGCGCGCGGTTGCCCGGCCGGTGGGCCTGCACGAACGCCTCGGCCGGGTGGCGGACGCCGTCGACGTCGTCGTACGGCCGCCCGAAGACCGCCCGCCGCCGGCCCTCGACCAGCACCGCGCCGTGGCACGGCCCGTCGCCGTCGACCAGCGCGGCGAGCGCCGCCCGCAGCCCGCCGGGCGCCGCCCCCACCGGGCGCACTTCGAGGGTGCCCGAGGCCGCGTCGGGCGCGCCGGAGAGCCGGATGGTCCCCTGCCCTTTCAAGTACGGACCCAGCGCGGCCCGGGTCGCGGCGAGCAGATCGGGCAGCGGCGGCGCGAGGACCGGGCAGGCCTCGACGTCGACCACCGTCTGCCCGCCGGCCGCGTGATAGCCCAGCGCCCCGCCCCGCCAATGCAGCCGGGCCGTCGAGCGCCACGCGCGGTCCGGCTCGCCGGGCACCAGGGGCTCGAAGCGGGGCCCGGGGTCATCGGGCGGCGCGACCCGGCCCAGCGCCCGCCGGACGTGGGCGTCGAGCGCCGCCCGCTGATCATCGATGGGGATGGGCATCCACGGGCAGCCGCCGCAGGTCCCGGCGTGCGCGCAGAACAGCGACGCCCGCCGGTCGCCCGGCGTCAGGCGCACGACCCGAGCCCGGGCGAAGCGGCGGCGCACCTCGGTGATCTCGGCCTCGACCCGATCCCCCGGCGCGGCACCCCGCAAGAAGATCACCCGCCCGTCGGGCCCCTCGGCGATGACCCCCCCGCCGAACGCCGGGCGGTCGACCCGCAGCTCGATCCGGTCGCCGACCGTCGGCGCCGCGTGGGCCTCGTCGGGATCGGATCTATCGGGAGAAGCGCTGATACGGCGGCCCGATCTCGCGGGTGAAGTCGAAGCGCCCCCGCAGGAAGCCCAGCACCGGCCCCGGCCGGCCGTCCTCGGCCCGCCCGTCGCGCACTTCGAGCCGCTCGATGCGCCCGGCGACCCGATCCCCCTGCTCCACGCCGAGCGCGTCGAAGATGACCGACCCGCTCACCGCGAAGCTCTGGGTCGTGTCGGGGCACAGTTCGAACAGCGCCAGCCCCACCCGCACGTTGGTGTCGACCCCCACCGGGATCGGCTGCCCCAGGCGCCCCCGGAGCTGCCGCAGGTCGCGGATCTCGAAGAGCATGCTGTCGGTGCGCCCCAGGATCTGCCCGCCCCGCTGGATGGTGATGCGGGCCGCGTCGCCGAGCTGATCGAGCGCGAAGAAGTCGAACTCGAGGCGCAGCGCGTCGCACTCGTCGAGCGGCACGTCGCTGCACACGTAGCTCGCCGCCTCGCCGTCCTCGCAGTCGGGCACGATGAGCGATCCCACGACCTCGGCCGATCCCAGATCGTCGCTGCACCCGCAGAGCGCCCCGGCGAGGGCGAAGGCGAAGGCGAGCGCGGCGGTGGGGCGGCGGGACATCACGCCCCGGATTCTGCGGCGGCGGGCGAGGCGACGCAAGCGGCGCCGACGCCGAGGTCGAGCCGGGCGGCGGCCGACCCGTCGCGCACCGCCACTTCGAGCGTGCCCAGCGAGCCCGTGACGAGCACCAGCGCGCCGGCAGGCACCGCCGAGTAGGACGGGCGGGGGCCGACGAGAGCCTGGCCTCCGATGCGGACCGCGACCGGCCCGTCGGCGGGGATGTCGGTGATCAGGTTGCCGAACGTATCGACCTCGACGACCCGCCCGATGACCCGCTCCCCGTCGACCTCCGGCGCCGTGCCGGCCAACCGGACCAGCGATCCGGCGGGGGATCCGATGGCCTCCAGCGCGCCGCCCGCCGCCAGCCAGGCCGCCGCCGGCGCGAAGACGTCCCGCCCGTGAAACGTGCGGCTGACCACCGCCCGCATCGCCGCCGGGTTCTCGATGATCCGGACCTCGACCGGCCCCCCGAGCGCGTCGAGCGTCGCCCCGAGCACCCCGTTGTCCGGCGCGATGAACCGCTGCCCGCCGGCCGCCGCCGCGACCGCCCGCCGATCGGAGCCCACCCCGGGATCGACGACCACGCAGTGCACCGTGCCCGCCGGGAAGTACGGCGCCGACCGGGCCAGCACCCGGGCCGCCTTCGCCACGTCGCCCCGAGGCACATGGTGCGCCAGATCGACCAGCCGCGCGGCGGGCGCCCGGCTCAGGATCACGCCCCGCATCGCGCCCACGAAGCCGTCGGCGTCGCCGAAGTCGGTCAGCAGCGTCAGGAAGCGGTGCGCCACGGGACTACGATCGCGCAGCCGGGGCCCGGGTCACGCCGGGGTCCACCGTGGGCAGCGCGTCGGCCGCCTGCCGGCACCGCGCCTCGGCGCACCCGTCGAGCATCTCCCGGCAGCCGCGGTGCATCAGCCGCCCGCACCCGGGGCAGGCCCACGGATCGACCCCCGTGCCCGCCCCGCAGCCGGGGCACACCGCCCCCGCCAGCGCCGCGTCGCCCACGTTGCGCAGCGCCAGGGCCAGCTCGCCCAGATCGGCCGACAGCGCCCGCAGCATCTCGACCAGCGCCGGCCCGATGTGCTCCATCGCCTCGCCCGCCTTCCAGCCGTCCGGCGCGTGCCCCCGCAGCGCGATGACCTGCCCGGCGAACATCACCTCGACCTGCTCGGCGCCGGCCTCCGCGTGCAGCGCGTCGAGCCGCTTGCGGGTCTCGGCGTGGCGCAGCAGCCAGCGCAGCAGGCTCTCGTCGGTGCTCTCGAGCGAGGCGGCCTGCAAGTGCTCGGTCTCGGAGGGGAACAGCTCGACGACGTCCAGCCCCGGCGCCCGCCAGCGGGTCGGCGGCCGGGACGGGGTCGAGATGCGGGCGGCGAAGCCGAAGGGGTGGGTCTGGTAGGCCCGGACCTCGACCACCCACCCGCTCTCGCCGGGCAGGCGCACCGCCCGGGCCCGGCCCTCGCCCTGGGGCAGCGGGAAGCGCACGACCGGCGAACCGCGGCGGCCCCAGGGCACATGGCAGGTGCCGGCCACCACCCGGGCCAGGGCCCAGAAGCCGACGTGCCGGGGCCCCGGGCGCAGCACGGTCGACTCCACGAGCGCCACCATCGGGGGCACGGCGAAGAACGCGACCAGAGCTGCCAATCCGAGCCAGAGCATGGCTTGCCGTCGGGGTTCGGGTCGGGTTACAGCATCCCGACATCACGCCGCCGCGGCGCGGCGCCCTCGATCCCTAGCACCGGGAGCCGGCCTCCGTCCATGTACAGCGCGCCCGAACACGCCCCCCTCGGATTCTTCGGCCGCGACCGCGAGCTGGGCCGCATCCTCGAGCTGGCCGGGGCGCTGCGCGAGGGGGACCGGGGGCGGGCGGTGCTGGTGACCGGGCCGGCCGGGGTGGGCAAGAGCCGGCTGATGGCCGAGCTCAAGCGCCGGCTGCGGGAAGAGGGCGAGGTCGCGCTGGAGTGCTGGTGCCGCCACACCGACCCCCGCCCGCACGGGCCGCTGGTCGACCTGCTGGCCGCCGGGGCCGCCTCGATGGCCGAGGTCGGGCGCCGGGCCACCCGCACCGAGCGGGCGCTGAACCTCGTCACCGGCCTCGCCCCCGACGAGGCCGGATCGGCCATCACCGATCGCACGCCCGCCTTCCGCGAGACCGTGCGCCAGGCGCTCATCGAGCTGGCCGACGTGCACCCCTCGGTGCTCTTCCTGCACGACCTGCACTGGGCCGACCGGGCCACGCTCGAGCTGGTGCGCTACCTGCTCGAGAACCTGCTGACCGACCCCGCCTTCGACTGGACCCCGCCCGACACCGAGGCCGACCCCGAGGCCGGATCGCTCATCGAGCCGGTGTTCCGGGGCCTGCTCGTCGTCAGCTTCCGCGAGTCGCAGGCCACCGCGCCGCTGCTCGAGGTCGCCCGGGCCACCGCCGCCGTCGAGCACGTCCCGCTCGCCGGCCTCGACGCCGACGCGATCCGGGCCTTCCTCGCCTCGCCGGGGGTCGTCGAGCGCATCATCGCCGCGTCGAGCGGCATGCCGCTGGCCCTGGAGCAGATCGTCGAGGCCATCCCCTCCGACCCCGCCGCGCTGTGGCAGCAGCAGATCGAGGCGCTGCCGGCCGACGCCCGGGCGCTGCTCGACGTCTTCGCGGTGCAGCGGCAGGCGTGCACCCTCGATCAGGTCGGGGCCCTGGGCGGGGTGGCCGACGCCCGGGGCGCGATGGCGGTCCTCATCCGCCGGCGCATCGTACGGCGCAACCTGAGCGCGGGCATCGTGCGCTTCCGCTTCGCCCGCCCCGCGGCCCGCGAGGCGTGGTACGCCGCCATGGATCCCGATCGGCGGTCCGGCCTGCACCGGGCCGTCGCCGAGCGGCTGGCCGCGGGCCTGGGCGCCGAGCCGGAGCGCGTCGCCCGGCACTACCTCGCCGGGCGGGCCACCGCCGAGGCCATCCCCTACGCCATCGCCGCCGCCGACCGCCTGCAATCGTGCTTCGCCCACACCCGGGCCGCCGCGCTGCTGGAAGACGTCGTCGACTGCGCCGAGGGCCCCCTGCGGGCCGAGATCCTCGACCGCCTCGCCGAGCTGTACGCCGCGGGCGGTGATCCCGACGCCGCCCGCCGCGCCCTGCGGGCGCTGGCCACCGCCGATCCCGACCGGGCCGGCCCCGCGCTCGACGCCCGCCGGGCCCGGCTGATGGCCCTGGCCGGGGCCCACGCCGAGGCCCGGGATCTGGCCGAGCGGACCCTGGACGAGCCCGACGTGCCGCCCGACGTGCGCCGCCGGCTCCGGGGGCTGGCCGCCGACGCCGCCTACCGCCAGGGCGACATCGCCGCCGCCGCCGCGCTGGCCGGCGCGGTCGACGGCGCGGTCGACGCGGTCCTGCTCGACGCCCGCAACACGCTGGGCAAGGCCCACATCGCCCGCGAGGCGCTCGACGAGGCGGCGGCCATCTTCACCCGCAACCTCGAGCTGTCGGCCCGCCCGGGGCTCGCCGACCACCAGGCCCGGGCGCTGATCAACCTCGGCGTCGTCGACCTCCAGCGGGGCGACGTCGACGCCGCGCTGGCCCGGTTCGAGGCCGCCCGCCAGCTCTGTGCCGACCACAACGACCTGCCCAACCTCTCGATATCGCTGGAGAACCTCGCCGTCCTGCACCACCGGCGGCAGGCGTACAGCCGGGCGCTGTCCTACTACCACCAGTCGACCTCCGCCTCCCGCCGCCTCGGGCGCCGCTTGCAGCTCGCGACGACCGCGCTCAACCTCGCCGATCTGTACCTGACCGTCGGCGACCACGAGCGGGCCCGCCGGCTGAGCGACATCGCCGGGGAGTACATCCGCCGGGACCAGCTCGGCTTCCTCGAGCCGCAGCGGCTCATGCTCGAGGGCGACCTCGCCCGGGCCGACGACGACCTCGACCGGGCGCTCGACCGCTACGGGGCCGCCATCGCCCGCATCGAGCAGGGCGCCGGCAGCAACCAGCGGCTGGGGCCGGTGCTGTGCGCCGAGGCCGAGCTGCTGCTCGACAGCGGCGACGTCGACCGGGCCGAGGCCCTCGTCGATCAGGCCGCCGCGCTCGCCGCCACCGGCCTCGCCGCCCGGCTGCACCTGACCCGGGGGGGCATCCTCGCCGCCCGGGGCGACGCCGAGGCGGCGGTGGTCGAGCTCGAGGCCGCGCTGCACGCCGCCGAGAGCCGGGACGATCACGAGACGGTGTGGCTGGCCCGGGCCCGGCTGGCCGAGACGTGGTGGGCCCGCGGCGACCGGGCCGAGACGCTCAAGGCGCTGGCCGGCGCGGTCGAGACCATCGAGCGGGTCGCCGCCGAGCTGCCGCCCTCGATGCGCCAGGCCTACCGCGACGCGCCCCGCCGCCGGGCCGTGGCCGACGCCCTGCGCCGGGTGCGGGCCGGGCTGGCCCCCGACGCCCGGCTCACCGACGAGAGCGAGAGCGCCCCGGTGCGCCGCCGGGCCGGCGGCTACCACCCCCGCTGGGCCGAGCGCTACCCCTCGATCATCGGCCGGGCCCCCTCGCTGCACCCGGTGTTCAACGCGCTCGACCGGGTCGCCGGCAGCGACAGCATGGTCCTCATCCGGGGCGAGAGCGGCACCGGCAAAGAGCTGGTCGCCGCCGCGCTGCACCAGCACTCCCCGCGGGCCGACGGGCCGTTCGTCAAGGTCAACTGCGCCGCGTTCGTCGAGACCCTGCTGCTCAGCGAGCTGTTCGGCCACGAGAAGGGCGCGTTCACCGGGGCCATCAGCAGCAAGAAGGGCCGCTTCGAGCTGGCCCACGGCGGCACCCTCTTCCTCGACGAGATCGGCGACATCTCGCCCAACACCCAGGTCGCGCTGCTGCGGGTGCTGCAAGAGGGCACCTTCGAGCGGGTGGGCGGGGCCGAGACGCTGACCGTCGACGTGCGGGTCATCTGCGCGACCCACCGCAACCTCGAGCAGATGGTGCGCGACGGCGCCTTCCGGGCCGACCTCTACTACCGCCTGCGGGGGGTCATCCTCGAGTTGCCGCCGCTGCGCGACCGCCGCCCCGACATCCCGCTGCTGGTGACCCACTTCCTCGCCCGCCGCCCGGGGCCCGAGCGCCTGCGGTTCGACCGGCGGGCGATGGCCAGCCTCATCCGCCACGACTGGCCGGGCAACGTGCGCGAGCTGGAGAACGTCGTGCGCAGCGTGGCCCTGTTCGCCGACGGCGACACCATCGGCCTCGGCGAGCTGATGGAGCTCGGCGACATGTTCCGCCCGCCCGACGAGCAGGATCTGGTCGCGCTGCACGAGATGTTCGACCGCGACCCGGTGCTCGCCCGGGCGGTCGGCGCGCTGGCCCCGGCCGGGGAGAGCGGCGAGCGCCCGCCCGAAGACGACCCCCCGCCCGCCGAGGACGAGGGCCCGACGGTCGAGGTGCCGCTCGACGACCCGGCGGCGCTGGTGCGCACCGACTGGCTCGAAGCCATGATCGAAGAGACCGGCAGCCTCAGCGACCTCAAGAAGCGCATCGAGTTCGAAGCCATCGCCCGGGCCCTGCGAGCGAGCGGGGGCAACATCACCCACGCCGCCCGCAGCCTGGGCATGAAGCGCCCCCGGCTGAGCCAGATCATCCACGCCAACCCCGACCTCGCCGAGATCAAGGACGAGGCGCTCGAGGCGTGACGCCCACCGGGCGGCTCAGCCGCCGACGCTCGTCAGGCCGCCGTGATAGTTCAGCTTGTTCGACGACGACTTGCCGATGCCGGCCAGCCGGACCTGCCAGTCCGAGACCTCTTCGTACGACATGTGATGGGTGTCACACGACGCCGTCCAGAACTCACCCACCACGCCCGGATCGTCGAAGCGCAGCAGATCGTGCTTCTGCATGTAGTCCCATTGAGGGGTCCCCAGAATCGGCGAGATCGAGTAACACGCCACCTGGAACTCCAGCTCGGGGTTGATCGACTTCAGCTCGTCGTGCATGTCGGTGATCGCCCGCTCGAGGTGCTCCAGCTCGGTCCGGCTGTCGTCGGGCAGGCCGATGATGACCCCGTAGACCAGCACCGGCAGCCCGACCTTCACGATGCGACGCATCATGTCGGTGTGCTGCTGCCACGGCAGGATCTTGGGATACGGCTGGCTCTCCACCCCGGTCGGCCGCTCGGCGGGGATGTAGCCCAGGAAGCCGCCCACCTGCCCGTCCCAGCCCCACAGCGCCTCGATCAGCTCGTCATCGGGCGTCAGATCCTTGTTCTTGCGCCCCTTGCCGAGCGTCGCCTTGCGCACCTCGAGCCCGTTGGGCCACAGCAGCGGCATGCCCATCTCCCGGGCGCCGCGGGTGATCTCGAGGATCTCGTCCCGCCCGCCGGGGAAGAGGTTCCGGGCCAGGAACTGATCCGAGATCATCACCGTGCAGCCCGCCCCGGCCTCCTTCTGGCGGGCCAGCCACTCCAGCGTGCGCTCGGGTGTCATCCGACGATAGCCGGTGCGATACAGCGGGGTCTGACAGAAGTCGCAGGTGCGATCGCAGCCGATGTCGGGGAAGACCGAGCCGATGCCCAGCATGCTCTCGATGAAGCGCTCCCCGGAGTACTCGGTGCCCATGCACTGCCGGGCGACGTCGACCGAGGGCAGCGGCCAGTCCTGGGGGCTCATCGGCTTCGCCCGCCGGATGCGGGGGGTCAGCTCGCCCGAGTCGGCCAGGACGTAACCCGCCGGCGCCTCCCGATGCAGCCCGGCGACGTGCTCGATGGCCGGCACCGTCGCCGTGCCCGACTTGTCGGCGACCACCGCCGCCGCCCCGGCCTTGAAGTAGATGCCCGGCACCGCGAGCGCGTCCGACCCGCCGACGACCACCGGCCGCCCGCCGCGGGCGAGGTGCCGCACCGCCATCAAGGCCACCTCGCGCTCCTGCATGTAGTTGCAGGTGACCCCCCACACATCGCACGCCGTGGGCTCGACGTCCTCGATGCGGGTGCCCACGTAGACCTTGGACAGCGTGGTGCCCTTCCACGGCACCCGGCCGAACGACTGCTCGTAGTCCCCCGCCTTGAGGTTGAAGAGCCGCACGTCGTGGCCCCGATCCTCGAGCTGGGCCATCAGGACCTGCTTGCTCAGCAGCGGGTTGCCCCGGAACATCGGGGTCCAGTTCTTGCCGGCCCCGTCGATGAGGGCGAGGGTGGGCACTTCGATCAATCCGACGCGCAGTGTCACGGTCACTCCTTCGGGCAGACGTCGTTGCGGGGGATGTCAGCAGACGCGGTAGATCAAGGCCACGCCCGAGGCGTCCGCGTCCACCTCCCGGCGGGAGGCGAACGGTCGGCCGATCTCGACCGGGGTCCAGCGGCCGGCGCGCTCGAGGGCGTCGAGCCGCTCGCGGAAGCCCCCGCTCTCGAGGAAGCGCACCAGCACCGAGAACAGGATGAGCCCCCCCGGGCGGGTCACCCGGATGAGCTCGTCGAACGCCTCGGCGGTCACATGGCCGAAGGTGAAGACCCCCACCGAGACCACCGCGTCGAAGCGATCGCTCTCGAAGGCCACCGGCGCGAGCAGATCCTGCTCGAGCAGCGCGCTGTAGACCGCCTTGCTCCGGGCCTCGGCGAGCATGCCGGGCGAGAAGTCGACCCCGACGATGTCCCGATAGCCCGCCGCGTGCAGCGCCTCGCCGGCCAAGCCCGTGCCGCAGCCGGCGTCGAGGATGCGGGCCTCGGTCGGCAGCCGCTCGCGCAGCATGTCGACCGCGATCCGGGGCCCGATGTAGCCCAGGTCGTCGGTGAGCTGATGGTCGTAGGTCGCCGCCCACGCGTCGTAGCGGCGCGACAACTCGGCCTGATCGCCGGACGCGTAGATCCAGCGGATGCGGTCCTCGGGGGACATGTCGGCCGGGGCTTCGCGGGTCATGAGGGCTCCAGTCGGGGGTGCAGGCGGACTCGGCGGTGACGGCGCAGCCATGGGCGCATCGCGTAGCCCACGGTCATCACCATCGAAGCATTGTACATCACGAGGGCGCCGGCAATGCCCATCGCGCCGGTGAAGACCCCGGCCACGACGACGAGCCCCGGGGCCACCGACAACAGCGCCCCCCGATCCAGATCACAGCGCAGCTCGTCGGCCAGCGCCAGGAGGTGCTCGAAGCAGGCCAGCGTGCCGTCCGGGAGGACCACCGAGGCCGTGTCGAGCGCCACCCCGCTCGCGCCGGGATCGCCCTGCGCCCCGGGCTCGGCGGCCGGCTCGACGATCGGGCGCCGACGGCGGATCAGGCCGGGCAGGCACCGGGCCCCGACAGCGCCGCAGGCGAGCAGCGCGAGCCTGGTGATGATGAGGCTCATGCGGCGGCCCCGGCCCACGCGACGACGCGCGGCCCGACCGCCGCCGAGACGTCCCCCCCGGAGCGCATGGACGCACACCCCTCGGCAAGCCGGGGCACTTCATTGAACCGGCGACACCCGGGCAAGCGCGACGGGCCCCGACACCGGCGCAGCCGCCCACCGAGGGCGTGCAATCTCTGCGACATTGATCCATACTGCGATCGTCCATGCCTCCGACCCGTGTCGCCCCGCCGAGGAACCGCCGATGAAGGCCCACGCCCTCGCCCCGCTCGCCCTCATGCTCTGCGCCACGCTCGTCGCCTGCGGAGACGAGACGCACCCCGACGGCGTCGCCGATCCGCACCCGGCCGCCGGGGGCGAGAGCGCACTGACGCTCACCCCCCGGATCGACGTGCAGGGCATCGGCGACGTCTTCGAGACGCTGCACCTCGCCCACCTCGACTTCGACGCCGAGCTGTTCGTGCTGCCCACCGACAACCGCAACGTGCACCCCGGCGCGGTCGTCGCCATCCGGGTGAACGTGGACGACGGGGTCGCCAGCACCGAGAGCCTCGACGGCGACCTCGCGCTGGAGCACGCCGGCCGCTACCGGGTGCTGCTGCGCATCGACCCCAGCGAGGACGGCGTCTCGGTGAAGGTGGACGGCGAGGTCGTCGACCCCGGGACCTACACCCGCAACAAGGCCGAGCCGGCCCCGATCGCCGCCGACGACAGCGGCGAGGGCGACGACGACGAGCCGGCTCCGACCCCCGCCGAGCCCGCGCCCACCCCCGCCGAGCCGGCCCCGACCCCTGCCGAGCCCGCGCCCACCCCCGCCGAGCCGGCCCCGACCCCCGCCGAGCCCG
>JAUHYW010000173.1 GCA_030426085.1 bacterium | reverse complement strand
AGACCAATGGCCCCGGATTGCACCGGGTGGCTCATCGGCGGCAGGCGTTTGCCCCGAAGTCGCGGTCACCGGGACCTGGAGGGCAGGCGTTTGACGACGGGCGCCGGGCACCGGGGCCCCGACAGCAGAGCTTTGGCGTCGGAGCGCCAGCGGTGGGCTGTCGAGGGCAAAGCAATGGCCTCGATGAGCCGGGCGGTGGGCCGTCGAGGCCAAAGCAATGGCCTCGATGAGCCGGGCGGTGGGCCGTCGAGGGCAAACCAATGGCCTCGATGAGCCGGGCGGTGGGCCGTCGAGGCCAAACCAATGGCCTCGACGAGCCGGGCGGTGGGCCGTCGAGGCCAAACCAATGGCCGGGCGGCGGCGCCCGATCGGCCATTGGTATGCGCCCGGGGACCCACCGGGCGGCGCGCGGGCGGCAAAGCAATGGCCTCGGGAGCCACCGCCCGGCGTCTGCGGCCAGACGTCTGCCCGCGGGGCCCCGGCGCCGGCCCGCTCGGGCAGACGACTGGCCGAGGGGCGCCACCGGGTGGGCCCCGCCCGCCAGACGGGGCGCGCCGGGGGCCCACCGACCGGGGTTCCGGGGCAAAGACCCCGCCCGGGGATGCCACCGCCCGGGATTCCGGGGCAAAGACCCCGCGCCGGAAGCCCGGCGCCGACGAGTCCGGGGCGTTCGCCCCGCGCGGGTGGGCCTGTTACGGCGCCGTCATTGCGAAGCGGGCGCCCGCGGGTGACAACGGAGGGGTGAGCGACGATCTCATCTTCATCAGCTACGCCGGGCCCGACCGGGACCACGCCGAGGCGCTGGGCGAGGCGCTGAAGGCGCTCGGCTGCCGGGCCTTCGTCGACACGCTCGACCTGAGCCCGGGCGACAAGTGGGACACCGGCATCACCGACGCGCTGGCCCGCGCGGCGACGATCGTCGTGCTCGTCAGCGCCGCCTGGAAGCAGGGCGACCGGTGGTACGCGCACGACGAGGTCGCCCGGGCCGTCGCCGCCGCGCGGGAACCCGAGAGCGCGGTGCGGGTGATCCCGACCATCCTCGACGGCGCCGCCCCGCTGGACATGCCCAGCGGGCTGGCCCGGCTCATCCCGCTGCATCACGCCGACGTCGATTGGAGCCGGACGGCCGCCCGGCTGGCGAAGCTGCACCGCGGCGAGCGGACCGGGCATCAGCCGGGCGATCGCTACGACCGGGGGGCCCGGGTGTCGCTGAGCCGGCTGCCGGGCGGCGGGCGGTTCTTCCTGGGGCGGGCGGGCGAGCTGGCGGCGCTGGACGCGGCGTGGGAGGACCCCGAGCAGCAGGTGCAGGCGGTCATCGGGGTCGGGGGCGAGGGCAAGACGGCGCTGGTCGAGCGCTGGCTGGCGCGGATGAAGCGCGGGGGCTACGGCGGCGCGGCGCGGGTCTACGGGTGGAGCTTCTACAGCCAGGGCGCGGGCGAGGATCGGCAGGTGTCGGCCGACCTGTTCATCGAGCAGGCGCTGACGTGGTTCGGGGATCCCCGGCCGAGCGAGGGCGATCCGTGGGCCAAGGGGGTGCGGCTGGCGGCGCTGATCCGGGAGCAGCCGACGCTGCTGGTGCTGGATGGGCTGGAGCCGCTGCAGTTCCCGCCCGGGGCGTCCGAGGGGCGGATCAAGGATCCGGCGCTGAAGACGCTGCTGCGGGAGCTGGCGGGGCGGATGAACGGGCTGTGCGTGGTGAGCAGCCGGCAGACGCTGCGGGACTTTGCGGAGGGCACGCCGGGGATCGGGGTGCTTCGGCTGCCGCCGCTGAGCGGGGCGGTCGGGGCGGCGGTGCTGCGGCGGTGGGGCGTGGTCGGGGGCGAGGGTGAGCTGCGGGCGGCGGTGGCCGAGGTGAAGGGGCACGCGCTGGCGGTCAACCTGATGGGGTCGTATCTGAGCAAGGCGCACAAGGGCGACGTGCGGCGGCGGGATCGGATCGCGCGGCTGTCGGACGCCAAGGACGGCGGGGGGCAC
>JAUHYW010000071.1 GCA_030426085.1 bacterium | reverse complement strand
CGCCGAGGAACTCGGCCTGCGGTGGGCCGACGAGGCCCGGCAGGTGCTGGGCCTCGGAGGGAAGAACTGAGGAGGTCGGAGGGCGCCACCTGAACCGTGCCGATCCACGACTCTTGACGATATCTCCCACACCGACAGCCGATGATTGAACGTCGCTGGAGCCGGCTCACGCCCATTGCGAAGCGGGCGCTTCACGAGGGCCAATGCGGTTGCCCGGGTGAGGGGGCCGCTGGTCAGTAGGTCATGGGCGATGGCGTGCTGCACAGCTGCGTGAAGCTCCTGGCGGTACGTTTCAACCGTCCGACAGCTAAGCTGCCGGGTCTGGACGTGCGCGAGGAAGGCCTCGATGTCGGCCTCAAGATCGCGCGTCACCACGATGTCCTGTCCACGGTCAAAACGGCCGCCGCGGTCAGAAGGGCCTGACCCTTCTCTTTCCGCAGCCCGTTGCCCGTGATCTAACGGCGCCTGCGGCCCGCGGTCAAGTGTTCTGTCGTCGTCGGGTCCCAACGGCGCCCATTCGCCCAAAGGACGCCGTTGTGCGTCAAACGACAGATCAGGAGAAGCGTTAGATGAAGTCATATGTCATGTGGCCCAGCATGATCGCAGGCGTGGCAATGATTGCCACCCTCTTGTTGTCCACGCACGCACAGGCCACTCACGTGCTCAGCGACGATGCCTTCGACGTGCCGACGCTCTCGCTCGTGCACTTCGCGGTGGACGAGCAGCACCCAGACTCGACGCCGCGCATCAGGCTGGCGAGCCTCGCTGCGCCCAGCGGGAGCAACGGCCCGACGTATCCGGCGCTGCTGTTGGCGTCGTCGCACAGTGCCGGGTTCTTGGGCGATGCGGCCATGCGCAAGCGCAGCCGTCAAGACCGCAGCAAAGAAGAAGAGGCGGCCATGCAGGAGTACATGGGCTACGCCATCATGATCACGGGCGGGGCTCTCGTGGTCGTGGGCGGCATCGGTCTGCTGGCGGCCACGAAGGCGCCAGCTGGAAATAGCGGGACGGTCACGGTGCTCGGGCTGGGGGCTATTGCCGGGGGTGGGGCGCTCATCTACTACGGCTATCGCTACAAGGAAGAGGCGGCCACGCTGGCCGGCACCGTGCCGCGTGCCCCACTGATGGTGGGCTACGCCGGTACCTTCTAAGCTTCCCGGGCAAGGCATTCACGGCCACGCTGGAATGAGAGACGCTTCTCGTGCTCTGGCTTCACAAAAGGAACACCAACCAACACGTGAAGTGGGTGGGTGTTTCACAGGAACCTCGCCCTGGCTTGGTGGCGATGCCTGTGACGCGCCGCCGTGCTCCGGAGCAGTGACGGACCGTCCTTTCCACCATCTACACGGTGAGCAACGCCTATGAATGCCTTCCCGCTCCCTGTTTCTCTTCCACCCACGCCTGCCATGCCCACGACGATGGAACACGGCGATGTGCGCGCCTACGCGGCCCTGGGGTTCTTGCAGGCGCAGGCGCGCACCAGCGATCTTCCTGCCGAGCACCGGCAGGCGTACTGCGCGCTTCGCAGCCGTGGGGCGGCCATTGATGGCATCTACGCCTTCTGGCCGCTGTCGCGTTACGCCATGCGCAAGATCTTTGCCCAAGAGCAGCACGAGAGCACGAGCGAGAGCATTGCGCGCGTGCAGCGCCCAGCCGCCCATCTCGTCCATCAGCGTATCCCTGACCCTGAGACGCTGCTGGCCCTCAAGCAGAGGGCGCAAGCGCTCAGCGCCGCCCTTGATGCCCTTTCTCATCACGACCGTGCACTCGTGCAGCATGTGTATGGCATTGACTTGGGTCACAGTGATGCGCACATAAAGGCGGTCGTTGAGGGCGTGCACAGAAGTACTGTCTCGCGCCGCCACCAAGCAGTGCTCTCTCGCCTGCGGTCCATCATCGGCCGCTCACCCACCACGAAGACCAAGGAGATGAAGCGTGGACCTGTCACGTCTGCCAAGTAGCGTCCTGCTCCTGCTGGCCTACGGGCAGCTTGGAGAGTTGGAGCTGAGGAAGGTCCTGGCCGATGCGCTGGCCGCGTCCGCAGGCCAGCCCGAGAGCACCACCAGGGTCCGTCAGGTGGCCAGCTCCCTCATCGACGTTGCCTCGGGCAAGGATGAGGGGCTCACACGGCTCATCACCGTCCTGTCCGTGCCCACCGACCAGGACGCCCTGCTCATCGAGCAGCTGCGTAAGGCGCTCTCTCGCTCGCTGGAAGTGGGCGACCACGAGCGAGCTGATGCCCTTCGCGATGCGCTGAGGGATGCCAGTGATGGGCGCCTCTTCTGGCAATCATCTGTGAAGGGCCTGCTCACTGGTCGACTGGCCCCGTCCGTGATCCCACTGCCAGTCACCTGTGTCACGCCTTGACGTGGCCTCTTTTTCGTTTCCGCCCTGGTTGCATGGGGACAGCCGGCGGATGCTCCTCTCTCTTCCCCATTCTTGGAAGGTGAAGCGATGCCAATGACATCTCGATATATGCCCTTGCTGGGGCTTGTGCTGCTGGCCTGCGCCCCGGGCCAGGGGCCAGCTGGTAACGACGCAGACGCTGCGCTACAAACGGCAGAGGGTTTGCCCCCAGGCTGCGGTGATGGGGTGCGCAACGACAACGAGCAGTGCGACGACGGCAACCGCAATGGCGGTGACGGGTGCTCGGCTGAGTGCCTGCTCGAGGTGGAGGACGCGCTGCCGTGCGGGACGCACTCCCGGCGCTCCAACGCGCTCTCCCAGCGCGACCCGTTCTGCGACGACCCAAACAACCGCGATGCAGCTATCAGCGATGAGCCGCTCCTCGTGCGCCTGCGCGTGCATGTGGTGTCCGACGGGGCCCCTGCCGCCAATGAGCAGGCGGTGCGCTCCATGGTGGACATCATGAACCAGTTCTTCGCCCCCACCGGCATTGAGGTGGTGCTTGTCGAGCCCATCGACGTGATCGAGGACGGGCGCTACATGGTGATCAACGATGCACGCTTCGAGGAGTTGATGGCCATCAACAACGATCCGGGCGCCCTGGATCTGTACATCGTGGACGAGTACCCGGGGCTGTGCGGGCGCGCCTACGACATCGGTCCCAACCCCGTCTCGGACGGGGTCGTGGTGGTCAACGACTGCATGGGCGCGAACACGGCAGCCCACGAGCTGGGCCACATCCTGGGGTTGTGGCACACGCACACCTCCCTGCTGCCCGGGCCCGATTGCGACGTGAGCTATGACCTATGCTGCGATACCCCCTTTGACCCGGGCACGGGGGTGTGCTTGCGAGGCTCGTGTGATCCCGTGTGCGTAGACGGCTCGATGCCGGACACGCGCAACATCATGAGCTACTACGACTGCGCCGAGGACCCCGAGGAAGGTCGCTTCTCAGCGCAGCAGAACGGGCGCATGCGCTGCTACATCGATCGCGGCTTCCCCTACGCGATCGTTGATGAGGGCGTGCCGCCAGAGCCAGAGCCGCCTGTTGCAGCCCCCACCGTGGCGATCGATCGGCAGCGCGTCGTGCGCGCGCGAGACACGGTCATGCAGACGGGCGAGGGATTCTCGCCCAGCACCATCGCCGACTGCTTCGGCGACGGGCCTGGGGATGTGTTCTTCGAGATCCCGATTCCCGTGGATGGCAACGGGCGCTTCGTCAACCCGTACCCGCCGCGGCTGGGCTCCATTCTGGGGCGCTACGAATTCTACTGCTTCGATGGGGTGAGCGGGGCTGCCAGCAACCGGGTGGCCTTCGAGGTGGTCGAGCCGGACGACTGTCGGCCCGTGACCACAGTCGGGGGAGGGGTGTTGGCCATGAGTGCGCCGGCTGGGTGCGAGCTGCGCGTGACGGGCGTGCGGTTCTTCGATCCGCTACCGCAGCGCCCGTACCAGGACGTGGTGGTGCAGACCCCGCAGCAGTTCTTCCGCATCGATGTCCCGATTCCGCAGCACTTGGCCATGTTCTTGCCCATGACCAACTACGGCTGCGACGTGAACACCCCAGGGGCGTGCGACTATCTCACCGGGCCCAGCCGCGACAACGAGCTGGTGTTGTCCGGGGGGCTTGCCGACTGCAATGCGCCCAACGGGTACGGCATCATCGTGCCCAACCATGAGCCGATGTATCCGTTGTGTCGGTAGGCCCCCTACCGCGCAAGCACTTGCTTGAGGGCGACATCGGCAAATAGCGCCCCCGCCGGCGCCCCGAGCTGCTCTGGCTCCTGCCCATAGGCCAGCTTCGCTGGAATCCAGAACTTGGCTACCTCACCCTCTCGCATGAGCGTGAGCCCCTCACGAAGCCCAGGTACCAGTCGCGGCAGGTGTAGAATGGTGGGCGAGCCCCCGCGCTCTTCGTAGGTACTCTCGAAGATCTCCCCATCCTTGGTCCAGACTGAGAAATGCACCAGCACGCTGGCGTTGAGTCCTGGCTTCTTCCCAGAATCCTTCTTCGTCACGAGCACGTACGTGAGCCCGGAGTCCGTGGTGAGCGCCCCGGGCCATGGCGTGAACATCTTCTCGATACGGCGCTTGCGCTGTGCTTCCTCCTGCGCCCACAGTTCTTCCGGTGTCGGCGGTTTTGGTGGTGGCTTGGCCGGGGCGGGCCGAGGCGGCGGCGCTGTACGCTTTGCCTTGGTCGCTGACGTGAAGCGTCGCTCAATGAAGGCGTCGCCTGAGGCCTTCATCCGTTCCACAAACCCGTTGCTCTGGCGGTTCTGCTCATCGATGAAGGCCTTCATGTGAGCTTGCGTCAACTGGCCCAGGATTGCGTCCACCACTGGGTATCGCGTGAAGACGTAATAGCCTGTGCCAAGCAGCAGCAGGAGCAAGAGCCACTTTCGCATTGCCCCTCCTACAACTCGATCTTCACGCGCTGGACGGGTGTGTCCGGCTCAGGGCGTTTTGACGTGTCCTTGGGCCTGTTCACCGCGACCTTGGCGCGCAGCTCATCGACAACGGTGCTCGTGTACGAGGCCGGTAGTGGTCGAGGCGGTGGGGTCAGCGCGAGGAACGGTCGCGGCGCCGCGTCCGTGCGCACGATGGCTTGCCCCACCCCCAACTCGAGGTACGCCTCAACGGGGATGTTGGAGCCGTCGCGCGAAAGCGCTCGCGCATCGGGGGTCCCCACCTGGAAGGTGATGATGCTGCCCGCGTTGCCAAGGACGGCCTTTCTCACATCGTCTGGGTACTGCTCCAAGTACTGCGTGGCCATGGTGACGGAGAGATTGTACTTGGCCGCCTCCGAGAGCATGGTCGCAAACGAGCGCGTGGCGTAGTTGTGCGCCTCGTCCACGTACAGGTGGAAGGGCGGGCGCTGGTCCTTATCAAGCGCCGATCGGCCCAAGGCCGTGCTGAGGATGCGACTCACGAAGAACGCGCCCAGCACGCGCACGGCCGAGGGCTCCAGGCGGCCCTTTGGGATATTGATGAGCACGATGCGCCGCTTCGCCATGGCCTGCGCCAAATCGAAACTCTGCGTAGGGTGGCCAAACAGGACCTGCAGCGAGTCCATCGTGGCGAAGCTGGCCAGTTTGTTGCGCACCGAGGAGATCATCTTCACCGCGCTTGGGAACGCATCAATCCACCAGCGCTTGATCTTCTTGTCCTTCACAGAGCGCAGCAGTTCTTCGCGAAACGGCTCCTCGATGATCAGGCGAAGGCAGTCGTGAATCGTCGTTGACCGGCTGGATGCAAGGCACGCCAGCGAGGCGTACGTGAGCGTCTCCTCCAGTTGCGGGCCCCAGGAGCCAGCAAACATCATGTGGAAGAATTCGATGGTATCAGCCGCCACCTGCGAGCGCTGTGCCCCATCAGGCATGGCAAACAGGTTGGCCGCAAACGGCTGTGTGCGATACGCACCTGCGTCCAGCAGCACGACGTCCTTGTAGCGGCGCGGGTCAAGGCGCGGCAGCACCTCGCGAAGCACCAGGTCGTCGGTGGGGTCGACCACCGCTACCCCGTGCCCGGCCTCGATGTCGTTGAGGATGAGGTTGCACAGCAGCGTGCTCTTGCCCTTGCGCGTGCGTCCAAGCACCGCCACATGGCGCGCCCGCACCTTGGCTGGCAAGAAGACGGGACGCTCTCTGCCATCAACGATGGAGACGCCCAGCGGGATGGCGTCGCGCGCTTTGACGAGCACCTTCCCACTGGCGGGAAGTGGGCGCAGGCCCGCCTTGATGGGCAGTCCTCTCGTGCTGGGCAACGTGATGAGCGAAGCCAACTCAGCAGCGTTGAGCAACGTGCCCGTGCGAAAGCTCACCCGACGAAGCAGTGAGAAGCGAAGAACTCCTTTGGGGGTCCTCTTGGAAGCGTACGCGGCTCCCCAGTCCTTCTCACCAAGCACCTGTATCTTGCGCGGCCCGGCCAGCGCCGGGCGCAGCGCTTCCAAAAGCCGTGTGAGGGCGGCCACCTTCCCGCGTGGCGGGCCAAGCACGACCAGCCGGATGGCGACACTCATCAGCGGGCCGGCTCCTTCAAACTTGCGCTTGCTGTGTGTGCGCACATAGGCAGCCGACCCAGGATGCTCAGTAAGCTCCTGAGCGCACAGCGACTGTAGCCAGCCCCTGATTGTTCTGGGGCATCGCGACATCAGTACTTGGAACAGACCGAATCGCGAGGAAGGAAGAGCTGCCAGTTCATGGAGGAGCGGCGCAAGAGCCGCAGGAGGGGGTGTCAGCGCCGCGTAGCTGTCCGGCGCAAGCACAATGTCGCCAAGCGCGAGTTGAAGCCCGGTGTTCTTCGTTTCACAAAAGACCTTGTCCACGACGTCACACGCGTCTTTGCGCAGATCCACGAGCGCGCCGGCGGTCCTGATCCCGGTGCACAGGCCGTTCACGGCACGAGGCGATCCGGCCCACTGCACCGTGAGGCCCTGCCGGTTGCCAAACACCTCGAAGCTCAGCGGCAGGCGCGTTGTGGCCGGCGTCGTGGCAAGCGCTGCTGTAACAGCGCCTACGTCAAGGGGTGCGCTCGCGATCGGGCGCAGCTGCGCGAAGCTCAGATCACTGTAGGCGCGCCGTGTGACATTGCTTGCCCCTTCCTGTGTAGGTACCAAGCTCACGGGCACCTGATGGAACGTGAGGGCGTGCTGTGCCGGGTCAGGAAGGGTGGGGTTCATGAGCGATCAGGTGCCTCGTCGTTCCCCGCGTCAGCGTCGCTTTCAGTGTCCTCACGATCGCCATCGTCGGGCGCGTCGTCGTCCTGCTCACCAGCAGCATCGTCCTGCTCGTTGTCCACACCATCGGACCCGGGGGCCTCGCTTTCCTCGTCGGTCTCGTCACCGACGTCGTCGAGGTCGTCGTCCTCGTAGTCGTGATCGAAGTCCTCCTCGGCTTGTGCGTCGCTCTGACGCGCCTTGCGCCTGATCTCCCGCTTCTTGGCCGTGAGTTCCGCCAGCTGGGCATCCAACTGTGCGCGCTCAAGCGTGCGGGCAATCGCGCGCGCCTCAAGGTCTTCGCTCATCGTGCGCGCGTCCTGCAGCGACTCGCCCAGCAAGCGGCGCTTCTGCACCGCGTTGGCCAGCCGCTTGGCCTTGTTGGCCAACATGCGCTCATCAAGCCACGTATGCACGGCGTCAGACGCAGCCAACACGAGCTTCACCAGCGCCGGACGACTCTTCACGTCGCCGTCCTCGCCACCCTCGGAGGATTTGGCCGCAGCGCTGCCGCGGTACCCCTTGGCGATCATCCCAAAGGCAGGCCCGGCGTCCGGGACCTTCGGGGAACCGGGCTCCTTCTTCACGACACCATCGTCATCGATCAGCTGTGGGCCCACGGTGTTGGCCTGTGTGAGCAGGGACAGCGTGGCCTCTCGTTGCTTCGCAAGCGTGTGCGCCAGTTCTTGCGGATCCCGGCCCATCACGTCACTCCACAGCGCAAGCAGTCGTTCGTTGGCCACATGGGCCGAGGCGCCCCCCAAGCTGAAGTACGGCTCGACCACGGCCTCGGCGCCCTCATTGATGAGCGTGGCGTTGCTGCGGGCAAACTGCCCCACCATCTCTTCATCGAAGTCGTGCAACTGCATCGATCGCGCAAGGGCGGCCACGATCATGCGCTGGTCGCGTTGCAGCCGAATCCAGGTGACCGCACAGCCCAGCAGCACGAAGAGCGGCAACCACACGACTGCCGTTGGTGAGCCCCCAGCGGCGATCACCAGCAGGACCCACGCAAGGAACACGTACACGAACAAACGCCAGACCCACAGCGCCGTCTCGTCCAGCACCGGTGTGGCCTGCTCCTGCCTGATGGCCGACAGGCGCTTGTACAGCACCCTCAAGAACAGCGTCGGCGAATCGCGCCTGCTCTTGACCGTGAGCGACCAGCGCGTGCCCTTGGCGCCCAGCAGGATGCACAACAGCAACAAGGCCGGCACGATGATGGCCAGCAGGCCTTGCAGGACGGGCGCAAGGACGCTCTCACCGCTTTCAAGGCGTTCTTGCATGTCGCGACGCAGATCCAGGCCGACAACGACGTTCTCGCCCACCTCATCGATGGTCTTGTACCCATCGGCCCGCAGCGCCTGCACTGCCTTGTCGTGCGGCATGTCCTCGGTGATGGCCAAGAACTTGAGCCGGTTGGCCCCCGTGAACCCGACGATGTCGCCCGAGATGTTGCGCACGATGCTGCCGGTCGTGCCGGGTGCCGCCATCGGTGCGGACTCAGGGACGGGCGCCTGTTCATCTTGTCCGGCTGGCGGCCCGGCGTCGCCGTCTGTGGTTTGTGCCGGCGCAGGGGGCGGTGCAGGCACGGCAGGCTCGGGGGCGCTGGCCGCGTCCACATAGGCAGCAAGACCATCACCGGAGCCGCGCAGCGTCTTCTCGTTGGTGCGCTGTGCCCACACGGCCGCATCGCGGCCGCGCTCGTAGCGGTGGTGGATCAGGTAGGTGTCACCCGAGCGCAGCAGATCCGGCCACACCGTTGCAAAGGCCGCAGCCACCCGACCTCGAGCTGCGGCTGATAGCGTGGGGTCCAACTCCACCAGCAGCGTCTGCGGGCCTGTATCACGCCCGCTGCGCGCGTTCTTGGTGCGGGTGTCCAGATCGTCGGTCATGACCGAGAAGACGTCCTCAAACCACGAGGTTGTCTGCGTGACGGCCAGCGCGAGCGCGTCCAGCGGACCCGTGTCGTCAAGGAACTCGTCCTTCACGAACTGCCCGACCCACACAACGACGATAATGACCGCAGCGACTTGTGCAACACGGATGATCCGGTCCACGTGATCCCCCAACGACGGCCCTGATCCCCGACCGCCCCCCAGGTCCTCTTGCCGTCCGCATCGCAGCACACGGACGTCCTCCTGACGGACAACGTCTCACCGGCAGTGACTATTTCCACCAACCAAAGAAGGCGCCTCGTGGCGCCTTGAGGTCTTACGGGGCAACCACCGACGCGCAAGAAGTTTCTAGCCATTCTTCTGCCGAATGGTAGCCACCGCTAGCTCAAGAGCCTCACACCCGCCTGCGCCGCATCCTGCACCCACATCAGCGCACTCTTCCACACCGGTGCGAAGATGCCGGCGTTCGTAAGGTCGTCGTGCACGGCCAGCATCACGAAGTTCTTCAAGCCCAAAGTGACGGCGATGTGTGCCAACTGCACGGCGCGCTTAGCCGACGGAACCGTCACCAGCAGCTTGACCGCAGCCTGTTGCTCAACGAGCGGCACGTTGTGGCGCGCAAGCAGCGCCGTGAGCGTCGCTTCGATGCAGCTCCCGTCCAGCGCGGCCTCGCGGTACGCCGAAAACTTCTCGTGCATCACCGCCTTGCTCATGGTGGCGCGGTCGACCTCGAGCAAGCCCAGTAGGCGCCCATCGTCGTGGTCGACCACCAACGCCCCATCCGGCTTGATCGAGCCGGCCGGCACGTCCTGGGGCAACGTCACGACAAGGTGCTTGTTGGCCCGCTCATATACGGGCCCATCGACTCCGCGGCGGGCTTCTCCTGACAGGAACGACACCAGCACGTCGGTGACGGCCAACTCGTGATCAAGAATCGTGGGCGACGTTGCTTTGCCTCGCCACTCGCGCGGGATCAAAACGCCGATTTCTCGCAATCGATTGATGCCGGCCGCATCGATGACGTGGATCGCGGCAGCTTGGCCGCGGCGCGCCGGCAGCGGCGTGCGATCCACGAAGCCGGCGTGGAACAGCTTGCTGCACCGCTCGGCCGCCGTCTTGTACGAGGAGAAGAAGAGCTGCTGGAAGTGCTCCACGCGAGCATATTTCACCCGCAGCAAGAGCCGCAGCATCGCGTCGTCGCGCGCAGTCAGCAGCACAGCAACAGCAGGGTCGCGCACAAACCGAGAACGAGCCATTAGCGCCACCCAAGCCAGCCGGGCACGTATCCCGGCGGGGTCCTATAACGAAGTATCCACTATACACCTTAGTTGAGCCGCGAAGTGGCGCCAAGCCCACAGCCTATGCGGCTTTGAGCCGGCCTACCCCGTGAGTTCTATCCCCGGACAACGGCGTGCCCCAGACAAATGGCGGATTCATCCACGATGTAGCCCCGTAGCGTATGTGTAGCAAGGCCTATGCGATGTCAGACCCGTGAGTATTTACGGCGTACGTTCTGCGGGACCATCACGCGGCGCGTGTCGGGGCTGACACGCTGCGCACAGGCGCAACAAGCCGATTCTCGTTGCTCGCTCAGGGGTTGGCCGGTCGGTCGAGGATGGCGTGGCCCGATGCGATGGACACCAGCAGGCCGCTCACCAACTTTCTGCCCTCAGACTTTCCGGGCACGGCAAGGCGCAATCAGCCGCGATACGGCAGGCTTTGGCGCGTAGAACGGGTCGTTCTCACGCCCCGTGAGTATTCCTTATCTACCTGAATTTTATCAGATTTCCGCCTGCCCCCTATGCCACGATCGACGGCGCTCAACGGGTCGAAGGAGGAGAGAATGGCCACGACGCTGCTCACCGTGAAGGAAGTCGCCGATCGGCTGCGGCTCTCGCGATCCGCCGCCTACCGGCTGATTCGCCTTCAGATCCCCAGCCTCAAGCTGGGGAGGGGGAAGAGGGGCGGCCGGGTCTTCGTTCGCGAGTGCGACCTCGAGGCCTGGATCACCGACAACATCAAGACGCCCGTGCTCACGAACAAGGAGACGACATGCACGCACCGATCAAAGCCAGCTGGAGGAAGAAGAAAGGCGTCTGGTACGCGCGCTTCAAGCACCCGGTCAGTGGGGTCCGCGTCGAGCGATCCACAGGCTGCCGCAATCGAAAGCTGGCTGAGGCGTGGCTGACCAAGGAGTGGGAGCGCCTGCTTGCCCCTGACAAGGCGGCGCTGCCCGACGTGGCGCTGGCCACAGCCGCTGCGCGCTACTTGGCCGGCCGCAAGAACCGCATCGACGCGGGCGCACAGGATGCCGACGCGCCCTCGACGTTCCATTGCCGCAAGAAGACGTGGCGCCTGCTGGTTGAGCACCTCGGGGCCGACACGATCGTCCACGAGTTGGACGCCACGCACATCGTAGCCTTTCGCGAAGAGCGCCTGGCCGTCGTATCCGCGCACACCGTCTACAAGAACCTGTGCGAGCTGCGCACGTTCTTCCGGTGGTGCATTAAGCGCGGCCTCGTGCGCACGAGCCCGGCCAAAGACGTGACCGTCTCGTACAAGATCAAGAAGCAGGACCGCGCCATCACCCCGCAGCAGTTTCTGGCGCTGTACGAGGCTGTAGCGGCCAAGCGCCGGCTCTACGTCCTGCTGATGGTCGAGACCGGTGCACGCCCGGGCCGCGAGGTCGAGGCCATTGCGTGGGGGGATCTCGATGTGAGCGGGCCGCGCATTCATATTCCTGGCACGAAGACCGCGGCCGCCGATCGCTTCATCCCGATTCGCCCGCAGTTTGCTGCCCACCTGCTTGAGCAGCGTGGCCATGCGCGCGACAGCGACCCGATCGTCGAGCGGTGGTCCAACGCCCGTCGGGACCTCTCGCGCGCGGCCAAGAAGGCCGGGCTCGATCATGTGCGCCCGTACGATCTGCGCCACACGTACGCCAGTTGGGCGCTGCAAGGCGGGGCCCCGGATGCGCACGTGGCCAAGGCGCTCGGGCACAGCTCCACGGCCATGGTGCATCAGGTCTACGGGCACCTGCGCCCGGAGCACTTGCAGTCGGTGGTGTCGGCCTTGCCCGCTCATGGAGCGCTTGAGCCGGCTGTAGCCGTCAACGACGACCAGGAGCCCGAGCAGGGCGGTTGCACAGACGATTCTGGGCCTGAGGATGGCGTGAGGGGGCGTGAGGATGGGCCCGGCAAGCCGAAAAGCTTGCCCAACATTTGCCCAAGAAACCGACCAGAAGGGGCCGATTGCGGCTCAAATCCTCACAAAACAGAAAACCCGGCAACTGGCGTAAGTTGCCGGGTTTCTAAGGAAAACGCGGTGCCCAGGGGCGGATTCGAACCACCGACACGCGGATTTTCAGGCCGCGTGACCGCCGACGAATCCGCTTATTCGACAGGACCTTGCGGCAACGCGTTTCTGCCCGAGACCCCAGCAGGACAGATTCTGGTATCCTCGCCGCCCTGAAGCCGCTGTAGCCGAGGAGCCGGCATGCACCTGGAGTCGATCACCATCAACCGCGTGCGCGGGCTCGGCACGAAGCAGCCGTTGCGACTCGACTTCGCATCCCAGGGAGCGGAACTCCCGCGGTGGGTCGTGGTGGTCGGCCCGAACGGCTCCGGCAAGTCCACGTTGCTGCGGTCCATCGCGCTCGGCTTGGCCGGCGCCGACACCTGCCGTACGCTCCTACCATCCGTCTCGTGGTGGTTGGCGCTCGGCGCGAGCGCAGCGCAGGTGTCGGTCGTCCTGCGGTATGCGCTCGAAGATCGGTGGGTCCTACCGCCGGATGCTGAAGATTCAGGCGCCGAGGACACCCTCGCTGGTTCATCCTCGGAGGATGGGGCCGACCGCCCGCGGCTCGATCCGTCTGCACCGCGCGAGGGCAGCCTGAGCCTCAGCGTCGAGGTGCTCTCGGGCCAAGGGACCCGCGCGACCTTCGGGCTCGGCGGGATTCCTCAGCGCGGGCCGTGGTCCCAGGTGAACCGTCGGCCCGGCTGGTTCGTTGCAGGCTACGGCCCGTACCGACGCCTGAGCCGCGCCTCTCGGCAGGGCGATGAGTTCACCGACTCCGAGGTCCGCCCGATCGCGCAGCTCGCATCGCTCTTCCGTGAAGACGTTGCGCTCGCCGAACCCCTGGCGTGGTTGAAGCAACTCCAGTTGGAGGTCACCGAGGATCAGGACGCGGCCGCCCGGCTCAAGCCGGCGATCCTGGCCTTGCTCTCCGACGGGCTGCTGAGCGGGCCCGGAGGCGGTAAAGCTCAGGCCGTCGATATCACATCGAAGGGCCTCATGCTGCGAGAGCACGGGCTCGATCTGCCGCTGACCGCCCTGAGCGATGGCTATCAGACAGTCGTCGGGCTGGTCCTCGACCTCGTCCGACACCTCCACCGCAGCTTCAACGGCCTCAAGCTCGAGTTGGACCCGGAGACGGGGCGGCCGGAAGTACTCAATGAGGGGGTCGTGCTCATCGACGAGATCGAGAGCCATCTACACCCCTCGTGGCAGCGTACCTTCGGCGAGTGGCTGACCGGTCACTTCCCCAACGTGCAGTTCATCGTTGCGACGCACAGCCCGTTCATCTGCCAGGAGGCGGCGTCGAACGGCGCGATCATCCGGCTGACCCGGCCGGACGAGAGGGAGCAGCCGCGGCTGCTGACGGCCGACGACCTGATCCCGCTCCTCGACGGCACCGCCGACGACATCTACCTCTCCGGCCTGTTCGGGATCGACTCGACCCGCAGCGCCGAGGCCGAGGCGCGCCTGGACGAGGCGGCGCGGCTCGAGGCATTGATCCTGTCGGAAGAGGCGACGCCTGACGAGGAAGAAGCGTACAGGCAGCTCAAGCGTCACATCGCGCCGAGTGCGGATGTCGTCCAAGCCCTACGGGCCCTGGGGCTCGGCGGGTGAGGTACATCCCATCCCGGTCCCTGTCGCAGCGGGCGCTGACGTACCTCGCCAGATGGACCGACGAGATTCGGGCTGCGGCCCCCGGTGACCAGAAGACGGTCGGAGACGCTCGCTGGAAGGCGTCGAAGCAACTCAAGACCCTGAAGGAGATCAAGCGGGTACTCGAACGCATGAACGGGCCGCTCGGAACACACTGCATGTACTGCGAGTACAACGAAGCGGCGCACATCGATCACTTCGAGCCTCGCGCATCCGATCCACTGAAAACGTTCGATTGGGACAACCTCCACTTGGCCTGCGACCTCTGTGACAGCAACCACAAGCGCGACCGCTTCTTGCGTCCGGAGGACGGCGTGCGCCCCTTGAGTCCGCGTCAGGACTACCCGCCTCTGCACTTGCGGATGCTGCCTTCTGGGGCCATCGACGCCTTGAGCGATCGCGGAGACTGGTCGGTCGACCTCTTCGGCCTGAAGCGTCTGCGCGGGTATCGGGAGGATCAGTGGACCACGCTGCGGGTCCTTATTCCGGCGTACGCCGACGCGGTCGTCCGCGGCGAGCATCAGGAGGCGAAGAAGTTGGCTCAGACAGTGCGGCGCGGGCGCTTCCTTTCGATCTTGCGGGAGCTGCTGGCTGCAGCGCAGGGCCCGAAGTACGAGGTGCTCCAGCTTCGGCAGGTGCGCCGGGCCATCGAAGCCCGGCCCGAGATCTTGAGGTGGCGAGACGCCGAGGACTAGGTCGCGACTCGCCCGGCAGACGATGACGGACGCCTGATTTGCTGGTGAGTTCGTGGTCGGGTTGCTGGTGAGTTCTTGGCTGGGTTGATGGCGGGTTCGTGGTCGGGTTGCTGGCGAGTTCGTGGTCGGGTTGCTGGCGAGTTCGTGGTCGGGTTGCTGGTGAGTTCCTGGCTGATCGCCGGCCGGGCGGCACTTTCGTCTGGACTGCGCGTCGACGCGCAGTGCGATTCGGGGGGTGGAGGTGCCCATGAGCCGAATCGAAGACGAGACCGAGATGCACTACGCCCCGCTCCTGGAGGCGCGCGTTCCGTGTGACCTGCTCGAAGTGCAGTTCGTGCGCTTCGACACCGCAAACCGCAAGCGAGGCACCACGTCGGTACCCGAGGATGCGACCGACGAGAACGGCCACCCGATCATGCTGCTGGCGACTGACCGGGTGCACGACCTGCAAGACCAGATCTGCATGCCCGGGCGGTATCGCATCATCGCGCGGAACGCGGACGGGACGATCTTCAAGGCGCAAGACCGCCTGATGCGGCCCCGTCGCGGGCGTCGATCCCCGGAGCCGTTGGAGTACGCGCCTCGCGTCCAGCCCGATCGCTCCGCGGTCGAAGATCTCCTTCAGCGGCAGGTGGAGACGCTCGAGAAGGCGAACGGCGCCTACCAGAGCACGATCGAGACCCTCCAGACGGCGCTGCGCGACAAGTCGGTCGAGGAGGCCGCGGCGTCCACCAGAGTCGCGGGGCTCGAAGCCCGGATCGCCGAACTCGAGGGCCAGCGCGACGAGCTGCGCGACAGCCTGCACGACGCACAGAACGAGTTGGAGGGGGCGCGCAAGAAGCTCCAGGACGCGGACTTCAGCCCCATCGACGCGCTCGGCGCGATGGACGACGCGATCGGGTCGATCCGCAACACCGTGCGGATGTTCAGCAAGGACGATGACGACTGATCCGGGCGCGCCGTAGGCCGCGGCAAAAAAACCGTTGGACTGCGCGTCGACGCGCAGTTGCACCGTCAGCCGCATGTACTTCCGCCTCCCCGGCAAGACGCCCGACCGCACGCGCGCCCGGTGCGATGCGCTCGCCGACCGGTACGCCCGGCACCCGCTGTGGCGCGACGTGCTCGCGCTCGTGCTGCGGGGGGTAGACGGCAACGACCGGGAGGGCACCGCCCGGGCGTTGTGGGGGTTCGTGCGCCGCCGGATCACGTTCCAGCCCGAGGTCGGCGAGCAGTTGCAGACGCCGGCGACGACGATCCGCCGGCGGATGGGCGACTGCGACGACCAGCACATCCTGCTCTCGGCGCTGCTCCGCGGAGTCGGCTTCGAGACGCGGGGGGTGCTGCTGCGGCGCACCGACGACGGCCGCTACTTCTCCGATACCGGCTCGGGCTCGCGTCCGCCCGGCCGTGCCTTCCACATCTGGACGCAGGTGCGTCTCGCCGGCCGGTGGGTCGATGCCGAGACCGTTCATCCCCAGATCCGATTCGGGGTGTCGCCGGTGGCGGCCATCCGGGGCGGCCTGACCATCCAATAGGAGTTGACCCATGCCGTGCACCTGCGGGGGCGACCTCGGCTTCCTGACCTACCACCAGCCGGATCCCGGGAGCGTGTACCCGGGCGGCGCCAGCACCCTCGGGCTGCCCGCCTTCGAAGAGGGCTTCGACGACGTCGAACTGGCGGGCCTGGTCCCCTTCCCCGCCGCCGACGACCACGACGACGAGCTGGCCGGCCTCGTGCCCTTCGGCGACGACGACCACGACGACGAGCTGGCCGGCCTGGTCCCCTTCGGCGACGACGATCTCGACGACGAGCTGGCCGGCCTCGTGCCCTTCGGCGAAGAGGCCGCCGAGGTGGGCGATCTGGTCTCGTCCGCCGGCGCCGGGCTCGCGGCGGGCGCCGCGACCGGCAACCCGTACGTGGGTCTCGCGGTCGGCCTGGCGGACGCCGTCGGGATCGACGTCAGCAGCCTGCTCAACGACTTCACGTCGTGGATCGGGTTCGACGCGTGCTCGGGGAAGAACCGCAAGAAGTACCGGAGCAAGATCCTCAACGCGACGCCCGAGACCCGGCGGCAGTGGGCCCAGAACAAGAGGATCCCCGGCGCCACCGGCAACTGCCTGAAGTACGCCCGCGGCTACCTCGCCCGGGTGATCGCGAAGGACGAGGCCAAGTGGCAGGCCGAGAGCACGAAGCGCCAGGCGTCGGCGGCCGAGGTCGAGCTGCTCCGTCTCCAGCGGGAGCAGGAGCAGCGGCGGCGGGAAGAAGAGGAGCGCCGCCGGCAGGACGAGTTCCGGCGTCTGCGTGAGGAGAAGAAGGCGGTCGAGGCCGAGCGGGCGCGGCGCGAAGAGGAGGAGGCGAAGCGCCGTCGCCGGATGTACTGGATCGGCGGCGGCGTCGCCGTCGCCGGGGTGGGCACCGGCGCCGCGCTCTACCTCCGCAAGCGGGCGCGGGCGCGCCGTGGGCGGGCGGCATGAGCTGGCAGGACGAATGGCGGGCCAAGGTCCACGACTGGATCATGCGGCTCAACGCCCTCGCGCTCGACTGGCACCAGCTCAACAGGCAGGGCGTGCGCCTCGCGCTCGACCGCCGGAAGGCGGCGCTGCGGGTCCGAGACTGGATGTACGAGGTCGTCGACATCTACCTCGGCGGGATCGACAAGCTGCCCAACACGCTGCCCGCGAAGCCGCGGGGCGAGCTGGGCGCGCTCAACCTCGCGTTGGTCGGCGCCGGGGTCGCGGTGACGGTGGCCACCGTCGGCGCCTGGATCAGCAACGAGGAGGAGCGGGTCCTCTTGGCCAAGGCCAAGCTGGTCGAGGCGATCGGCAAGGAGGCCCGCGAGGCCAAGGATCCCGAGGTGGCGAAGGCCCTGGCCGGTGTCGCCAGCCGGCTCGATCCCAACGAGAAGCCCAGCGGCCCGAACTGGAAGTGGATCGCGGTGCCGGTGGTGCTCGGCATCGGAGCGCACCAGTTCTACAAGGCACGCGCGGCGTGAGGCCCCGTTGCCCAGCAGCTCGGGCGACCGGGCGCCGCATCAGCGCCCGGGCCCGGCGGGCCGTCACCGCCCTGCATTGGGGGGTCGAGCCCTTCCGCTCGGTCGATGTGGTGCGCCCGCCGCTCGCGCCCGCCGAGCTGGTCGAGCTGGGGCGCCTGGTGCGCATCGAGCTGTCCGGCGGGCGGGTCGTCGTGCCCGAGGGCGGCCCGGTGTGGCTGGCGGCCGATGTCGAGCTCACCGAGCTCTACCTCGTCGCCGAGGGCGGCGTGCACAGCGAGGCCCCGCCCGGGGCCATCGAAGCGATCACCTACGACACCCGCAAGGACGCCACCGAGGCCCACTGGCGGCACCGGTTCCTCGGCGCCCGGCCCCATCTGGTCGACGGCCGGATCGAGCGGCGGCGCAGCGCCTTCTTCATCGACGAGCACGGGATCCGACGATGACACGAGAGACTGCCCCGGCCGATGCCATCGATATGCTCCGCGGCTTCGAGCGCGGCTCGATGGTCTTCGAGCTGTCGATCGCGCAGTTCGTCCAGCGCCACGACGAGGCCCTGGGGGGACGCGTCTGGCGCTTGCCTCCGGGCGGCTCCCTTCGCGTCGGCGCCCTGACCATCCAGCGCCGGCCGGCGCAAGGGTGGGGCCGGGTCTGGTTGCCGCAGGGCGACACAGCCGACAGGCTGCGCGGCTACGGGCCGGACGGCGTCGAGTGGGAGTCATCGTTCACCGCGTTCCGCGAGGCGAACATCGAGGACCCCGAGCTGTGCGCGGCGGTGCTGAAGCTCGAGCCCGGCGAGGCCCTGTCGGACGGTGGCGGGGCGGTCCCCGAAGTGGAGATCCGCCGGCGCCCCCGCGGCGGATGGGCGCACGTCCGTGGTCACGACTTCTTCACCGACGACCCCCTCACCCCGGGCGAGCTGACGGGGCGCCTCGGGCTGACCCTCGCCGGCCGGGCGCGTCGCATCATGGAGTTCTTCCACGGGCGCCGGTCGCGACGGGGGCGCTCTGCCCGGGCCGAGGTGGGGCTCATGCGAGAGGTCGAGGTCGGTCTCATCGCCGCGGGCGCACTGCCGACCGTGGCGCGGGCGGCTGTCGTCGAAGGCGCCCACCTGCGGGGGCTCGACGCGTCGGTGATCGCCGAGTTCCAGCCGATCCGGGAGAACGGGCGTGCGCCGACCCCCCGCCAACGAGAGGTGCTCAGCCGGGTGCCCGACATCTTCGACCTGATCCAGCTCCAGACCAGCGCGTGCCATCGGCACGCCGGGCACACGCGGCGGATGGCGGCGATGATGGTGGAGCGCGGGGCCGTCGCAGAGCTGCCCGATGGGCGGTTCCGCAAGACTACGCTGGCCGTCCCGCCCTGCTCGACGAAGCCCCCCGAGCCAGCCGCGGCGAAGAAGACCGCCGCGGCGAAGAAGACCGCCGCAGTGAAGAAGACCGCCGCAGTGAAGAAGACCGCCGCGGCGAAGAAGGCCGCCGCGAAGGCGGACGCACAAGCGACCTTCAAGGCGGCCCGGGCGAAGAAGAAGGCCGCGCGTTCCAGCGCCGAGCGAGCCATCTCCGACACCGCGGACGCAATCGATCTCACCATCGGCCGCTTCGTCAGCCGGATTCCTCGCGACGCCGGGGTGTATGCCACCCGCGCCGGGCACGGCGTGGTCCACCTGTCGCAGCGGTTCCGAGGCCGGGACATCGCTCAGATGATCGGGACGCTCGAGGGCGGCCCGCCGTGGACCGTGTTCGTCGTGCAGCCCGGGCGAGGGCGCGGGACGAGCGCCCAGCGCAGCCGAGCAGAAACGTTGATGGAGCGGGCGCGGCGCGCCGACCGCCCCGTCGAGCGGGTGCTGCTGGTCAGCAACAGGGTGATCGTGCTCGGCGAGCTGGCCGATCTGCCGCCGGTCGACGCGCCCGAGCAGGGCCGGCCGGTGTCGTTCCGGGATATGACCCGTCGCGAGGACGGGCTGTACCTCGGTCCGAAGGGCGCCCTGGCCCTGGTTCGGTCCCGTCGTGGCTGGTTCGTGCTGCGCCGCGGTGTGCACGATCGGCTGTGGCGCATCATGGGCGGGCCCATGTCGTACGCCGTCGGCCGCGGCGCGGTCGCCGAAGCGGCCGGTCAGGACCTCGCCCCGGCGCCCGACGTCGGCGATCCGGCGGTGGGCGGTGGCGCGCTGAGCCCCGTGGGCCTCGCGGCCCAGGCGCGGGCCAGGCGGCTGCTCGGGGCCGCGCGGCGCTTCATCGACGTGGGCGACTTCGTCGACCTGAGCCCGATCGCGCTCGTGCCGCTGCTCGCCGAGCGGATCGCCGACGCTCGCTGGCGCGTCGAGTATGGCCGGGTCGAACGCGAGATCGAGGGCTCCGACCCATGGCTCGCCGAGCTGACCGGACGTCTGGCCGACGCGAACTTCGAACGGGCTCCGGAGCGCACGGATGCCTTCGACCATGAGTGGCTGGGCCACGAGCTGCGCCGGTACGGCTGCACCAACTTCGGCCCGCTGGCGGCGGCCTTGTGGGTCACCGACTGCGAGTCGCGTCGCCGGGGTCTCATGGTCCAGGTCATCGCGGAGCACGACGGGATCCACTGGATGCAGGGGGGTCGGGGCATCGAGGCGACCCGCCACGGGCCCTTCACCCGGGCCAGCGTGCTCCTGGCCGACATGGTGGAGCGCCTCGGCCTGACGCCGCTCGCCGAGAGCGACGACGCCGCGACGGGTAGCGCAGGCAAGGGCAGCGCTGCCACGGGCGGCAGAGCACCGGAGCGGTCTGCGCCGAAGACCAGCTCCGGGCGTGAGCCGACCGGGCGCGGGCGCTGGGCGTTGCTGCACCGGGGCCGTCCCGTCACCTGGCTCACCTACCGCCGGCGGGAGCCGGCGTCCGAGAAGGAGGCCGGGTCCGCGGCGAAGCGGGCCTTGAAGGGTCGCAAGCAGCGCGATCCCGAGCGGGGCATCCTCGCGCTGAACGTCACCCCCTGGAAGGCCGACGGGTGGTCGGTGGCGCTGCTTCCGGCCGAGACCAAGATGCCGGACGGCGCCTTCGCCCAGCTCTACCAGGAGTTCAGCGGAGACATCGCCGAGGTGCGGGCCTTCCTCGAGCGCCGTCGGGCCGCCGGCGTCGAGCTGCCGGTCGTCTTCCCCGACGGGTGGGAGACCTCGGCCGACCCGGGCGAGCCGACCCACGTCCTGATCGGCTGCGTGAAGGGGAAGCGCAGCAGCGGCACCTGGCCGGCCGCGCAGCTCTACACCGGCAAGTTGTGGAGCCTGCGGCATGACTACGCCCGGGCCCGGGGGCTGCCATGGGGCATCGTCTCTGCGGCGCTCGGTGTCATCGGGCCCGACGAGCAGGTGAAGCCATACGAGCAACGCATCGAAGATCACACCGCCGAGCGTCGCCGCGTCTGGCAGATGCAGGCCCAGCGCCAGCTCGAGCGGCTCTTCGGGAAGGGCGCGGTCGTCGAGGTGCTCGCCGGCCGCAAGTACGTCGAGGCCCTGGCGGTGCCGGCCCGGGCGCTCGGCATCACACTGCTCGCGCCGGCTGCGGGCAAGGGCCTCGGGGCTCGGAAGCAGTGGCTCGCGGAGCGGATCGGCGAACTGACCGACCGCGCGGGCCGGAGCGACGCATCGTCGGGCGGCGCCGGGGGGCGCCGGACGAGGACCCCGTCGATGCCATCGGGTCGCTCCGG
This sequence comes from bacterium, assembly GCA_030426085.1. Classification (GTDB taxonomy): domain Bacteria; phylum Myxococcota_A; class Bradymonadia; order UBA7976; family UBA1532; genus JACKDM01. The sequence goes on along the minus strand of JAUHYW010000071.1, from coordinate 37,358 downwards.
CTCGCCGGTCACCCCCTCGTTGCAGGGTCGTCCCGGTTCGGGGAGCCCGCCTCGCGCCCCGCAGCCGAAGCGGGACGACCCTGCAACACCCCTTGCGCGGCAGCTCCCGTTCGTCGACGTCGGCGAGCCACCGGCGGATCTCGCCGACACGGCGCTGCTCGCGTGGAAGGTCCGACGGGCCGCCGAGTTGCTCGGTCGGCCGACTCGCGGGGTGTGGGTCGTGTGCGGGCGCGAGGTGCATCCGATCGGCGAGCTGCCCGCCGGCCTCGATGCGTCGCTGCCCGCGGTGTTCGTCGACATGAGCGGCGCCGGGCAGGTGGACGCCGTGCAGCAGGACGGTGGCTTCCTGCTCGCGGTCGAGCCGGTCGACGAGGCGCTGAAGCGGGCGCGGCTGGCGCTGACGGAGGACCAGCGGGCGGCGCTGCTCGACGCGATCCGGCACGCCCGCGGGGAGGGTCGCGGCAGCCACCAGGTGAAGACCCTGCTCCGGCGACCCTTCCGGCGGGAGCGGGTCATCGGCGACCGCGAGGTCTGGGTCGACGGCTACAACACGATGAGCTGGGCGACGCGCCGGAACGCCTCGGACATCCAGGTGGTCGACGGCTTCTTCGACCAGTTGGCGCTGCAACTCACCGAAGCCTTGCCAGCCGAGGCCCGCATACGCGCGCGACAGGTCCTGACGCGCGCGTTCCGCGCAGCCCGTCGATCGCCGAAGGCAGCGCCAAAGGGGTTCGTCCGGCCGGAGCCGGCGTCGGGCAGCTCGCCGGCGTCGGGCAGCTCGCCGGCGCCGGCGTCGGGCAGCTCGCCGGCGTCGGGCAGCTCGCCGGCGTCGGGCAGCTCGCCGGCGTCGGGCAGCTCGCCGGCGTCGGGCAGCTCGCCGGCGTCGGGCAGCTCGCCGGCGTCGGGCTCGCCGGCGTCGGGCAGCTCGCCGGCGTTCGACGACCCGCGCCGTCTTCGCTCGCAGGATCTGGCGTTCCACGCCGAGCGTTCCACGAATCACGACCAGGCCCTGGATCTGTTCGTCGAGGCGGCGGGGCTCGAGCAGGCCGTGGCCCTCGATGTGCCGGTGGACAAGCCACGCACCCGCTCGACGCTCGGGATCAGCGCGGTCTCGTTGTGGCTCAGAGCCGCGCGGCCGGTCCAGGCGATGAGCCTCGCTGCTCGGCTGCTGGCTGACCCGGAGGGCCTCACGCCCCAGGCGCGCGTCAAATTGGCAGCGCAGTACGAGGAGGCGAAGGGGTTCTCGCGTCGCACCGGCCATCCCGGCCCGGGTGGGTACGGGTACGGGATCGTCGTCAAGGTGACGATCAGCGACGCCGGCCGACGCTCGGGGGCCGTCCGATACGAGACCTACACCCCCGAGGGCGGCGGGACGGGCGGCACGGCGAAGACCATCGGCAGCGCGGTCGGCCAGGCCCTCGTCGCGGCCGGGCTGTGGGGCACCGACACGCCCATCGCCATCCGCCGGGAGCGGGTGCACTCGTCGGGGCCGGCCGAGACGAAGGTGTGGGACACCGACGCCGCCGCGCCGACCGACCATCGCGGCCGACCGCTCCGGCTGGGGCACATGCCCGAGCCGAAGACGAAGCCGCCGGCTCGCCCGAAGCGGGACGACCCTGCAACGGCACGTCGCGCGAAGCGGGACGACCCTGCAACGCAGGGCGCATCGAGCCCGGTGAAGCGGGACGACGCTGCAACGGGAGGCCCCTCGGCGGCGGCGAAGCGGGACGACCCCGAAACGGGGGGCTCTTCGAGGCCAGTGAAGCGGGACGACGCTGCAACGGCCTACGAGATGGTCGCCGGCAAGCACACCCGCCATGGTCACCCGATCTGGACCGTGCGCATCGTCGGTCGGCGGGTCTCGGACGACCGCTTCGGCGAGCTGCGGGAACTCGCGAAGGCCGTCGCCGACCGCGCCGGCGCGGTCAAGACCGGCTACTACAGCACCTACGCTCGGAAGGGCGCGGTGCCGGGCTTCATCTTCGGCAGCGAGCGCGAGGCTCAGCAGTTCCTCGCGCGGGCCCGAGGTACCGAGGACGACGGCGAGGACGAGCCCGGAGCGCGACCGCAGGGCCGGGTCGTGTTCACCACCGCCGAGGACGACTACGACTACCCCACGACGCGCGAGCTGGGGCGGTTCGACCTCGCGGGCAGGACCTGGCGCCGGGTGGAGTTGACCTGTCCGGCCCGGGCAGGGGCGCAGCTCGACCGCTACTTCAGCGGCATGCGAGCGGTGCACGACGAGGACCCGCGGGTTGCCGGCTTCATCCGCGCGATCGACGGCGCCGTGCGAGCGGGTGGCGGGGAGGTGTGGGTCGCGCCCGACGGCAAGCACGGCACGATGCTCCCGCCGGCCGATGCCCGGTGGATCCGCATCAGTGGGCGGCGTGTCGAGACCATGGACGAGCGGGTGCCCAAGGCGCGGGGGGCGAAGGGCGAGATCGCAGCCGCGCTCGTCGACGCCGGGGCATCACGGCCCGACCGCGTGGGCGCCGAGGGCGCCGCCGCCCTCGAAGCCATCACCGCCGGCATGCAGATCGCCAAGCGCCCCGAGCTGCCCTTGTCGCGCATCTTCGGCGACCCCGCCGTCGGGGTGGACTGGTTGGCGCCCGACCGGTTCCTGCTGCACAGCCCGGGCGACAACACCGGCGTCGAGGTGCATCGGCGCGGTGAAGGCGATTGGGTCCCGGTGAGCGCGCTGGACGGCTCGACCGACCGCCGGGCGTTGATGGCCGATCTCGAGGGACGGTGGATCCCGGCCATCCGCCGCTGGCTCGTCGAGGGCGAGCTGCCGACTCGACGCACCGAGCGGTACGCCGGAGGCGGGATGCGCGAGCTGGGCCTGCCGGATGCCGAGGCGCTCGCGGAGGTGATCACCGAGCTGCGGGGGCGCCTGGGATCGGGGGTGAAGGTCTTCGGCTACCAGCCCCATCTGGGCCGGGCCCACGACGCGGGTTTCGAAGGCTTCGGCAAGGGCAGGCGGGTTGGCTCGATCCTGGCCAAGCTCCTGCTTCACAAAGGCGGCGGCCCGTGGTGGGTCGTGGCGTTCGGCGAGCGCGCGCCGGGGGCGAAGGAGCGCGAGAAGGCTCGGAGCCTCGTCGACGCCGGCGCGCTCACCGGCTGCGCGATCGAGCGAGTGTTGCTGGTCGTCGGAGACGACGTCCACGACCTGCTCGGGCCCGAGGCGGCACATCGGAGATCGCGCGCGAGCGACGCCGATGACTGGCCCGAAGAACCCCAGCAGCCGCGTGCCCGCCTCGCCGCCAACGTCGCGGCGATCCGCATCGCCGCCCGGGCCCGGGCGGCCGGCGAACGGCCGGCAGGCGAGCAGCGGCGGCGGATCCTCCAGTACAGCGGATGGGGCGGGCTCGACATCGGGAAGGTCCGCGGTGACTGGCCGGAGGGCGTGCCCCTGCCCCATTCGCGGGCGCTCGTGCACGAGTACTACACGCCGTGGCGGGTCTGCGCCGACATCGCCCGGGTCGCCCGGGAGCTGGTCGAGCCGGCGACCACCCGGGCGGTGATTCGTGCGCTCGAGCCGTCCGCCGGCGTCGGCCGCTTCGTGCACGCCGCGGCATTCCCGAACTGGCGCTGGACCGCGGTCGAGCTGAGCCCGCTGTCGCACCTGATCCTCTCCCAGACGGTGCGCCCGGGCGACACGACCCACGAGTCCTCGTTCGAAGCCTTCGTGCAGGCGCACGGCGACGATCGCTTCGACGTCATCCTCTCGAACCCGCCCTATGGACCCCGGGGCGAGCAGCTCGTCGAGGACGAGGACCGCCGGTTCCGGGTCAAGGCGGCCTACCAGTATTTCATCCTGCGCGGGCTGACGCTGCTGCGTCCCGGCGGGGTCGCCGCGTTCCTGGTGCCCGGCGGCTTCATGACGGGCTCGGGGACGCGGAAGCTGCGGGCCCGCGTGACCGAGAGCGCCGATCTCGTCGGCGCCTTCCGCCTGCCCAACGGGCTGTTCCCCGGGGCCCGGCTGTCGCTCGACGCTGTGTTCCTGCGGGCCCGCAGCGGCGCGGCGGTACAGGACACGGCGTTCCTGGATGGCGAGTACTTCAATAAGCACCCGACGCACGTCCTCGGGGAGATCAAGCCGTCCGGCCGGTGGGGCCATCCCGAGGTGATCGGGGAGTACCCGGGTATGCCGTCGCTGGCGGGCAGCAGCTCGTCGACGTCGGGCAGCTCGTCGACGTCGGGCAGCTCGTCGACGTCGGGCAGCTCGTCGACGTCGGGCAGCTCGTCGACGTCGGGCAGCTCGTCGACGTCGGGCAGCTCGTCGTCGGGCTCGAGGCTCAGCGCCGCCGACTTCGATGCCGCGTTCGACACGACGGAGCCCTTCCAGTCGCTGGCGGCGCTCCGGTCTGCCGCCCTCGCCGCGCAGAACCACGGCAAGGCATTCAAGCCGGGTCTCGTGCCGTCCGCATCGCGCAGGGCCTGGAAGGCGGCAGTCGACGATGTCGTGTACAGCACACGAACGAAGAAGCGCCGACTCGCGTATCTGCGAGAAGCCCTCGCGGATCTGCGAGGGGCCGCCAACAAGGCGAACAGCTACTGGCAGAACAAGACCTTCGTCCGCGACGGGCTGACGGGCGCCGAGGCTCAGGGCCTCGTGCTGCGGCTTCGGGCGGGCCGCGATGCGATCGCAGCCGGGCTCAAGCGGGTCGAGACGCGGCGCAAGCTCCCCAAGGTCGACCAGCGGGCACCGAACTTCGGCCAACTGTTGGCTCGCTTCGCCGACGAGCCGTGGAGCCGGCTGGCCAGCCTCGGTGAGTGGGAGACGCTGCGCGTCTCGGCCGAGCGACCCGCGGTGTGGGACGGCAGCGTGCGCGACTTGGAGCGGCATCGCTGGATCCGCGTCGTGGCGGCGGCCCCGGACGGCATCCATGTGCGGCTGACGGACAGCGGCCGAGCGAACATCGAGGCTCGCCCACCCCAGCGCCGCGCACCGGCTCGGCCTTCGGTGAGCGGCACCGTGCAGCAGACGGTCGTCGTCGACTCGGACGTGCCAAGTCCCCAGGAGGATGGGCGACCGCAGGGTCTGCTGGGCACCGCCCTGCTCCTCCTCGACGGAGGGTCCGTGGAGGAGGCGTTCGCCAATCTGGTCGCTGACGGGGTCTCGCCCGAGCATGCCGCCGAGGCGGTCGGTACCGCGCTGAGCCACAAGACCGGCGCCCCGATGGACATCGCGGCGTTCGCCGACGATCTGCGGGCCCGGATGGCCGGGTCCGCCGACCGTGGCCCACGGCGGGCCAACGTGCCCACGGGGTCGGCCGCGCTGGAGCACGATCCGGGCTTCCCGCCCGGCATCGGGGTCTTCGCCCGCGGCCCTGACGGCATTCTGCCGCTCGGCGCAGAGGGTCTCCGCATGAAGCACGGCGACCTGCATCTGGCCGGACTGAACGTCGACGGCATCATGCAGGTACTCGCTGCGAGAGGCGGGACGTGGGACATCGTCCTCCGCCTGGCCACCCGCGAGGCGGCGGCGGTCACCCTCGATAGCACCACCCGGGAGCGGTTCGCCCGGACCGCTCAGCGGCACGGGGCGGGCCTGGGCCAGATCACCGTCGAGGCCGGGACACCGGACGCCCAGGGGAATTACGCGAAGGTGGAAGGGATCGGCCTGCCACCACCGACGCTGCCCCCCATGGATGGTCGCCCAGTCCGTCCCGAGGACGTCGTGAAGCGTGCCAAGCGCTTCGTGGGCACGGACCGCTTCGAAGGTGTCTGGCGCCATCATCGCCATCTCCTCGCGACGAATGGGCGCCAGTTGGTGATCTGGCCGGCTCAGCAGGGGCCGATGACCTTCTTGGGGACGGACGGCCAGCGCGTCCCGGGCTGGTCATCCGCAGAGCAGGTGGTGGTCGCCGACTACCTCTGGGAGTGGCTCGGCCGCGAGGGCGAGGGTCGGGCACGGATCCCGACCCGAGCGCTGCGTCGAGCGTTGAAGGGGGTCAAGGGCACCGTCTTGCTCCGGGTCCGCTCCGGCCACCTGTGTCTGGAGACCGAGCCGGCTGAGGGGGTGGGGTGGGATGCTCACGACCAGCAGACCTATCTCGCGCCCGCCGAGGGTCCCGACCTCGTGTTTGGGATCAAGACCGCGCAGCTCCGCTCGACAGCGGCCAGAGTCGCCCATGTGGACCTTCAGCTCCTTCGGCCCGAGGACCGCCTGCCCGGCTCGTCGAGCCTCCGCTGGGCCGGAGCGGCCTGGTTCGATCGCCCGGACGGTGAGCGCCAGCTCATCATGTCGATGCGTGTGTTCGACTCCACGATCAGGGCGCTGGACCAGCGACCGATCAAGGACGCGCCGAGCGCGTCGGGGTCGGGCAGCTCGGCATCGAGCAGCTCACCGGCGCCGAGCAACTCGTCGACCAGCCGCCCGGCAGCGACCCGGGTCGGCAAGAAGGGCGCGGCGATCCTGGAGACGTTGACCGAGGGCATGCGCGGGCCCGATCGCGCCGAGCTGGTGGCCTACCGCCGCCTCGGCGAGCCGGGCGCGGCGCTGATGCCGCTGAGCATCGACCGGCTCGGCGAAGACCGCTTCGCGCTCGCCCACAACTACGTCCAGAACGGGGACGTCATCGCCGACCCCGACGTCGAGCTGGTGCGGATGCCCGACGGGGCCTGGTTCCCCCTCGCCATCCAGCAGCAGGGCAGCTACCACCGGCACGCCGACTCGCCGGAAGACGTCCGGAACAAGTCGGGCCAGCGAGACCTGGCCCGCTTCGTGGGCCAGACCTGGATGCCCGACATCCGCTCGACGCACCTCGACGGGGGCGCGCTGCCCGCCCGGCGGGTCGAGCGGCTCCTCGACGGGACCGAGCGCGAGCTGGGTGAGGCCCCCGCACCGAGCCGGCCCCCCCGAGGCTTGCAGGCCGTCGAGATGGAGGACGACCGCCCGGTGCGTGGCAAGCGCCGGGGGCGGGCGCTGCCGGCCAGCTTGAAGGCGGTCGATATGGAGCCCGAGCGGGTGTCGCTCGACGCCGCGATCGAGATCGCCGTCGACGACCGCGGCGGGCGACGGGTCGTCACCGCGGCCGGCAAGCCCCACGACGTCGACTACCCCGAGCCGGCCGAGATGCTGCCGGTCGACGACCCGGTGGCCGTCATCGACCCGGCGCCGCTCGATGCCGCCGAGCGGATCCTGCGCCGGGTGACGTGCGACCCCGCCGACATCGTGATCCGGGGCGGCGCGGTGATGCTCGCCGGCCAGCCGTGGGAGGGCGCCGTCGTGGGCCCGCGGTCGATCGACGGGCGGTGGTGCGCGAGCCTGCATCGCCTCCGGCCGGCGCTGCTCGGCGCCACCGGAAGCGGACGGATCCTGCTGGGCACGCCAGGGGCGCCGATGGTGATCGAGCGCGGCGGTGAGCGGCACGTCATCCGCCCGGCCGACGCGCCATGCGTCGTCTGCCCCACCCCGACGGCCCCGAGCGCCGCCGAACCGCAGGAGGCCCCCGAGGCGCCCGCGCGCGGCCCTTCGGAGGCCGAGCTGGCGACGATGCTGTCCGAGCGGGTCGCGCAGTTCCGGTCCGCCGATGCCCGGCTGCAGGGGCGGCTCCACCCGGAGCTGGCTGCGGCGCTCGACGCGTTCGAGGCGGTATTCGGGCGCCGGCTCGCCCGCATCGACCGGCCCGCCGTGGAGCAGCCGGCGGCCGTCCGGGGCGACGCCGGCGTCCGGGCCATGCTCGTGCAGCACCCCGCCGGGGTGCCCGTCTCCCGGGTGGCCGATGCCGACGGGTTGCTGGCCCGGGGGTGGTGCCTCGACGGGGATCGCCTGCTGCCTCGAGCGGACTACCTGAGCGGCGACCTGTGGGCCCGGCTCGAGCGGCTGTCCGATGTGCCCGCCGCCTTCCGCCACGTCGTCGACGCCCAGACCGAGGTCCTCGAAGCCGCCATCGGTCCGGTCGAGTACCCGTTCATCGCCGATCGGGTCGGGCTCCGCGACGGCTGGGTCCCGCTGAACGTGGTGGGGGCCTACCTCGGCACGCTGCGGACGTCCGAGAGCAAGCGGGGCAACCCGGTCCCCCTGGCTCGGCGCGACGGGGTCGTGCAGATCGCCCGGGACTTCACCTATGAGGCACTGGTCCACCGCCTCAGCAACCGGTCGAAGATCCGGCTGGCCATCGGCTACATCAACCACGACGATCAGGTGTTCAAGCCTGCCGTCACTCACAGGCAGAAGGGGAGCATCCAGGAAAAGCGCCGCATCGTCGCCGAAGAGCTGGAATTGGGTTTTCGGGCCTTCCTCGCGACCCGGACCGACATGCAGGAGCGCGTCGCCGACGCCTACCGGCGAGCCCACCACGGCTTCGTGCCGCGGACCTACCCCGGCGACCCGCTGGGCCTCGATCGCTGGGGCCCCCAGATCACACCGCACCCGCACCAGAACGCCGGCGCACGCCGCGCCGTCGACCAGCGGGGCATGGTGGCCGCCTACGGGGTCGGGGTCGGCAAGACCTTCACCGCGTGCGCCACCGTGGCCCTCGCCCGCCAGGACGCCGGCACCCGGCGCCCGGTCATCCTGGTGCCCAACAGCCTCGTCTCGAAGTGGCAGCGCGACATCCGCAAAGCCCTGCCCGACTTCGCGGTGGTCACGATCGGCGAGAAGTCGTGGCGCGGACGGGACGGCAAGCTGCGGTTCGGGCCCGACGACAAGGCCGAGCGCGAAGAGAAGTGGCGCCGCTTCGCCGCGGGGCTCTACGACCTGGCGCTGGTCACGCCGGCGGCGTTCCTGCGCACGCGGCTCACCCCGGACGAGTTCGAGGCCCTCGCCGCCGGCGCGACCGAGCTTCAGCGCGCCGTGCGTCTGGCGCAGCGCAACGCCCGGGGGCGAAACAACCCCACGCCTCGGCAGCAGGCGGTGCTCGAGCAGGGCGTGCGGGCGTTCCTCGCCGAGATGATGGAGCTGCCCGAGAAGTGGGCGCCCGACGACGTCCGGTGGAGCGAGCTGGGCGTCGACCTGCTCATCGTCGACGAGGCGCAGAACTACAAGGGCCTGCACAGCCCCGAGACCCGCGACGGCAGCGTGCCCCGGTTCATGGGCCAGTCGGCGCCGAGCAAGCGCGCGTGGAACCTCGACGCCCGGGCCCGGGACGTGCGCGGTCGGGGTGGGTTCGTGGTGCTGCTGTCGGCGACGCCGGCGAAGAACAGCCCGCTCGAGCTGTACAACCTCTGGAGCTACGTCAACGGCGAGCTGTGGCGCGACCATGGCATCCACGATCCGGAGGCGTTCATCTCGCGCTTCTGCCGGATCGAGCAGCGCATGGTCATCGACGCCCGCATGGAGGCGGCGATGCGCCCGTCGGTCGTCGGCTTCCAGCGCCTCGACGAGCTGAAGGCGATCCTGCTGCGGTGGGGCGAGTTCATCCAGCCGCCGGACATCGGGCTCGAAGTGCCGGAGCCGACCGTCGAGCTGGTCGAAGTCGACATGGACGAGGGGCAGGAGGCCAAGTACGGGCGCTACGTCCGCAACATCGAAGCGGCCCTGCAGGACCCCGACAGCCGCAACCGGGTGCTCGGCCTGCTGGCCCGCATGGCGCTCGTCGCGGTGCACGCCGGCATGGATCTCGGGCTCTCCTACAAGTCCGCGGGGCAGAGCCGCGAGGATCCGTCGAGCCCGAAGTTCGAGGCCATCGCCGACTACATCCTGGCCAACCTCACCTGCGGCCACATCGTCTTCCTCCAGGCCATCGCCGGCCACCGCTGGCTGCACGACACGCTCGTCCGCCGCGGCGTACGTGCTGACCGGATCGGCGTGCTCAACGGCGAGCTGGCGAAGTCGAGCGACGCCCGGCAGCGCATCGCCGATCGCTTCAACGCCGGCGAACTCGACGTGGTCATCGCGAACTCGATCGCCTACGAGGGCCTGGACCTCCAGGTCCGGACGTGCGCCATCCACCATGCCGATCTGCCGTGGGAGCCGGCGACGCTCAACCAGCGCAATGGCCGCGGGGTGCGCCAGGGCAACACGCTCGGCACCGTCGCGCTGCGCTACTATTTCGCCAAGCGGTCCATGGACGGCCTGCGCTTCAATCTCATCCAGGGCAAGCAGGGCTGGATGAGGGCGTTGCTCGAAGGCTCGGACGCCATCGCCAACCCCGGCGCCGACCTCGAGCTGGGCCCGGACGAGATCCTGCTGCTCATCAGCCGGACGCCCGAGCAGACCGCGCGCCGGCTGGAGGCGATGAAGGCGGCCTTCGAGGCGAAACGGAAGGACAAGGAACTCGAGCGGGTCAACCGCCTGCTGGAGCTGGGCGCCAGCCTGCTGCGCAACGCGGTCGTCGTGGCGGCCCGGAGCGACGGCGACCGGGTGGGCAGACTGCGGGCAGAGGCTGCGCAGGCCCTCGACGCGTTGGATGCCGTCGAGCCCGAGATCTGGCCGTGGCGGGACCTCCTGCGCGCCGCCCGGGCGGCGGGTGCCGACGACATCCTCGACCGCCCCGGAAGCCCGCCGCTCTTCCCCGGCGTGTGGTTGCGACACCGCCGAGCATGGTTCGAGGTAGGGCGCTTCCACTGGATGGGTCCGGACCGGAAGGTCCAGCTCCGGGCGGCCGGCGAAGCCATATGGGTCACGCACACCGCGGACACCGTCGCCAAGGACGTCGCGCCCGAAGACATCTCGGTCGACGTGCCGGCCGGGATGACTGACGACTGGCAGCAAGCTCTCCGGGACGTCGTCGACACCATCGGCATGGAGTGGCGCGGCTGGGGCCAGGTGGGCTGGAACTACGCCAACCCCGCGTGGCTGGAGGCGGCGTGGGCAGCGGCGGGCCCGGACATCGAGCGCGTCGTGGCGAAGCTCCAGGGCAGCAAGTACGGGGGTCGCTACAAGGCCGCCGAGACGCTCTACCCGTTCGATGTCGCCGGCGTCGTGCACATCCAGACGGCGGGCGGGCCACCGCCCGAGGGCGCCCGCTTGCTGCCCCCGACGGCCGAAGGCTACGCCCGGTGGTTGCAGCTCTCGGTGCCCGACGAGTTCAAGCACCTGGCCCGACGGGACGCGGCGTCGAAGTGGTGGTGGGGCCTGCCCCTCCCCCGCGGCGTGCAGAAGCGCCTGAAGAACAACCCGAGCAAGACAGCGAGGACCGAAATGCGAACCAACCCGCCCGGGACGGTGGCGATGCGCCTGCCGCCCGAGATCCCCGTCGACAGCCACCTCGTCCTCGGCCTCGACCCCCAGGGCACCGTGGCCTTCCTCGAGCCCGCCGGCGGCGCCCGCGAGGCGCAGCGCCTCGAGAAGAGCGTGCCCCGCGAGCTGCCCACCGCGCTGATCGTCCGCGTCGACAACACCGCCCGCAAGGCCAAGGGCCGCAGGTGCGCGCCGGCGCCGACCACCGTCGGCGAGCCGGCGGCGCTGAAGAAGGGCGCCGCGGTGCTGCTCGCCGTGGACTCGGGCAACCGGCTCTGCGAGGTGCGGCCGGCGGCCGACCTGCCCAGCGCCTACCGCGCCGAACGCCGGATCTCGAAGTCGTACCCCCGAGTCGTGGTCGGTGAGATCCGGCACCGGTACACCGCCGCGATCGACTGATGGACGCGCTGCTGCGGCTGGCGATGGTCGTCGCCCTCCTGGTCAACACCGCCGTGCTCGTCACGATGGTGTTCTGGGCGGGGCGCGTGGTCGCCCAGCTCGCGGCATGCCGCGCCGCCATCGGCCAACTGCGCGAAGCCCTCGCCGGCGTGGAGGCCCGCATCGAGTCGGCGCTCATCCGCTCCGAGCACAGAGTGCGGGCCACCGTCGCCGACTCGCAGGCAGCCGTCGAGCGCGCCATCCACGAGTCCACCGCCGCCCGTAAGGCCACCGAGCGAGCCATCCAGCGCCTCGACTGGACCACCGATCACATGCTCGACACGACCTACCCGCCTCACCCGATCGAGCCCTGAGAAAAAAAGTCCGGATCGGACGAAAAACCCTTGGACTGCGCGTCGACGCGCAGTTGGACGCTTGCTCCGTAACCCACAGAGGAGCAGGCGCTTGAAGCCAGCCGCTCACATCCCCCGACGCGCCTTCGAGCGCCTGCTCCTCGCACCTCCGGGCAGCGTCGCGAGCACCGGCCCCTCCCCTCGGGAGGGCGGCCGATGAACTCCGACCTGTTCACCGTCATCAGCAATCCGTCCGAGGAGGACGACATGCCCACCGCTTCCACCCGCTCCCTCGACCGCCCCGGCCGGGCCAAGGGGGGCAAGAAGTCCACCCTCGTGCTGGCCAACGGGGGCAACGATCAGCCCGAAGCGCTGCGCATCGGCCTCTCGATGGCCGGCGCCGGCATCACCGCGGTGGGCATCGGCACGCTGGAAGGCATGGCCCGGGCGGGCAAGGTCCAGTGGTACGCGAAGCTCTCGCCCGGGCAGAAGGCCACGCTGCTGCTCGCCTACTTCTTCGCCGCCGGCCTGCTGGCCCGCAGCCGGCGCAAGCACGGCGACTACAAGACCGCCTGCGCGCTCGAAGCCGCGGCCATCGGCGCCTTCACCATCGCCGTGGTCGTGCTGACCCAGGGGGCGTTCGCCAAGGAGCAGGGCGCGGTCCGGGGCCTCGACGAGCTGAAGGGCCTGCTCGACGGTGGGGCGAGCAAGGCGCTCGCGAAGGCGTCGAGCAAGGAGCTGGAGCAGCTCGACGAGCTGCTCGACGACGACATCCGCCGCGCGGCCACCGAGCTGCGGCGCATGGCCGAGGAGAAGGCCATGCAGGCGGACGAGGCGGCGGCGGACGTCGGCGGCCTCGTCCCCTTCGGTGACCCCGACGACGACAACGACGAGTACGACGACCTCGACGACCTCGAGTTCTGACCGGGGCTGCGCGCCTCGACCGCGAGGCCATGGGCCTCGACCCGATGGATCGACTCGGGGGTCGACCCCCCGTGACACCGAAACGGAGACATCCGATGGACAACGAAGAATACCACCCCGATCCCTACCTGATCATCGAGGACGACGCGGACCTCATCGAGCGCCTCGGGCCGCTGTGGGATGAGATCCAGCGAGACGAAGACGAACTGGGCGCCTTCCTCCTGAAGAACAAGGCGACGGTGAAGAAGGCGCCGAACGGCCCCCGCATCATCCAGCAGTGGCAGCGCAAGCTGAACAACCAGAAGCGGGCGGGCGTGCTCGTCCGCAAGGTCGCGAAGAAGCAGCCCGTCCGGCGGCAGGTGTGCGCGTCCCACTACATGCCCAAGGCGGCGCGCGTCACCAAGGCCGATGTCATCGGCCGGTCCAAGACGCCGGCGCCCGTCTTCGCGGTGCTCGACTTCGACGACGGCCCCCTCACGACCTCGATCCGGGCGATGAGCGGCCAGACCATCCGGATGGTCAAGGCGTTCCACAAGGGCATCGACGACGACGGGGGGCCCTACGGCAGCGACACGCCGATCGACGACCACCGCACCAACCTGATCAGCGGCGGCGCGATGCCCGACGGGTCGACCTTCATCTGCCACGGGGTCGATGTCGACCTGACCACGCAGGACCGCACCGAGATGAACCCCGCCGATCTGCGCCTGCTCGGCGACGCGCAGCTCCGCTGGTCGGTCGGCAACGGCGCGCTGGTGGTGCAGCTCACCCGGGTCGCCGACTGCCCCCCGACCGGGGGCGTCATCACCGCCGCCGGCGGTGGCGACGAGCGCGGGGTGCGGTTCACCGGTCGCCCGTTCCGCTCCAAGAGCGCGCTCTTCACCCTCAAGGGGGGCGAGAAGGGCCACGAGATGCAGATCGAGTTCCCCGACCCGACGCTCGAGCTGGTCAAGAAGTGCCGCATGCGCATCATGCTGCGCGGCGAGCACTACCAGCGCATGGGCGGTCGCTGAGCCACCCGACCCGAGTCCGAGTCCCTCAGCCTGCACCCGGAGCCTGATCCATGCTCACCAACGCCTCCCACCCGCTCGTCATCACCGCCAACGGCGAGACCGGCAGGGCGACGATGACGGTGCCCGAGGACATCGTAATCGAGCGGGTGCGGGCGTACACGCGGGATCCGGCCGGGCTGCGCGTCTGCCGGCTCAACTTCCGCTCGACCGGCACGGGCGGCGAGGCGGCGTACTGGTCGCCGCTCGACGAGAGCACCGACCTCTGGCCGCCCCTGCACACGCTCGTCACCCCCGACGAGCGGCCGAACGACCCCTGCGCCTTCACGGGGCTCAAGCTCAAGGCCGGCTCGAAGTACACGGTGGAGGTCAGGCGCCTCGAGGGCCTCCAGGACTTCTCCGTCGAGCTCATCTTCTTCGCCCGAGCGGTCTGCTGATGCGGGCGTACCTGAACTCGCACCGAGCCGGCCAGGCCGCGGATGGATTCTGGGTCGACGTGGGCGTCTTCCGGCTGCCCTTCAACGGCTCCCACTGGACCGCGCGGGCCAGTGTCGAGACCCCCGACGCCACCACCGCGGTCATCGAGCTGCGCGGGTCGTCGGGCACCACCAAGCTCTGGTCGGGCGCCATCGATCGGGTCCCCGAGCTGGTCGTGCTGCCCGTGACGATGCCCGGCGACACCCTGGCACTCCGCGCACAGATTCCCAAGCCGGTGCGCGCTCACTTCGAGATCGCGTGGATCCAGCGCGGCGAGCTGCCGGAGGACGACCTGTGCGACCGCTGACTGTCATCGGCGCCGGCGCGGGGATCGCGACCCTCGCTCTGGTCGGCAAGGCGCTGGCATCGCGTTCCGCGGCGGCGCCACCCCCGCCGCAGCGCCCGAACCCGAGTCATCCGCCGAGTCAGAAGCCCCGCGAGTTCTACGACGGGCTCTACATGCCCGACGCCGGCGCCCCCTTCGGGCCGCACCACGGCGCCCGGCGACCACCGGGTCTGCCCGGGGTCGTCGTCGTCGCCGCCGGGAACGCCGGCGTCCTGCGGATCGACGGCATGTTCAGCGCGCCGACGGTGCTCACCGCCAATCGGGTCTACCGGGAGCGCCACGGCATCGCTCCGACGGACGTCGCGGCCGTCCGGGTGCGGGAAGCGTCCGCCCGGGGAGCTGCGCTGCCGGTGGTCCGCCGAATCGCAGCCGAGCAGCAGCTCGGCGACGCGTTCGTGCAGACCATGGTCAACCTCGCGCAGTACGAGGGCGAGGGCGGCACGTTCGGCGTGCCCGCCCGCACCTTCAACGTGCCGTGCCGCACCCGCGACCTCGACCGCCTGCGCCGCTGCACGACCGTCGACGCCCCCCGCTCGGGCACGCTCATCACCGCCTGGGGGGTGTTCCAGTGGAACCGGGACGCCGGGCGCGATCTGCACACCCTCGACGACCTCGGCCTGCGGGCGCCCGAGATCCCGGCCGAGTGGATGCCTTGGGACTGGACGGCCCGACAGGAGGTCGCCCTCCCCATCGGCTACTACGCCCAGCTCTGGGCCCTCGTGAAGAAGCGTCCCGGTCGCACCGACCGGGACGCCGCCCGCGGCGTCCGCCTCTGGCACACCGGGCCGACCCGCTTCCGCCGCTACATCACCGACGGCGCCGACCCGTCCGCCTGGGCCAAGGTCGACCGCGTCGTCGCCACCCGAATCGACCGTCACCTGGCGCGAGCCGGGGTGGCGTGAGGACTCAGCCATGCCCATCCCGACCACCGAAGCCCCCATCGCCTTCCCCGAGGAGCCGACGACCATCACGCCGGCCGCCTTCGGCCTCATCGCGTCGGTGCCGGTCGACAAGCCGGCGGTGATCGTCCAGTTCAACGGCTCCGCGTCGGACCAGGTGCTCATCCACGCCGGGACCATCCGGACGATCGGCCGCCCCCCGAGCCGGCCGATCCGCTCGTACCAGCTCAAGTCGGTCAACACCGAAGACACGTCGGAGATCAGCCTCGAGTTCACCGAGGGCGACCTGGACGACCGCATCGTCCCGATGGCCGTCGGGCCCCAAGGCCCCGCCGGCGAGCAGGGCCCGGCCGGTGCCGCCGGCGCGGACGGCGCGGACGGCGCGGTCGGTCCCGCCGGGCCCGCCGGCGCCGACGGGCAGGACGTCAGCCAGTCGTGCAGCGTCGGCGCCTACCTCCAGAGCGATCAGGTGGTCAGCGGGGGGTCCTCCGCGGTGGTGATCTTCAACCTCGAGGACGTCGACGTCGGCAACGACTATGCGGCGACGACGGGGGTCTTCATCGCCCCCGAGGACGGCGACTACCGCTACGTGGTCAACCTCTCCTACTCGGGCACCTCGAACCCCGGCCGGCTCGACGTCGAGATCGACGAGGGCGAAGGGGGCGGCTGGGTCACGCAGTACTCGGCCGGCAAGGGCGTCGGCGTGGGGTCGGCCAACGGCTCGTTCAAGCTCACCCTCAGCGCCGGCGACCAGGTCCGGACGAAGTTCTACTCGGGCGGCAACGCCGGGACCCTGCTCGGCTACGACGACAACGGGAACGTCCGCCACTGCCACCTCGGCATCGAGCGCGTGCGCTGACACGCCTCGCCATCACGCCGCTGCAGCGGCACATCCACTGCCCACGGGCAATGACAGGAGTGACCCATGAAGATCCTCACCCTCACCCTCACCCTCATCGCGGTCGGCACGCTCGCCGCCGCCGTCGCACACGCCGCCCCCGACGGCGTCGACTTCGTGCAGCACGCGGTGCTCGGGCCCGCCGACCCCATTCAGATCCCGGCCGGCGGCGAGGCCGTCGTGCAGCTCGACAAGGGCCTCGTCGCCGGCGCCGAGGTCCTCGCCTCCGACGGCATGATCCGCGGCCGGGGCACCTGTCGCGTGCTCGTCGCCTCGGCCGACATCGACGCCACCGGCCCGATCATCGCCCAGCTCGAGGTCGGCCAGCGGGGCGAGCCCGGGTGGACCCACGTCGCCGGCGGCAGGAAGAGCGACCAGATCCCCCTCGCGCCGGTGTTCGTGGCCCCCGGGGAGTGGCTGCGCCTGCGCGTCCTCAACCTCGACGCCCGGGCCATCGACGTCCAGCCGGGCTCGCGGCTGTCGGTCCTCGCGCTCGACTGCACCAACCCGAGCCCTCCGATCGAGGTACCCCAGCAGGCCGGCGGTTGGGTCGACACCCGGGGCATCACCATCGACGGTCTGCTCGACGCCCGCCTCGTCGGGCCCCCGGTCCTCGCAGCCCCCGCCTCCTGGCTGCTCGGACCGGGGGTCCGACGCCTGCTGTCCCGGCACCTCGAGACGCCGTGGAGCACGCGTACGCAGCAGCGCGGGCCGTCAGGCGCCTGACGATCGCAGCCGAAGTCCATCGCGTCAGTCGATTGTCCGTGGACAGGCTGCCCGGCTTCGGGGATCGTATCCCGGTCGGGGGAAGGAAGCAGGCCGGTGCCGTGCCGCGCCAAGCCGAAGCATCGAGACAACACTTGGGGCGACAAGAACCGACGGCAGAGCTGCCGGCTCTGTAACGTTCAGGGCCTACGCTTCGGGTCGAAGACCGGGCTCTGCGTGGACTGCTACAGCGGCCTGCCCCAGCTCGTGAAGGCCGGGGCCCGGGACGAGTTCGACCTCGAGCGCGTGATGCTCCGGTACATCCGGGAGATGGTCGTCACCTTCGGCGTCGAGCAGGCCGCCGAGCGGATGGGCGTCCCGGTGCCTTGGCTCGAAGGCGGCGCCGGCATCGCGAGCCTGATCGCACCCGACGACCGCCCCGAGCCCGGGTCGTGAAGTGCCGTGCCCACCCCAACATCCGGACGCCACCGCGCCTGCGCCGCACCCGAACACAAAGGCCGATTCGTGTCGACGACGATGAAAGCAACCTGGTCGTGCACTTCGCGCAGCGTGCGCCATGCCTTCGTGTGGCGGATCTGCGAGCACGCCGTTGACGCAACGCTGACGATCCTCGCCTTCGCAGCGATGGGTCGATGGGCGGCGGTCCTCTTCGCCGCGGCGCTGGCCGCGTCGTGGTGGCGCATGTACCTCATGCTCACCGAAGAGCCGCTGCGCTTCGAGGCGATCACTGCGCTCGATGAGACTGCCGGCCGTTCCTTCGCGAAGCACATCCCCCGGCCGTGCCGGATCCTCCTGCTGCTCATCGTGCCAGGGCTGCCGACCTGGTTGCTGCGGCATGCCATAGTCGGCTTCCGCGAGCTGAGCCACCGGTACCACCCGCTGCATGTTCGCGTCGCCGGCGGCCGACTCTTCGTCTACGACGACAGCACCCTCGAGAGCGCCCGGGCGCTGTTCGCCGAAGGCCCGTTCGAGCCGGAGACCGCGAGGGACGCGATCTTGTCCTCGATCATCGACGTGCACGATCGGCCCCACACCGGCGGCCTCACCTGCCAGGAGAGCTGAGATGGCGAGCACCCGAGAACCGATCGTCCGTTGCGTCGCGTTCATGGTGTACATCGTGCGCGAGTTGGCGGACGGCGCATCCGGGCCCGAAGAGATGCTCGAGCGCATCGATGCGCTGGTGAGCAGCGTCGCGGCGGACCTCGACGCCCCCTTGGCAGAGGTGGATCGCGCTGTGGCCGAGATCCGGGACCGCTTCGCGCCAGAGGCCGGGCCCGAACGGGAGCCCCTCCACATCAAGACCCTCAGCCGGCGCGCCTCCTTCGTGGGCTTGTTCGAGCGCGTCGTCGTCGGGCCGTTCATGCATACCGACTCAGAGGGTGCCCCGTGGGTCGAGCTGTGCGAGATCACCGAGCAGGGCGCGATCTTTCTGGGGGAGTTCGATACCTCCTGGACCCGCGACGATCTGCGGGCCGCCGAGGACCCGGAACTCGGTCCGCGCCGATACCGCGCGGTGGTCAGGCTCGAGACCGGCGAGCCCGTCTCGGCCGACTTCGACCTGCGAGACCCGCGTCATCTGCACGGCCGGCGGCGTCGGTGAGCTGGCGCGGCCGGAAAATCCGGGTTCCTGGACACTCGCCCGTGGTCGTCCCGTAGTCCCCCTGCCACCGTGACCCTGGTCCGGTGGCCGGCCGGGGCCCCCGTGTCCTCCATCAAGGGTGTTGTGCGGGTCGGGGGCCCCGAGCCGTCTTCCACATCGTCTGACACATGAGGGAGCGGCATGGCTCGATCAACACAGGTGAGCGCGTGGGGTGCATGCCTCGCGCTCACCGGCTGTATCGCAGGTGGCGGGAGCGGCGGTGGGGCTGGCAGCGGTGAACCGGCGGACGCCGGCGCCTGCGACCCCGTCGCCGGCGAATACACCGTGGTCTGGACCCTCGACGACGGGGACAGCGACGAGGCGTGCCTGCAACTCGAGCCCGCAACCACACGCGTCGGCGCCGGGCAGACCAGCGCCGACTGCGCCGCGAACTGCACCTGCGAGCAGACGCTCGAGGTCGACGAGGACGGCAACTGCGCCGGCACGACCACCACCGAGTGCGCCGAAGACGACGACCTCATGAGCATCGTGTACTGCGCCTTCACCGTCGCCGGCGGCGACTCGACCTTCAACGGCCGGTGCGAGCTGGAGGTCTTCACCGAGGACGAGACGCTCGGCTACTGCGCCCACGACGTGGCCTTCACCCGGACGGGCGACTGAAGCTCCATCGATTTGTCACGACCCCGCCCTGCCGCTATGGTCGTGAGACGCGCGGAGAGCCCCGACACCTCGAGCGCGTGAAGGCCGGCGACGACGCCGGCCTTCGTGTTTCGAATCAGTTGGACACTCCGGCGATCTCGCCCCGTAGTCGACTCGACCCGGCTCCTCCATCCGTCCGGGTCTCCGAGGCCCTCCGGGCTCTCCCCTGCCCCGGGCTCCCGGGGGGCCTCATCTCCTGAATCGCGGGGCGCTGGACACTCGGCCGACGTCGTCCCGTAGTCACGTCGAGGCCCTCGGCCGCCACCGCGCCCGGTGCACGAGCCGGCGTCAGAGCGGCGCCGTACTCGCCGAGGGCCTCGCTTCCGCCGGTCGACCAGTGCACCGCACCCCTACCTGGCGCCTCTGCCGGGTCGACGAAGGCCCCCCGCGCTCGGATTTGGCGATCGTGGGCGCGGGGGGCCCGGGTTTCTCACGGCGTCGGCCGAGCGCGCCGAAAACGCTGTTTCCGGACAGAACCGATCCTCGGGACCCTAGTCATCAACGCCGGGCCCCGCTGCGGAGCGGTCCGGCAGGGCGGGGTGGCTCCCGCCCACCCGGCCCGGGACGTCGGCGGTATACTCGCCGACGTCCCGGGCCCTTTCTCCCAGAGTCGCGAACGCGGAGAGACCATGATTACGAGCTGCCGAATCCAATCCCTTGAGGCCGCGATACAAGACGCCATCGGCGAAGGGTGGCAGGTGACACACCTGACCATTCGCGATCGGAAGAAGCCGTCCTTCGACTGGGTGGCCGAGCGCCGAGTCAGGATGACCCTGATGCCCGACATAGAGGTATCGCAGCTTGCTGACGCAGGCGGTACCTGGTCCAACGGCAAGCTCGAGCGGTGTTGGATCCGGCTGAAGGGCTGGGGCGCCGAAATCCTCGGTGGCGACGAAGGCGACACCGGTGAAGTGCTGATCGATGGCGCAAAGTGCTGATCGATGGCGCTCGGTGCGCCCTGAGCCTGTAAGAGCCAATCCAGACGCTCCGAACCAATCGGCCCGGGGACGTCGGTGGTACCCTCACCGACGTCCCCGGGCCCTCTCCGACCCTCGAATCGGTGCGAGGCCGGCCGAGGGTCTTCATCGCTATTGCGGGTCCACGTCGGGCCCCACTGCGGAGCGGTCCGGCGCGGCGGGGCGGGGCCCGCCGCTGGCCCTCGGGCTCGGGGACGTTGGCTGCGCCCCGTCGGGGCCCCCGGGCCCGTCCCTCGCCCTCAACAACCCCAAGATGTCGTAGCCCCGCAGGATGCGGTCGAGCAGCATCGGCGGGTCCACACCGAGGGCCTCGGCGACGAAGACGAAGCGGTCCAGGGTCCAAGCGGCCTTGCCTGTCTCGATGCGCCAGAATTGCGTGCCGCTGAACTGCGGATCTGTAGGCGCAATACGCCGCACTATCTCGGAGCGAGGCACACCCAAGTCTGCGCTCAATCTAACGATTTCCGATGTGGCCGCAGCGGATACACTCCGAGCATTACGACTTGTATACGAATCTCCTTGATCCATCCGTCCTCCTATGGCTCCATCTCTGTGTACGATTTGTATAGATGCCCAGTGAGGCACCAGCGAATGATCCTGGACAACCGCACTCGGGTGGAGTTGGCCCAGCAGTATCCGATCGCTACGAGGTCTGCTGATGCGGGCCGACTCGGCTTCAGCAGAGCGATGCTGGACCACATCTGTACCGGCCGTCGTCGGCCCGATGACGACCTCGCCCAACGCATCAGCGCGGAGAGCGGCGGCGTGATCACCGTGGCTCGCTTGCGCCGGTGGCAGCATCCCAGGCGGGCCGGGTGCCGCTTCTTCGACACCGACCCCATGCCCCCGCACCGGGTGAGCCCGGATGAGCCTTTCCGTGATCGGTACTCCGCGGAGCACACGATCCGGTATCTGAGAGAGATCGCCGCCGACCTGCCGCCGGACCTCCGGATCGAGGCCGAGCGGATCGCCACGCACATCCGCGACCTCGATCGCGCGGATCGCGCCGGATGATGCGCCGTCTCGCCCTGCTCCTGGCGCTGCTGCCCGGCTGTGGCGAGGTGATCGACGAGAGCTGCCGGTGCAGCGCCCGGGCGTGCGCCGGCGAGGTCTGCGGCGCCGCGATCCGGCTGGCCGACGATGACCGGCTGCACCGGCTCGAGGCGACGTTAGACCAGACGACGGTCTGCGGGATCGCAGTCGACGCGCGCGCTGTCCGCGTCGACGTGGCCCGGGCCGAAGACGAACTGCGCGCCGGCGGCGGCCACGGCCCCTGCTGGCACACCGAGGACTGACGGGCCCCGACGAGGCCCCCGCGCCGCCCGGTCGAGCGGCATCATGCGCACCCCGTAGACGACCGCCGCCGGCGGATCGCCCGGTGTGCAACTCCCTTCTGCCGTCGCGGCCGACGCCGCGCCCGGCTGTACGACGAGCTGCTCGGAGCGCCTCCCGAGGTGGGGCGCCGCCGCCGCGAGGGCGGCATGACGACGGACCGAGCGACCGCGCGAAGCGGATCGCTTGACGTGTGTCCGGTGACCGCTGGTCTGTGATCGGCGGGAGGTGAGGTCCGATTCGGGGCCCGGTGGGGCCCACGCCGCCCTGGAGGCGGCATGACTGCGTGCCTGGAGCGTTCGCGCGAAGCGAATCACTCCCGGTGCGCCCGGCGACCGCCGGTCTGTCATCGGCGGCGATCGAGGAGCCAGTAGAGGCCCCGGGTGCGGGGCCGGCCGCCCTGCCGGGCGGCCACATCGACGCGTGCCGTGAGCGACCGCATGGGGCGGATCGCTACCGGTGCGCCCGACCCGGCCCGCCCTGCCAGCGGGCCGAAGATGGGGGACTCATGTCCGCTCCGCAGGCGGCTCTGCCGCAACACGACCCGCTCGCTGCGATCCTGCGCATCGAGGGGCTGGTCCGATCGAAGTCCGCCGAGTGGGACGATTTGCGCGAGGCCTACTGCGACGCGCTCGTAGCGCTCGCCTCCCAGCTACGCGCTCACGACGAGAAGGCCCGCACGGACTTGCTGGGCTGGCTCGAGAGCAGCCTGGAGGGGCTGTTTCACTGTCGGGATCCCGCCATGCGGGTGACACGGCGCGATGCCCTCCACGACATAGTGTTCGAGGGCGAGGCGACCGGCGCCCGGCTCGAACGAGCTGCGGAGCGATGCAGGTCGCGGCGGGTTGGGAGGGCGAACCTCCTGTCGTTCCTGAAGTTCGCCCTCATCCACGGCGCTCGCGACATCCATCGGTCGAGGCGGGGGCGCTTCGAAGAGCGTGAGGCCTTGGCCGACGAGTCAGACGACTTCCACTGGTGGCCGGACCGGACGCCGATGAGGCGGGCGCGCGCTGGGGTGCTCCTGGGGCAGATCGACCGAAACATCCTGAGGAGGATGCACCCGGATGAATCGCAAGCGATCCATCTCTTCCTGTGGGGGGAGACGATTGCGGAGGCTGCCCGCCGGACCGGGCTGAGCCGGCAGGCCATATATCGTCGTCTCGAGTACATCCGAGCAGCCGTCGATGCCGAGGGGGTGGCACCGTGACCCTCCGCGACTTCGCCTACATCGGCGACTTTGAAGAGCAGACCCAGAAGCAGCTCCCGATGTGGACTTGGGGCACCGCCCGCCTGGAACGGGACGACGACGGCGCCATCAACTGGATCCTCGAGGGCCATCAGCAGACCGATCGGGCGACCGCCCGGCTCACCCTCGTGCACAACGTGCGGCAGGGATTGGGGGCACGCCCCGATCTGGCCCTCGCGATCCTCACCATCGACGCGGTCTCCGGTGCCTCGATGGTCGAGTTCTCCGGATCGGGTGCCTCGGTGGTCGCGGCGCTCGACGGCGCCCGTCGCGCCATCGCCACCCACAACGCGGTGCTCGACGGGCTGCTGGGCTCGACGCAGATCGACGGCCTGGTGTCGCGATGAGCTGGCCTCGTCTCGAATACGGGTGCTGGTCACTCGCCCTCAGCATGTGTCTGGCCGCGGCCTCTTGGATCGTCGGGCACGCGACCGAGCAGTGGGCCCGGGCCCGGGTCGGGCTGCGGGTGGCGCGCAGCGTGGTCGACCTCGACCGGGTCGAAGGGAGGGCGATCTTCCTCCTGCTGCTCGGCCTCGCGCCATCCACGTCCGCATTCCTGAGCGGGCTCGGTCGGAGGCGGTTCCATCACCTCTTCGTGCGACTGCATGACGCCCTCGTCCGCAGCCTGCATCCAGACGCCGAGCGGGGGGGATGACATGTGGTTCAAGTTGGAGAAGGGCGAAGATGGGGCCGGCGTCCGCTACTTCCTGGATGGTCGGCCCATCAGGACCGGATCGACGCTGTTCTTGCGATTGCCATCGAGCAACGAGCGGCACTGGCTGGCCAAGAAGCTCGAAGAGCTGGCGGGTGCGAGGGCCATCGACCCCAACGAGACGCGCGCGCTGCAGCGGGCCGCGGACCTGCTGCGGGCGCCAGTCGCCCAAGTGCGCTTCGAGGTGGCGCGCGGCGAGCCGCGCTTCTGCCTGCTGACCGGGACCGACCCCTACATCTACTCCGCGGGCGTCTTCGAACTCGAGCGCGCCGAACCCGGGGCGTACGGCGCGCGTTGGGACGGGGCAGTCCTCCAGGGCCTGGGCAGCGGGTGGCGCACCTTCGAGTTCTGCTGGCCCAGAGAGCATCCGGAGGGCGGGCGATGACGGGCTTCATCGAGCACATCGAGGACTTGGCTGACATCTACAGCGGCGGGGAGGGCGAAGACCCGCTTCTGGTCCTGGAACGGCCCGGGAACCGCATTGCGCTGATGAGGTTGTGTGGTGTGCCACCGGCGCGTGCAACAGACGCGGTCTTGCACGTGATCAAGCGATTCTGCCCGCTTCGAGTGGCGCTACTGATCAAGAGTCGTCGGGCCATCTGCCGCCACGTCTTCGACGGCGAGGCAGCCAGCGAAGCGACGGCGCCGTTGCTCGGCGGGGTGCGCCTCGAGCCGTGGGAACCGCGGCCAGCGGGCGATCTCACCCGAGCCATCGAGCGAGCGGTGCGGCGCAGCCGGGCGGGGGTCTCATGAGCCGCAGGACGCGTCCTCCCCCGACCGAGTGGGCACGGCACGAGCGGGCCTACCTCGCGGCCACCGGCAGCAACATGCGCGGCCCCCGGACCGAGCTGTGGGATCTCGCCCCGCGCAAGATCGCTCGCCTCGCCGGCGAGCTGCTCCAGGGTCTCTGCGAGTTGCCGGTGGCCGACGCCTACGACGTACTGATCGCGGCCTATGAGGACCTCGACCGCCGCCGACGGGCGCGCGAGGCGTCGGGGGCGCCGCCTCTGTCCCAGCCCGGGCGGCTGCCATACAGCGACGAGCCGGCGGCGCCGCCGATCCATCGGCTCGATCCGCTCGAGCCCCGGCGCGTGGCTGTGTGGTTCAACCAGCGCCCGCAGCGAACGAAGCCGAAGTGGAAGCCGGCGGCCGGCGACACCGTGGTCATCAAGAAGTCCGGCCGCAAGGCGAAGGTCGAGGCCTTCGAAGGCAAGCGGGTGGTCGTCCGGACCTGGGTCGGCGGCGGGTCCAGCAGGCCGCGCCCGAGCCGCCGCACGACGAAGCTGCGAACCAGCCAGATCAAGCCCACCCCATGAGGAGAACATGACCGACTGGCAAGAAGAAGATGGCCTGGATCGCGAGGCGCTGGCACGTGTCGTCGCCGGCCTCGACTCGAACGAGAGCCTCCCCCCGGCCGACGTCGACCGAGTGCGCGCGCTCTCGCTGCACGACATGGAGCGCCATCAGGTCGCCGGCGACGACAGCCTCGCCGCGCTCTGCCTCGCGGTGGGCTTCAACGGCCACCAGTCGTGGCGGCTGGTGCTGCCGGAGGAGACGGTCGAGGTCCGGGTCACCACGACCCGCGCCCGGCGCCACCGCCTCGGGCGCCGCGGGGGCTCGATGCCGGTGGATGACCAGGTGATGGAGCGGCTGGCCAGCGCGGCGTCCATCACAGGGCTGGGGTGGCTGCCGAAGTTGGGGACCCGGGTGCTCCATGCACCGGACTGCCCATGGCTCGTCGTCGTCGACGAACCCGTCCAGCGCAGTATGGCCCACCAGATGCTCGCCACCGCGTGGAACGCCGGCTCACAGGCCGGTCGAACCGTCGCTGAGGCAACCAAGTTCGGCGATCGGCTCCTCGCCGTCATGCCCACGAGGTCGGCCCTCGATGGGTATGCCCGCTGGGGGCAGCTCGACCTCGTGACCTACCAGCTCTTCGACCATGACCTCAGCCAGACCTACCTGAGCTGGTGGGCGTGCCACCGGTGGTCGAGTCTGGTGGTCTTCTGCGAGCCCGCGTGTCGGGCGACGGCGCTCCGGCTGCTCGGCGTCGGGGACGAGGAGGCCGTCGAGGGCGAGGTGCTCGCCGACGGCGTCGAGCTGCTCGGCCTGGACGACACCGTCGGCTCGGACGGAGCGCCTTCATGAGCGGGCCCGTCGACGAACCCGACGAGCTGGCAACGATTGTCGACCGCATCGACGCCCTGCTCGGGTGGGAGCCGCTGGACCTCTGGTGGCACGCCGCCTCCAAGCTGACTCGGGCGGGACACTCGCTCGGCGCGGTCCTCACCGCATCCGGCGTCGCTCGCCGGCAGGGCAGTGCTCCGGACGCGGTGTCCGGCTTGGATGCCGGGGGAGCGGGGCAGGAATGAAGGACTGGAATGGCGAAGACCGTCTCGACCGGGACGCGTTCGAGCGTGTCACGGCGGCCCTCCAGGCGGGTATCGCCGTGGACGCGGCCGATCTGAAGCGAGCCAGGTCACTCGCCCGCTCGCTCGACCGCCTCGCGGTTGCGGCCGATACGATCTTCGTCTCCGACGCTGACATCCTCGCCGTCGCTCTCGCATTGCGCCACCAAGGCCACGGTACTTGGCGGCTCAGGCTACCAGACGGGGCGGTCGAGGTTTGCGTGGCCCGCCTCGACTTCTCGGATCCAGACGCCGGGGGACAGCCATGAGCGCGGAGCCGGAGCATGTCCTCGGGCGCCGGGCGACCGCTCTGGCTCGGCGGATCCAAGCGTGCCAGGCGCTCATCGACGGGACGCCCGAGCCCGGTGAGCGGGCCGCTGCACAGGCGGCGCTGGCGCGCCTCGAGGAGAAGCTGCGCAGCGAGTTCGGCATCGACGACGCCACCGCGGTGATCGACCCGATCGGCGAGGCGAGCGTCGAGGTCGGCGCCATGCGACCGTGGCGGCTCGACGCGGCGACCGCGGCTTCGATCCTCGCCGGGGTCGCGATGACGACGTGGGGCACGGTCCGGTGGAAGC
The DNA here is from genome assembly GCA_030426085.1 of bacterium. Classification (GTDB taxonomy): domain Bacteria; phylum Myxococcota_A; class Bradymonadia; order UBA7976; family UBA1532; genus JACKDM01. The sequence goes on along the minus strand of JAUHYW010000071.1, from coordinate 10,664 downwards.
GGGTCACCTTCTACGGGCCGCGGTCCGCGCGCCTGCTCGCCGAGCACATGGCCCACCACCTCGTGAGCGCGATCGAGCGCGAGACCCGGGCATGGCGGGCGCGCCGCCGAGCCGACCGCAAGAAGACCTCGCGCCAGACCATCGCCGCGTTTCGACGTCGAGCGGCCGAGGTCGTGCTCTTCCGGTGCGTCGAGGAGGCCAACCGGCACAACCCGGGCTGGCAGGAGGTGTGCGCGCGGCTCATGCCGGACGATGTCGAGGAGCTGCCCGAGCCGAAGCCCGTCGACCGCCGCCTCGCCGGGGCTCGCGCCGGGGCCGACGCCGGCCGACGGATACCGCTCTCCCGGCCCGTCACCGGGTCGCCCGGGCGCGCCCCGGATGCCTTGGAGCTTATGCCTCGGTGACCGTGACCGCCTGCCAGTGTGGTGACTGCTCGGCCTGCGTGCAGCAGGTCCTCGACGCTGCCCGGGGCGCCCTGGAGGGCGCCGAGCGACGGCTGTCGGGCGTCTACGGCGTCGACGTGGGCTTGCGCGTCCGGCCGCGGCGCGAAGGCGCGCGTGGCGGGCGGGTCGAGGCGCAGCCGGCGCTGCCGAAGCGACCCCCGTCCCACGCGCCGGGCCCGCAGCTCGACATCCGCCACGAGCGGGCGCTCGCGCTCGCCGGCGCAGAGGACATCGAGCAGGCGCTGTCGCTGTGTCGAGCACACGCGGAGGCCGAACGCCGCGCGCTCGCCGACGAGCTGGCCGACCTGGCCCGGCGCTCCGCATGCGCCGTCGAGCAGAGCACGACCGGGGCTCGTTCGCGCCTCCGGATCCGAACGCCGTCCGGAGCACGGCTCGACGTCCGCTGCGACGGCCCCCGCTACGACATCGGCGGGCGGTCGCACCAGCTCTCGGGGCCCGAGGCCTTGAGGTCGGCGCTCGTCGCCGAGTTGGCGCTCGACGGGCGCCTCGCCACCGAGCGGAAGACGTCGAGCTTCGTCCTCGGCCTGCTCGCCGGCGAGCGACCCCGGTTCGCGAGCGAAGCCGAGCTGGCGCTGGTGGATCGACTCGGGCTGCTCGAGCCCGAGCCGCCGGCGGCGTGGCTGCGCGGCGAGATCCGGGCCTTCTTCGACCGCGGCCCGTGCCCGGGCGGGCTGGGCTCACCGGTCGCGGTGGGCGGCGTGGCCTACCGCGGCGGCCGGCTGCTGGCGATCGACGGGGTGCCCCTGCGCCACGTCGACGTCGACGCCCTCGCCCGCTGGCGCCTGTGGGCGACCGAGCGGGCCCGGGCCCGCGAGAGGCCCCTGACCTGGCGCCCGGTGACCTGGGGCGTCGCCGTCCACCCGGGCGACCGGCTGCCGCACGCCCGGGACGGGCCCGTCTCGGCCGACGTCGTCTTCGACCGCCACCGCCGGATGTACGCCCGCGCGAGCGAGCCGGGGCCCGCGGGCCGCCGCCTCATCGATTGGGGTCGCCGGGAGGTGGCGCTGCCGATCGAGCCGCCGCCCCGCTCCCGGGGCCCGGCTCGCGCGCACTACGAGTCGATCGCCCGCCACTGGCTGGTCGGGTGGTCGCTGACGGAGCTGGCCGAGGGCAGCGGGGCATCCCGCAGCGCCGTCGACCGGCTGATCCGGTCGGCCCGCACGCTCGCGGCCGATCCGTCCTACGCCGGCCGCTGGCTGGCCATCGACTTCGATCGGGTGGTCGTCACCGACCGCCCCGGAGGAGCTGCATGTTCATCCTGATCTTCTTCGGCGCCGGCGTCGGCCTGTTCCTGGTCTCGTCGGTGATCGCCGGGTTCTCGGCCGAGGCCGCTGCCGCGACCAGCGGGGGCTTCCTGCTCTGCCTCGTGACCGCGCTGGCCACCCGCCGCGGCTCCGTCAAGCTGCTCGCTCTCGTGGCGGCACAGGTCTGGGCCTTCGTCGGGCCGCTGGTGGCCTCGTGAGCGTGGCCGAACTCCAAAACCGGCTGTTGGGCGTCTCTGCCGAGTTGGAGGAGACGCGCCGGGAGCACGCCCGGGCCCGGGCCCGCATCGCCGACCTCGAGTCCGCGGACGACAGCCTCCGGGCCCGGCTGCAGGCGGTGTTCGGCCCGCTGAGCGATGACGAACTGCTTCGTTTGATCGGGGGGCTCGTCCCGCCGGAGCGGGAGCGATGAGCCCCGACGACGAGCGGGCGGCCATCGAGGCGTTGAAGGCGCTGGCAGAGGTTCACGATCACATACGCCGGTCGCCAGCCGCCCACGCGAAGCTGGTCGACGAAGACCGGTTCAGCTTCGGCCACTGCGCCGACTGCGAGATGCCGATCTGGAGCGGTGCCGCGCACGACTGCCCTGGGCCCGGGGTGCCCATGGCGGGGCCCCACCCCAACGCTCGGTATGAACCCACGGATGCCGACGTGTGCCGACGCAGGTGGGATCCGCCGGTGGATGAGGACGGGAACGATGGCCGGTGATCTGCTGCTGAAGGAGGTGCGGGAGCCCGAGCGCCTTCGACCAACCGACGTTTGGCATATCGCGCCCGGCCTCGGGTTCCTCCAGCGGACGTGGTGCCAGCTCATGGACTTCGACATGAACCTCGCTGCCTTCTCCCACGCGGTGCGCAGGGGCTGGATCCTGTCCGGTTCGCCGAAGGAGGGCTCATGAAGGCGCACGTCGGCCGGCTGCTCGCCATCAGCCGGTGGGACCCCGAAAGCGGCACCGCGGTGACACGCTCCCTCGATCCGAGGGCCTTCGAGCAGCTCGTCGGCATCCCCGCCGACCAACTCGCCGGCGTCGAAGAGCGCTTCGACGAGACCACTTGGACGTCGACCTACCGACTCGCGCCGCCGGCGGGTCGCCCCACGTATACCCGGGGCGGCGCCCGCCTGAAGGGCCGGGATCGGGTGGTATGGGCAGCCAGTCGGCGAGACATTGAGCGGTTCACCGCTCGCCTGGAGCGGGACGCTCGGCGGCCCAAGAAGGGCGAGGTGCTGCTGCATGGCACCGTGTGCGCTCTCTTCGTCGACCGACGCCGATGGCGCGCCTGGGTCGACGTCGACGCCGCGAGCTGGGACGGCTGGACCTTCGAGCAGCTCGGCAACGGGCGGGAATCCCTGCCGGGCGAGCCGCCGGCGGGCGTCGAACCCCACCCGCGGCATCTCCGAGAGGTGTTGTGCCCGGCGCTGCGGCCGGAGGCGGATCGGCTCCTCGAGCTGCGCGGGATCGAGCAGAGACACGCGATCGTCGAGCGTAGGTGGCGGGCCGTTCGAGACGCTTTGCGAACACGGCTCGGCGCGGACGCCCGCGTCGCGATCGAGGCACCGACCCCCTGTGCGCCGACGCGCGCGATCGTGATCGACTGGCGCACCTGCACGGCGTCTGTGCGCTCCCTGGAGACCGCCGTGGCCTTCGTCGAGCGATTGCGGCCGCCGACGGGTCCAGCCCAATCCGAGCGATGCCCGCGCACCCCCGACTTGTTCGCCGGGGAGACTCGATGACGCCCAGCCCCGAGGATGAGGCGCTCGTCCACGACCTCCTACGGTCATCGGCCGCTGCAAGAGCTGCTCGACCGAGAACTCCGAGCCCCCAGCCACTCCGGGGGCGAGCCATGACCGACGACCTCGCCAACGCAGCCGCCGCGGTGGCGGCCGACGCCCGAAGCGCGGCGGCGCGCGTGCAGGACCGGGTCGCGCCCCTTCGCCCTCGCACGGTCACATGTCGCTGCGCCGGCACCGGCGTCGTCTTCGGGCAGGACGCGGCCGGCAAGGCCGACGCGCGCCCCTGCCGCTGCGCTCGCACCCCCGGGTGCCCCACCTGTGAGGGCCTCGGCGTCGTGCACGAGCGGCGTGACATGTACACCTTCGCCCCGGACTGCCCGCGGTGTGTCGTCCCGCAGAAGCGGGCTCGCATGTGGCGCGAAGCCGGCTTCGCCGACCGCCACGCCAACGCCTGGATCGACCGGTGGGATCCGGCCGACGCCGGCGACGGGCCCCGGGTCACCCTGATCGAGCCCGACAACCCGCTGCACGTCGATGTCGCCGGCTGGGCCGACGCCTGGCGTCCGGGCGGCCCGGGGCTCTTCGTCACCGGGGACCCGGGCGTCGGCAAGAGCTACGCGATCGTCGCCGGCGTCCGCCGCCTGCTGCTGCGGGCGAAGCGGCCCCCGCGGATCCGCTACGTCAACGTGAAGGTGCTCCTCAAGCAGCTCAAGCGAGCGATGGGCCGCGGCGAGCCGACGTCCGCGCTGATCGACCCGCTCGAGGCCGCGGCGCTGCTGGTGCTCGACGAGGTCGGCGTCGGCCGGCTCACCGAGTACCGCGTCGAGACCATCAGCACGCTCGTCGACGACCGCTACGAGGCGGGCCGCACGACCTGCTTCATTACGAACCACGATCCCGAGCGCCTGGCCACGACGCTCGATCGGGTCGACGCCGTCGCCGGCGCCCGGCTGGTCGACCGCATGCGCGAGATGAGCGCCTACATCCACGCCCGGGGCCCCAGCCGCCGGGCGTGGGCGTCGATGCCCGGCGCCACCGAACCCGCAGAGGAGTAACCGCCGGTCCGCCGGCCGAGGAAGAGAGAGGAGGGACGACACAGTGCGCGCGACGGGTCTCGAACCGAGAGCACCCCGCCTACGGGCTACGGGGGGTCGTAGCCTCGAGGCTACCACCAAGACCCAGCAACACGGCCTACCCCAGCCTTTCTGGGGGATAGGGGCTCGTGGGGTGGGGAATGGCGGTTTGCATCCGGCGGGCCAATGGCGTCCGGGGCAGGGGCGATGAGCACGGCACCGGAACTGCTGGACGAGGTCTCGAAGCTGCGTCGCCAGCTCGAAGCCACCCGCCGAGAGCTGGATGACGCCCGCCGTCGACTCGACGAGCCGCCCGAGCTGCGCGGCCACTCGACCTGGGGCGTCTCGGAGCTGGCCCGGGCGCTGTTCGACGCCCACACCACCGGTCAGGTCTGCCCGACCGATCTGCTCGTCGTGCTGTGCCTGTACTCGATGTGCATCTGGCCGGCCGAGGCCGCGCCGCCCGAGGCCGCGTCGACCCCGCCCATCAGCTACGACTTCCTCGCGGCGAAGGTCGCGCTGCGCCGGTCGGGCATCGAGAAGGCGATCGGCCGCCTCCGAGAGCGCGGTTGGGTCGCGACCGAGCGGGACCCGGAGACCGGCTACCTGACCTACACGGTCGAGGTCGGACGGATGCTCGACGACCTCGCCGATTGGGGCTCGTGGTCGACGAAGGACGCCAAGGACGCTCGGCCGCCGTCGCGACGGTCTTCGGTACAGCGCAGCGAGCGGTGGCAGGGCCGCTCGCCGGCGCTGCCGGCGTCGCCGCGCTCGAGGCCGCGTTCGTCGGAGGCAGGCCGCCTGATCCGCGAGTGGCGCCGCCGGTGGGCCCGGACCGCCGATCCGACCGCGGTCATCAACCGGCTTCTCGGGGAGGGCGTGCCCGAAGCCGAGATCCGGCGGGCGATGCACTCGATGGACTACATGGGCCGCCCGCGGCCGGACTTCCTCGCCGATCGGGTGGCCCGCACGGACTACCAGCGACCGCGTCTGCCGCCCGACGCCGGCGAGCCCGACGCGTCGGCCGAGGACGATGGGGCCCTCGAGGATCCGCCGACTGGCCCGGCATCTCCCGTGGATCCCGGAGCCGGCTCGTCGGCAGCGCCGCCCGGTGGTCCCGAGGCCCTCGACCGCCCGGAGCTGCTCAGCGACGGCGTCCTCGAGGCTGAGGAAGACGCCGAGCGCCCACCAGACGACGAGCCCGATCCGGAACCCGAAGCCCCCACGTCAGCGCCGCCCGTCGAGCCCGAGGCGCCCGACGACGGCCGCCTGTCGGACGCCGAGCGGGCCCGTGCCGGGCGACGCTTCCGCCAGGCGTTCGCCGGCCTCCTCGGAGCCGATGGCGATGCGCCGGCGGGACTGGAGTCACGGCCGCCGGGGGCGGCGCGACCATCCGGCGGCAGATCCAACAAGAGCGCCAAACCACCGGACCGGAACGAGAAATGGACGGATACCGCAATCGGTAATACAACCCGCGCCGGGCACGCTCAGGAGCGGGCGCGCGCACCAGATTCGGAGTCCAGACCCCCATCCGGGACGGAGGGAGAGCTGTGAGAAGACGCCGACACCCCCCGTCCGTCGACGGGCTGTGGAGCTGGCAGGACGTGGCCTGGTACCTGGGCCACGATGACCCGACGAGCGCCGCGGCGATGAAGTGGGTCCGCCGACAGGTCATCGAGCGCGGGCTGCCCCAAGCCGGCCGCGAGGGCAGCGCCCCGCGATTCGATCCCGACGAGGTCGCGAGCTGGGCCGAGCAGTTGCCCGCCGGCCCGTGGGGCTGGCGCGACGTGGCCCGCTTCCTGGGGCACGCCGAGCCCACCACCGAGGCCGCCCGCAAGTGGGTCGTCTACCGCATCAAGCGCCACGGGCTGCCCGTCGAGGGTCGCCACCTCGGCCGACCGGTCTTCGATCCGGCGGCCGTCCGGCGGTGGCATGCGCGGCGGCAGCCCCGCCGGCGGCGACGGCGCCGAGTGGGTCCGGAGATCGCGTGCCCGCTCGAGCGGGCGATGCGTGACCTCCGGGCGGTGGCCAAGGAGCGGAGGCGATGAGCCGGCGGCGCAAGCTGGCGCCGGGGATCGGCGAGGTCCGGCTGAAGGACGGCCGGCGCCGCTACCGGGCCCGCTACCGCGATCACGACCGCCAGTGCCGCTCGCGGACCTTCATCGAGTACGACAACGCCCTGGCGTGGCTGCGCGAGCGCCAGGTCGAGACCGAGCGGATCCGGAGCGGCCTCGCCCCGCCGCCGAAGCCACCGGTGCCCACCCTGCGCGAGTTCGCCGCCGAGGTCGTCGAGAGCCGCATGTTCCGGTCGGGCGCCAGACACCGGGCCGACGTGGCCCGGATGATCCTGAACCACTGGCCCGAGCTGCTCGACCGGCCGCTGGACGAGATCACCCGCCGCGACATCAAGCTGGGCCTCGGGCGGCTCTCGAACACGCTGAAGAGCGGGACCGTCAACCGGGTGCTCGCGGCGCTGTCCCGGGTGCTGCGCGAAGCCCACGAGGACGGGGTGCTCACTCGCAACGTCTGCATGGGCCTGCGGCTGCCCGAGCGGTCGACCGTCGCGAAGGCGCTCGTGCTCGACCAGGTGCGCCGGCTGCTCGCCGCCGCCGAGCCGTGCTACCGCCCGCTGTTCGCGGCGCTGTTCTACACCGCCGGCCGGAAGTCCGATCTGCTGTGGCTGCGCTGGGGTCAGGTGCGCTTCGAGCAGGCGCTCATCGTCTTCATCGACACGAAGAACGGCGACGACGTCCCGGTGACCCTGCATCCCGAGCTGGCGCCCCACCTGCGCTGGATCATCGACGAGCTGTACGACGGGCGCCCGCCGCCGGCGGACCATCTGGTCTTCCGCCGGGTGCACCGGAACTCGGGGCGCTGGGATCCGAAGGCCGATCCGGTCGAGCAGCCGATCGTCTCGCCCTACAAGGCGTACCGCCGGGCGCTGGCCCGGGCCGAGCTGCCGGCCACGCTGCGGCTGCACGATCTACGGCACACGATGGGGACGCTGCTGATCACCGAGGGGAAGGCCGACATCATGACGGTGAAGCGGCACCTCGGGCACAAGACGCTGGCGGCGACGATGAAGTACCTGCACCACACGCCGGGACAGGCCGAGCGGGTGGCGCGGGTGAAGTTGGCGGGGCCGTAGCTACGCCTGCTGTTCGAGCAGGTCAACCTGGGTCTATCGGACTGACTACAGCGACACGGCCGCACCTACCTCCAGCAAAGCCTCCTTCACGTCTCGCCGCTTGATCTGGGGTGGCGCCTTGAAGCGACGAACGTCCGCCTCTTCCGAGGCTTCTGGGGTACGAGCGACTTCAATTTCCGGCACCTTCAAGCCTGGGCTGAAGAACATGATTTCCTTGCCCTCGTACCGCTTTCGAGCAGTGTAGCGAAGATCGTAGCGGATATCGCTGAAGTCCGAATACAGTCGACGGATCTCCTGGGTGTTGTCATAGGAGACGATCCACGGGCATGAGAGCCCGTGTACGGCCTGCGCGACGGCCGCATGGTCGCTTGGCAGGTAGAAGTTGGCGTAGAGTTCGCTGGCCTTCCGATAGTAGGGAGGGTCCAGATAGCACAGCAAGCGCTCGCGTGGCAGCGTCTCAAGGAAGTCTAGGGCATCGAGATCTGTCACCTCGATCTGGCTCGACTTGTCTGCGATGCGCCGTACGCGCTGGGCCAAGTCGCCCCTGTTGAAGCGGGCATCGATCTTCCATTTCCCCGTCTGGTCGAGTCCGCCGATGATCCCGCCGCTCTTGATGATCCCCGACCGGTTCGTTCGATTCAGGTAGAATGTCGCGCAGGCACGCGCCAATAGATTCGTGTTGGAATCCTGATAGATCGCGCGCTGACGGTGCCACTCGTCGACGGACAGCTCCACCGTCTCAATGAAGTCGCACAACTCGCCAGCATGTGCCGTCGCGACCCTCCAAAACGCAGCGATGGATGGATCACGATCGTTGATTCGGATGCGGGACACGTAGCCGCCGAACAAGAGGTTCAGAGCCACACCGGCCCCTCCCGCGTACGGTTCCGCGTATTCTCCACCATGGAGGTCGTTCATGACGACGACCAGTCGCATGAAATTGGCTACTCGCGCCTTGCCGCCTGGATATCGCAGAGGCGAGAGTTGATTCATTCCAAGCCTACTTTGCCGGTCCGGTGCACCCATCTTCGCAGATTTGGTGAATGAAGGGTGCCAAGCTCTTCCACCCAGCGCGGACCGAGTCAGGGTCCGGGTGGAAGAACCGATTGTGAACGTATTCGTTGAGCGTTACCACGCTTGCTGCCAGCAGAGTTGTTGTCTTGTGCTGGTCCTTCTTACCGGAATCCGCTGCGTAGCGCACGTACTGAAGTTCTTGCTTGGACATCACCCCACGACCCAGCAGGTGCTTTCGCACCTCCAGAAGCTTCGTCCGAAGAGTCGCCGGTCCGGATTTCGGGTTCTGCTCGATCTTGAGCAACTCTGGCACTTGCCACTGGGCGTGGTACTGGTCCACGGCCAACTCCAGAATCAGTCTCAGGAGCACTCCACATGAGTTGGTGTGTCTTCGGATATTCAGGCGTTTGCCTTCATCGAGCAGATCCTGCACGCGGCCCGAGCACCGAGGATTGAAATCCTCAGGGATCAGGCGCTCAGACGGACGAGTACGGCTGCCCGCCGTTTGGCCGCCATCGTTGAGGTCACCCGCATGCTCCTCATCTTCGCCAACCGGTTCAGTAGCGTCACTGCCGTCGACGGTGCGGTCCTGCCCGTCGGCGCGGCCGCCCTGCTCGTCCGCGCGGGCCTGCTCGTCCGCGCGGGCCTGCCCGTCGGCGCGGCCGCCCTGCTCGTCCGCGCGGGCCTGCTCGTCCGCGCGGGCCTGCCCGTCGGTACGGCCCTGCCCGTCGGCGCGGGCCTGCTCGTCCGCGCGGGCCTGCTCGTCGGCGCGGGCCTGCTCGTCCGCGCGGGCCTGCTCGTCGGCGCGGCCCTGCCCGTCGGCGCGGGCCTGCTCGTCGGCGCGGCCCTGCGCGTCGGCGCGGCCCTGCTCGTCGGCGCGGCCCTGCTCGTCGGCGTCGTCGGCTGCCAAATCGACCCGCAACTCCAGAGGGAACTTCTCGATGAACTCTTCGCGCTTCGGTCGATCGTAGATCTCGCCAACAGCTATGGCTCCCGTGGCGACCCTCTCCACAACGTATGACACAGCCTTCAGAGTCGCTGCCGGGTTGGACCCGAGCGAGACGACGCCCTTCTTCTTCTCGATCCCCAACGCGTATCGGACATTCGGATCCGACACCAACCGGCCCAGGTTGGTGATGTGAAACTTGCCCTTCGCTATCACCGCCTGGGCTTCGTCAGAGAGTGAGCCGTGCTCACGAATGATCTGGAGGAGTTGGTGGGCAGGTTTTTTCTTCCCGCGCCGAGCCGAGTTTCTGGCGGTCTGTGCACCGGTCCACCCAACGAGACCGGCCCCCTTGTTCATCCCCGTGTGACGGAGTTCGATCCAGTGGTCCGCGTCTTCGCGCGTGGGCAGGACGCAGCAGAGTATCGGCGAGATGTTGCTCCGTTCAACACGCTCCGATTGCTTGAGAATACCTCTGACGATCGGCGGAGGGGTGTCCGTGGGCAATAGACTGGGGTCGAGCAACAACTGGGCAACGGTCACTCTCCGATTGCCTTCCACCACGATGTAGTGGTCAGGTATCTCGTCCGATGGCACGACTATCGGCAAGGCCGACGGGTCGAAGCCGAACATTGCCACGTCCTTCGCCAACGCGATGATTCTGGACTTCTGTTCCTCCAGGAGTGCTGCAACAGCGGCCTGCTGGTCCGGCTGGTCGTCGACCCGTGGGTTTTCCAGGTCGAGCAGGAGGAGATCTGGCTCGATGTGCTTGTAGTCAGCCATCTACCCTCCTCAAAAGGAAACGGCCGGCCGACCTGCAAGGTCGGCCGGCCGTTGGTTGGTTCTGTCCGGGTTTTCAATGACCCGGCCGGCTTCGCCACTTCGCCGAAACGGCGTAACCACGCGGTGCCCAGGGGCGGATTCGAACCACCGACACGCGGATTTTCAGGCCGCTCGATGGTCGGGCGATTCCGCCCCAGCCTCGGGCACTTGGCACGACGGCCAATTTCGGCGCGACCCTACCGCGAC
>JAUHYW010000070.1 GCA_030426085.1 bacterium | reverse complement strand
TACGGGCCCGACTTCGCCGGCGCACATCGCCCCCCGCACCGCGCACGGACCCGACTTCGCCGGCGCACATCGCCCCCCGCACCGCGCACGGACCCGACTTCGCCAGCGCACATCGCCCCCCGCACCGCGCACGGGCCCGACTTCGCCAGCGCACATCACCCCCCGCACCGCGCACGGACCCGACTTCGCCAGCGCACATCACCCCCCGCACCGCGTACGGACCCGACTTCGCCAGCGCACATCGCCCCCCGCACCGCGTACGGGCCCGATGGGCAGATGACAAATCGCGTCTGTCACCGCGTACAGGCCCGATGTGCAGATGACAAATCGCGCCCGTCACCGCGTACAGGCACGCTCCGCAGAGTGCAGATCGTGCCCGTCACGGTCGGTGGTCCGGGATGCGGAGCGCGGGTGGGCGCCCCCGAGCCGTCACGTCGTGCGCTGGGTGTCAGCCCCCGGTTGTGCGGGCGATCCGGCGCAGGCCGGCGACGAGCTGGCGCAGGCTCTCCGATCGGCAGCGGTCGGGGTCGAGGGCGGCGGCCATGCGCCGGGCGTGCAGGGTCTTCTTGTAGTCGGGCACCAGCTCGGCGATGGCCCGGGACGGGTAGTCGACGGCGTCGGGGTCGCGATAGCGGGCCTTCTCGCCGAGCGCGGCGAGGGTCGGGCGACCGCTGATCTCGGCGAGTGCGGGCAGGTCGCCGAGGAACCACGCCTCCAGTTCGCGGCAGGCGATCCGGACGAGCGCGTCGGGGCGGCCGGCGGCGGCGCAGAGGTCGGCGAGGCGGCGCTTGATGGCCCGACAGTCGGCCTGATCCTGGTCACGCACGACGACGAAGCGGGTGTCGGGCGGCCAGCCGGCGCGCAGCTTGCGGGGCAGCGACTTCTCGAGGTCGTTCTTGCCCGAGTGGGGGATCGTCTTGAACGGCACGCCGGGCAGCACGCGGGGCACGAAGGCGTCGAGGAAGAACTTCATCGAGGCTTCTTCGAGCAGGAAGACGAGCATCACGGGGCGTCGCCTCCCAGGAGGCGCTGGCGCCAGAGGCGGCCGAGCGGCTCGCCGTCGGCGACGAGGTCGCGCAGCACCGGGTCGGCGGCGGCGGCGTGGGCCCGGGTGAAGCCGTCGCGCTTGTCGAACCAGAAGACCTCGTCGATGCGGGCGGCGTCGACGAGGTCGGGGGCGTGGGTGGCGACGAAGACCTGCCCCCCGCGGCGGCCGTAGTCGCGCAGCTCTTCGACGAGGCCGCCGAGCAGGTTGGGGTTGAGGTGGTTCTCGGGCTCTTCGCTGCACAGCAGGCCGAAGGGCTCGGGCTCGGCGAGCTCGACGAGGTGGGCGAAGAGCTTGAGCGTGCCGTCGGAGGCCTCGTCGGGCAGGAACGGGTCGGCGAAGTGGCGGTCGCCGAAGCGCAGGATCAGGCGCTTGTCGGGGCTCTCGAGCACCTCGACCCGGTCGAGGCCGGGCACCATGTGGGTCATGCGCTCGATGATGGCGGCGAAGCGCTCGGGGTGTTTGTCGTGGATGCGGCGGGCGACGGCGGCGAGGTTGGCCCCGTGGCGCTCGAGGCCGTCGCTGCGGCCGCCGGTGCTGCGGCGCAGGGCGGCGGGGGTCAGCTCGGAGAGGTGGGTGGCGGTCAGGAACTGCGCGGTGGCGGCGATGAGGGGCCGCTCTCGGCGGAGATGAGCCCCGCCGACCGCCGAGCGATCATCGAAGGCGGCTCCGAACCAGATCACATCCGGTCCGACCGGCTCCCGCTTGCCCGTCGGATCATGCGCAAAGACCAGGGCTGAGTGGCGCGTGGGTCGTTCGATGAGATCTCTCGGCTCGACCGGGCCTTCGAAGTTCAGGGCCTCGACGTCGAGGCTCACATCGCCGCCGTCCGCCGCGTCGATCCCGGCCCGCCACGTCAGCCGCACGCCGTCGGCGGTCTCCAGGCCCAGCTCGAACGCGATCGCCCCGGTCTGGCCGCGGCTGCGCAGCGCCTCGAACCCGCCCCGGCGGGCGCAGGCCTCGCGGGCGCCGTGCACCAGGGTGTCGCGCACGAAGCCCAGCGCGTCGAACAGGGTCGACTTGCCGACGCCGTTGGGCCCCACGAAGACCGCCAGCGGGCCGAGGTCGGTCAGCTCGACGTCCCGCAGCGCGCGGTAGTTGCGGATGTGGATGCGATGCAGGCGCATGGCGGCCTCCTCCGGGTCGGGGCCCCGGGTGGTTCGGCCGACCGTCTCGGATCGGCGCGGGTGGCGGGCGCGACCGCCCGGGGCCTCGGTCGGGGAGTGTGGACGGGTCGCCGTCGGCGATCAACCGGCGCGGCGGGCGGCGACGTAGCCCAGGGGGAAGAGGCCCGGCATGCGCTCGGCGTGGGTGATCGTGAAGCCGGCGGCGGTGATCCGGTCGGTGAGCCCGGCGAGGGTGAAGCGGCTGCGGGCGACGAACGGTGAGATGAGGCTCAGCGCCCGGGAGAGCGCGCGGCGGGCGGGGTCGGCGCCGTGCAGGAAGGTCGGGGCGAGCAGGGCGCCGGCGGGGCGCAGGACGCGGTGGATCTCGGCGAGGGCCCGGTCGGGATCGTCCATGACGTGCAGGGCGTTGGCGCAGAAGACGGCGTCGAAGTGGGCGGCGGGGGCGTCGATGGCGTAGGCGCTGGTGATCCGGGTCTCGATGTTGGCGGCGCCGGCGACGGCGTCGGTGAGCGCGGCGACCATCTCGGGGGAGACGTCGGTGGCGATGAGCGCGTCGGCCCGGCGGGCGAGGTCGAGGGTGAACTGCCCGGTGCCGGCGGCCAGCTCGAGGACGCGGCCGGGGGGCAGGTCGTCGGCGAGGCGGGCCCGGACCCGGGGGTAGCTGGTGTCGAAGAGGCGCACGATGCGGTCGTAGCGGCCGGCGAGGCGGTTCCAGGTCGAGGCGTCGTCGCTCATGGCGCGGGGCCGGGGTCGTGCCAGATCTCGGTGCCGACGAGCCCTTCGAGCGTCGCGGCGGTCTCGTACCACGCGCGCCGGGCCTGGATGTGCTGTCCGGTGGCTTCGAGCAGCCGGGCCCGGGTCTGGGAGATCTGGTGCACGTCGGCCTCGCCGAGCCGGAAGGCGGTCTGGAGCAGGGCGAGGTTCTCTTCGAGCCGGGGCACGACGCCGGTCTCGTAGAGGGCGACCCGGGCGGCGGCGGCGTCGAGGGCGGCGGCGGCTTCGGTCAGCTCGGCCCGCAGGCGGCGGGCGGTGGCGGCCTGCTCGCGCTCGGCGATCCGGGCTTCGGCGGCGGCGCGGGCCCGGGGGCCGGGGTTCTGGCGCCAGATGGGGATGGGCAGGCCGAGGCTGAGGCTCCAGATGTCGGCCGGGGGGTCGGGGCCGTGGCCGGCTTCGCGGGTGTAGCTGAGCCCGATGGTGGGGTCGGGCCACGCGGCGCGCGCCTGGGCGTCGATGTGGCTGCGGCCGGCCCGGATGGCGAGGGCCCGGGCGCGCAAGGTGGGGTGGTGGGCGGTCATCAGCTCGAGCAGGGCGTCGATGTCGGGCGCGGGGCGGATGGCGGGCAGGGCGCCTTCGAGCGGGGGCAGCTCGGGCGCGCGCCAGCCGATGAGCGCGGCGAGCCGGGTGCGCAGGGCGGCGGCGCGCTGGTCGGCGTCGATGACGGCCTCCCGGGTGCGGGCGAGGTCGGCGTCGGCGACGAGCAGCACGAGCGGGGAGATCTCGCCGGCGTCGACCTGTCGGGCGGCGATGTCGCGCAGGGCGGTCGAGAAGGCGACGAACCGCTCGGCCTGGGCCCGCTGTTCGCGGGCGAGCAGCAGGTCGACGAAGTGGCGGTGGGCCTCGACGTGCACCTGCCAGCGGGTCTCGTTGACGGCGCCTTCGGCGAGGCGGCGGCGGTCGCGGGCGGCGTCGAGCGCGAGGCCCCGGGCGCCGCTGATGGCGAGCTGCTGGCGCAGGCCGACCTCGAGGTCGAGGCCCCGGTCGCCGTGGATGATCCGGGCGCCGGCGCCGATCTCGATCTCGGGGTTGGCCGGGAGGAGCGGGTCGGCGGCGGCGATGTCGGCGTCGGCCAGCCCGATCCGGGCCCGGGCGGCGGCGATGCGGGGGGCGTGGGCGTCGGCGTAGATGAGGATCTGGTCGAGGGTCAGCGCGGTGACGGCGGCGGGGTCGACGGGGTCGCCGGGGGGCACGTAGGGGTCGGTGAGCGCGGCGGGGGGGGTCGCCTCTGCGGCGAGGGCCGGCGCGGCGAGCGCGAGCAGCAGGGCGCTGGTCCGAAGCGCGGCGCGGGCGGGGTTCGGTGGGCGGGTGGGGTCCGGGGTCATGGGGGCCTCTCGGAGGGGGAGCGTCCGCGCGAGGCTTCGTTACTAACCGGGGTAGTAGTTGCGTGTCAATCGCCAGCGGGGGTGAGCCAGTCGAGGACGAGGGCGGCGGTCCAGGTGAAGTCGCGGGCGCCGAGTCCGCCGCCGTCGCGGGGGTCGTAGTATTCGCGGAAGCCGTGGGCCTCGACGGTCTCGAGCGTGCGGCGGCGCACGGCGGCGCCGAAGGCGGGCGAGAGGCGGGGGGCGAGCAGCCAGGCGAGGTTGACCCACACCGGGCCCCGCCAGTAGGTGCGCGGCTGGTGGGCCGCGGCGTCGGGGGCGGCGGTGGGCAGCGGGCACGGGGTGGCGTAGCGGGCTTCGAGGCCGGCCCACAGGCGGTCGCGCACGGCGGGGGGCAGGTCGAGCAGCAGCGGGGTGTAGGCGGCGAGCACGTCGGGGGTGCTGCGGGTGTCGCTGGCGGCGTCGTGGAAGGCGAATCGGCCGGCGGCGGGGTCCCACAGGCGCTCGATGAGGCCCCGGGCGAGGCGGGCGTGGCGGGCGTCGGCGGCGGCGGCGAGGTCGGGGCGGTCGGCGGCTCGGGCGAGGTGGGCCAGGTCGGCTTCGGATCGGGCGAGCAGCGCGGTCATCATGGGGTCGTAGACCGCGAAGGGTCCGGGTCCGAAGTCGTTGGCGGCGATGTCGGCGACGAGGGTGGCGTAGCGCCGGTACCAGTCGTCGGTGGGGCGCTCGGCGGGGTCGTCGACCCGCTCGGTGTCGACCCGGCGGAAGGGCGGGGCCCGGTCGGGGTCGACGGCCTGCATGGCGGCGTCCCACGCGGGGCAGTTGTCCCGGCCGCTCTCCCAGGGGTGGGCCACGGCGACGGCGCCCCAGGCGTTCGGGTCGCGCTGCGCGGCGAAGAACCGGTGGCTGTGGTCGACGGCGTCGAGCAGGGCGTGGGCCCGGGCGGGGTCGGCGCCGCGCTCGACGATCCGCCGCAGGGCGGTGGCCCACACCGGGGGCTGGGTGATGCTCGACGAGCGCTCGGTGCGCCAGAAGTCGGGGCCGGGGAAGTACACCCCGCTCAGGTCGTGGAAGAGGATGTGCGGCACCCGGCCGTCGGGCCAGCGGCCGGCGAGCAGGATCTCGAGCTCGGTCAGCGCCCGGTCGGGGTCGAGGCAGGCCCAGCCGATGGCGGCGAAGGCCGAGTCCCAGGCCCACTGGTGGGGGTAGAGCTTGGGCGAGGGCACGGTGTAGCCCCCGCGGTCGTTGCGCCGCAGCAGCTCGGCGGCGGCGGCGGCGAGCGGGGCGAGGCGGTCGGGCGCGGGCTTCATGCGGCTCCCCAGGTGCCGATCCAGACCGAGACGGCGATCATGACTCCGGCGTAGAGGGCCATCGCGATGTAGTAGCGGGGCCAGTTGCGCGTGTACTCGAACTGCGCGGCGGCCCCCGGCGACCAGACGAGCCCGGCGAGGTCCTTCTTCGGCCGCGCGGTGGCGAGCGAGACGCCGTAGCCGATGACGACGGCGACGACGCAGCCGATGACGTTCCACCAGAGCCAGGAGACCGTCGGGGCCCAGATCCACAGGGCGCAGTTGGTGGCGAACCCGACGATGAGCCCGGTCATGGCCCCGGTCTGGTTGGCCCGGCGGGTGAGCAGGCCGAGCAGGAACATGGCCAGGATGGGGCCGTTGGCCAGTGATCCGATCTTGTTGACCGACTCGATGATCGAGTCGCTGATGCCGCCGACGACGAACGAGAATCCGACGCAGACGACGCCCCAGAAGACGGTGAACACCCGCGACATGCGGAGCTGGGTCCGGTCGTCGAGCGGGCCGGCGGCCACGAAGCGCTCGTAGATGTCTTTCATGGTGGTCGCCGACAGCGAGTTGATGGTCGAGTCGAGCGAGGACATGGCCGCCGAGAAGAGCGCCACGATGATGAGCCCGATGATGCCGTGGGGCAGCTCGCCGAGCACGAACTTGGGCACCGCGAGGTTGTACTCGTAGCGGCCGTCGGGCAGCAGCAGGCTGTCGATGAACTCGGGGTTCGCGACGATGAAGGCCCCGATACAGATCCCCATGAAGCAGTAGGTGAGCACGAGCGGGAACCGCAGGAATCCGTTGAGCGCGAGCGAGAGGTTGGTGTCGTCGCAGTCCTTGGACGACAGCTCGCGCTGCACCTGGCTCTGGTCGCAGCCGTAATACGAGACGTAGAGGAAGAGGCCGCCGAAGAGCATGGGCCAGAAGGCGAAGGTCTGGTCGTCCCCGAAGCCGTGGCCGCTGAAGTCGACGGCGGTGAATCCCACGAAGTCGTTGGGCTGCCCGGTGCGCTCGGCGAGCACGTCGCCCACCTGCGGGAAGAGTTCGAAGACGGCGTCGAGGCCGCCGACGGCGTCGACGCTGAAGATGACGCACAGCACGATGCCGAGGTAGAGCACGCCCATCTGGATGACGTCGGACCAGACGACGGCGGCCATGCCCCCGAGCATGTCGTAGATGATGGTGACGACGCCGAGGATGAGCACCGACCAGATGAAAGGCAGGCCGACGATCTCCTGGAGCACGATGCTGATGCCGTAGACGGTGACCCCGGTGGCGAAGGCCCGCAGGATCTGGAACATGACCGACAGCAGGGTCCGCGCCCCGAGGCCGAATCGGCGCTCGAGGTATTCGTAGACCGAGACCAGGTTCAGCTTTCGGTAGAAGGGCAGCAGGAAGACCATGATGACGATCATGGCGATGGGCACCGCGAACTCGTACTGGAGCCACAGCAGGCCGGCGGTGATGATGAAGGCCGGCGCCCCGAGCAGGCTGTTGGTCGAGCATTGGGTGGCCATCGTCGAGATGCCGATGGACCACCACGACAGCCCGTTGCCGCCCAGGTAGTAGCTCTTCATGTCGGTCTGCTTGCGGCCGAGCCACCACGACATGAAGACCATGCCGCTGATGTAGACGGCGACCACCGCCCAGTCGAGGCCGTTCATCGGCGTATCCCTCCTCCCCTGCGCGGCGGATCGTGCCCCGCGCGGGGGCCGCGGGCAAGGGTGGGATCGGCGGGCGCGCGGAGCGACAGCGACCGCGGGGCGTCATGGGGTATCGTTCGACGGATGATGACGGGAGGTTCGGCGTGAGGTCTCTGTTGTGCGCGGCGGCGCTGGTCGGGTCGACGCTGTTCGGGTGGGGCGGGGCGCTCGGGGCGCCGGTGCCGCCGTCGACCCACCTGGGGCTGGCCGCCGGGGGGCACCTGGTGGTGACGGACTGGGAGGCGGGGCTGACCGACGCGACGGGCGCGGCGGTCTCGCCGGAGGCCGACGGCTTCGTGCGGGTCCGGCTGGGGCAGCAGCTCAACGGCTGGCTGGGGGTCGAGGCGGCGGTGACCTATCTGCCGCTGAGCGCGGGGGACGCGGTGGCGACGGCGCTGCTGTACGACGGGGATCTGCTGATCAACCTGCGCGAGGGGCCGGTGATGCCGCTGCTGGTCGTGGGCGGCGGGGCGTATCACGTCTTCGGCGATGAGAGTGATCTGGACGGGCAGTTCCACTACGGGTTCGAGCTGCGGGGCACGCTGAACGAGCGGGTGGCGGTGCGCGGCGGGCTGCGCCACATCTTCGCCGACAGCTTCGAGCCCGATCAGGACTTCTCCAATCACATCGAGCTGAGCTTCGGCTTCGATCTGCTGTTCGGGGCGGACTGAGACGCGGGCTGAGGGCGCGGGGCTACTCGGCCTTGGCCCGGGGGTGGGCCCGGTCGTAGACCTGCATCAGCGCGTGCAGGTCGACGTGGGTGTAGCGCTGGGTGGTCGACAGCGAGCTGTGGCCGAGCAGCTCCTGGATGCTGCGCAGGTCGGCTCCGCTGCCGAGCATGTGGGTCGCGCAGGCGTGGCGCAGCCAGTGGGGGGTGGCCCCGGCTTCGGCGCAGGCGGGGCGGCAGCGCTCGACGAGGCGCTGCACGGCCCGGGCGCTGAGCCGGCCGCCGTTCTTGTTGCGGAAGACGGCGGTGGGGTGGCCGCTGCCTTTGCCGTTCATCTCGGGGCGCTTGGCGAGCCAGCTTTGCAGTGCGGCGATGGCGTGGCGCCCGATGGGTACGATGCGGGTCTTGCTGCCCTTGCCGACGACGCGGGCGGTCCCCTGCCCCAGGTCGAGGTCGCTCAGGTCGAGGCCGACGACCTCGCTGACCCGCAGTCCGCCGCCGTAGGCCAGCTCGAGGATCGCCCGGTCGCGGGTGGCGGCGGGGCCGTCGCCCTGGGGGGCCTCCATGAGCCGGGCGGCGTCGTCGGCCGAGAGGAACCGCGGGGTGCGCTGGGGCTGCTTGGGGGTCCGCACCCGGGCGGTGGGGTCGGCGGGCAGGCGCTCGATTCGCACGAGGTAGCGGAAGAAGGCCCGCACGGCGGCGAGCTTGCGGGCGATGGTGCTGGGGGCGAGGCCGTCTTTGTGCAGGCCGGCGACGTAGCGCCGCACGTCGCGGTGGGTGATCGCGGCGGGGTCGAAGTCGCCGTCGCCCCGGGCGTGGGCCACGAAGAAGCCGAGGTCGCGCAGGTAGCCGTCGACGGTGCGCGGGCTGGCCCGCTTCTCGAAGCGCAGGTAGCGGTGGAAGTCTTCGAGGTCGGGGTGCCTCGGGGCGGCGGTCGGCGGGGGGGGTGTGTCGGGCATGGCGTCAGTGTAGGCGGTGTGCCTACAGCGGGCCAGTTCTCGGGGGCGGCGGTCAGTAGACGCCGTCGACGCTGCCCATGGCCCGCGGTTCGACCCGGCCGTCGACCCGGCGGAACCGGGAGAGGAACTGCCACTGGCGGCCTTCGTTGGCGAACTCGCCCCGTGATCCGCCCAGCTCGTGGGCCCCGCCGTCGGTGACGAGGGTGCGCAGCTCGACCCGGCCGCCGTCGAAGGTGGTGACCTCGCGGGTGGTGAACTGCCCGATGGCGTCGTTCCGGGGCTCGCCGTCGGCGCCGTAGGCCGCGTCGAGCGCGCCCCGGAAGAGGGCCCGGGTGTCGGGGAACGACTGGATCTCGCCGCCGTCGGGGGAGTAGTTGCGGTGGCGCTCGCCGGCCTCGCCGTAGGGCATGCGGCCGTCGCCGTCGGCCACGGGCATGGCGCAGGGGTAGGGTTCGCAGTCGGGGGTGTCGATGCCCCGGCCCACCTGGAAGTACATCGCCGGGGGGTCATAGCCGTCGCGGGGGCAACGCGGGCGGCCGGCGGCGCCGTCGTAGAGGTTGGCCGGCAGCGCGGCGACGCCCACGGCGACGGCGGCGAGGCGCCGCAGGGGTGCCCGGCCGGGCAGGCTCATCTCGCAGACGATCCGCTGGGTCATCATGCCGCCGTTGGACCACCCGGCGAGGTAGATCCGCGCGGGGTCGACGTCGCCCCGGTCGAGCATGACGTCGACGAGGTGCGCGATGTAGCCGACGTCGTCCCGGGTCTGGGCGTCGACGCGCTGCCCGGGGGACGGGCTGCGGCCGTCCTCCCAGTGGCGGGCGCCGGGGATGGCGGTGCTCACGCTGGGGATGCCGTCGGGCAGGAGCACGGCGAAGGCTTCGGTGGCGCGGTAGGTCTGCGCGGGCGGGATGCAGCGCCGGCCGTCGGCGTCGGCGAAGCCCCGGGGGTCGCTCAGGACGCAGTCGTCGGTGCCCCGGCGCCAGTCGATGTCTTCGCCCCGGGCCAGCTCGTCGAACCGGCGGGCGAACATGGCGGCGCCGTTGCCGTTGCCCCCGTGCAGGAAGATCAGGAGCGGCAGGGGGCCGTCGGCCGCGGGCGGGCGGTAGAGCCAGGCGGCGCGGTCGTGCTCGACGTCGCCGAAGCGCTCGATCGAGGTGAGCCGGGTCACGTCGCCGGCGGCGGGCCACGACTCGGCGCAGTCGGCGGCCGAGAGCGGGCAGTCGGCGGGGGCGCTGTCGAGAAAGGTGAAGGCCGGGTCGGGCGGCGGGGCGCCGTCGGGGGCGGCGTCCGCCAGGGTCGCGTCGGGCCGCGCGGGGTCGGCGTCGGGCGCGGCGTCGGGGTCGGCGTCGGGTGATGCCATGTCGAGCAGCGCCATGTCCGGCGCGCTGTCGGGGGTGGCGTCGGCCGGCTCGTCGTCACAGGCGGCCAGCGCCAGGGCGAGGCCGGCGAGCAGGGCGCGGGTCTTCACGGGCGCGCCTCGAGCCGCGGGCGCTGATCGGCCCACCACGCGGTCAGGTCGGCCTGGGCCCGGGCGGCCATGCGGGCCCGCTTGGCGCGTTTCTTCTCCCGGCGGCGGCGGTCGATGGGCGCGAAGAGCGACCAGTTGAGGTTGCTGGGGCTGTAGTCGCTGAGGATGCCTTCGCCCCGCAGGTGGCGCCGCAGCGCGCCGAACGCGGTGGTCGGCGGCGGCTGGGGGGGCGCGGCGCCGCGCAGGCGGGCGAGGATGTGCCACGCGATGAGCAGGCCGCAGGCGGTGGACTCGACGTAGCCCTCGACGCCGGTGATCTGGCCGGCGAAGTACAGGTCGGGGTCGTCGTGGAAGTGCAGGGCGTCGCTCAGCAGGCTGGGGCTGTGCAGGTAGGTGTTGCGGTGCACGCTGCCGAAGCGCAGGAACTCGGCTTTCTCGAGCCCGGGGATGCTGCGGAAGATGCGCTTCTGCTCGGGGTAGCGCAGCCGGGTCTGGAAGCCGACCATGTTCCAGGCGGTGGCCTCGCGGTTCTCCATGCGGAGCTGCACGACGGCGTGGGGCTGCTCGCCGGTGCGGGGGTCGGTGAGGCCGACCGGCTTGAGCGGGCCGAACGAGAGCGTCTGCGGGCCGCGCCCGGCCATGACCTCGATGGGCAGGCAGCCTTCGAAGAACTTCGCGTCTTCGAAGCTGTGGGCCCGGACCTTGTCCCCTTCGATCACCGCCTGCACGAACGCGGCGTACTGCTCGGCGTCGAGCGGCGCGTTGGCGTAGTCGGCCCCGTCGCCCTTGTCGTAGCGGCTCTGGCGCCACACGACGTCCCAGTCGATGCTGTCGGCGTCGATGATCGGGGCGATGGCGTCGTAGAAGGCGAGGCTCTCGCGATCGGCGCGGGCGGCGATCGCCTGGGCCAGCGCGCTGTCGGTGAGCGGGCCGGTGGCGATGACCGAGAGGCCGGGCGGGATCTCGTCGACGATCTCGGCGATCCGCTCGATGCGCGGCTCGGCTTCGATGGCGGCGGTGACCGCGTCGGCGAACCGCTCCCGGTCGACGGCCAGCGCGCCGCCGGCGGGCACCGCGTGGGCGTCGGCGGCGGTCATGATGGCGCTGCCGACGTGGCGCATCTCCCACTTGAGCAGGCCGATGGCGTTGCCCACGTCGGCGGCGCGGAAGCTGTTGGAGCACACCAGCTCGGCGAGCTTGTCGCTGGTCTGGGCCGGGGTGCGCTTGAGCGGCTTCATCTCGAGCAGGCGCACCGGCACCCCCCGCCGGGCGAGCTGCAGCGCGACCTCGCAGCCGGCGAGGCCGCCGCCGACGACGGTGACGGGGGTGGAGGTCTCAGCGCTCATCGGGGCTCCTCGGGGTCGGCGGGCAACGGGCGGGGATGATGACCGATGGGCCGGCCGGATGGAAGGCGGGCGGTGCCCGGGCCGCCCGCCTGTCAGCCGGGGCGGCCCCGGGCGTAGCGGCCGCCGGACGCGGATCGCAGCCAGCCGTCGAGCTCGAGCAGCGTCGCCGATTGCAGCGCCCGGTCGATGGCCAGCCCGGCGTCTTCGGCCAGCTCGGCGATGGGGCGGGGCTCGACGCCGGCGACCAGCCACAGGGCCCGCTGGTCGGGCGGCATGTCGGGCGGCGGGCGCCCGTCGGGCAGCGGATCGCGGCGGTCGGTGGGCGGGTGTCCGGCCGGGGTGGCGTCGTCTCCGAGCGCGTCGCCCCCGAGGGACTCGGTCCAGGCGTCGGGCGCGGTCAGGACCCGGGCGCCCTCGGCGATCAGCGCGTGGCAGCCGGCGTGCAGCGGGGCGTCCATCGGGCCCGGGGCGGCGTAGACCGGGATGTCGCGTTCGAGGGCCGCCCGGGCGGTGTGCAGCGCGCCGCTGCGGGCCCCGGCCTGCACCACGACCACCGCCTCGGCCAGCGCGGCGATCCACGGGTTGCGCCGGGGGAAGGTCCACGGGGCGGCCCGCTGGTCGCAGGGGAAGGGCGAGACGACGGCGCCCCGTTCGAGGGCCTCGGTGAACAGCTTCTGGTGGCGGGCGGGGGCCGGGTGGCTCAGGCCCGAGCCGAGGACGACGACGGTGCGGCCCCCGGCGTCGAGCGTCGCCCGGTGCGCCGCGTGGTCGACGCCGAACGCGCCGCCCGAGACGACCGGCCGTCGGCGGAGGACGGCGGCCCGGGCCACCCGGCGGGCGACGTCGAGGCCGTAGCGGTCGGCCCGGCGGGCGCCGACGATCGCGACGCCCCGCTCGGGCAGCCGGCCTCGTCCGCGCAGGATGCCGGTGGGCCACGGGGCCCGCCAGCGGGGGTCGATCGGGGTGAGGTACCACGCGCCGAGGCGCTCCAGCGCGGCCCGCTCGGCGGCGACCCGGGCGGCGAAGCGGGGGTCGCGGCCCGCCGCGCGCCACTTCTCCCGGGCGGCGGGGGTCAGCGCGGGCGGGGGTTCGTGGGGGTCTGCGGCGGGGTCGCCGGCGAGTCGGGCCATGTCGGCGCTGACGGCGCGGGCTTCGCCGACGCCGGGGATCAGCGCGCCGGCCAGCAGGCGTTGGCGGGGGGTGTGGCCCCAGGGCAGGCCGGCGCTCAAGAGCTTGCCCACACAATACGGTCGAGCACAGTGCCGGGCCGAGCGCCGACAGACACCGGGATCGGCGCTCGCGACGGTGCTGGGCGAAGCGCCGGAGTTTGTGGGAAAGCGCTCAAGTCGGGGGCCCGGCTTCGAAAAAAAGAAACCCCCCGGGCTTTATGGCGACCGATGGCCGCCCCCAGGGGGCTCTGGAACCGAGTTCAGGCAGTGACTCGGTCCCTGCTCCAAGAGGCCGGGCAATACCTCTTTGGAGCGCCTGAGAGAGACCGGGCAAATCTCGTCTCAGGCGGACCGGCCAGGAAGACCGGCCCAAGTGAGGGGTGGACATCCGAAGGACATCGCACCCCTCGAGCGACTCGATGGCGCCGAAGCGCCTCCGAATCGCATCTCCAGGGAGCCGGGCAAAACCCCCTGCGAGACGAGAAGAAATTACCATAGGCGGGTCGGATTGCAAACGAAAAATTCATCCCTGATGAAATCGTCGATGACGACTAGGGGACGAGGACCCCCAAGTGTCCGGCGACCGGCGATTTTTCTCGGACGCCGACCCGACTGCATGGTCCGAGTCGGTGGACCCGGGCCGGGCCGCGGGCTACTGTGTTCCGAGGCGCCCACCCCGCGCGCCGAGGAGGCATCATGAAGCGCCCGACGGTCATCATCCGCGCCTGCGCCGACTACGACTCGCAGCGCATCCGCGCGATCGTGCGCGACGGGCTCGACACCCTCGACCTGCGGCCCCACGGGCGCACGCTGGTCAAGCCGAACGTGGTCGCGTCGGGGCAGCACTTCCCCCACGCCCACACCCGGCCGGAGTTCCTCGAAGGCGTGCTGCGCGCCCTGCGCGACCGGGCCCGGGACGATCTGGAGGAGCTGGCCCTCGGCGAGCGCTGCGGCATCACCGTGCCGACCCGCTTCGCCTTCCGCGGGGCGGGCATCTACGAGATGGCCGACCGCATCGGCGACGTGAAGCTGTACCACTTCGAGGAGACGTCGCAGGTCGAGGTCCCGCTGTATCACGCAGGCCGCCTGCGGGGCTCGCTCTACACCCCCGAGCCCGTCGCCCGCGCCGACTTCTTCGTCAACTGTCCCAAGTTCAAGGCCCACCCGTGGACGACGGTCACGTTCTCGATGAAGAACTACATCGGCATCCAGGACGATCGGCACCGGCTCATCGACCACGACCACCGGCTCAATGAGAAGGTGGCCGATCTGCAGTACATCGTCCAGCCGCAGTTCATCGCGATCGACGCGATCACCGCCGGTGAGGGGCGCATGCTGACCCCGATCCCATTCGACATGGGGCTGGTGATCATGGGCGACAATCAGGTGGCGTTCGACGCGGTGTGCTGCCACATCATCGGGCTGGATCCGCTGAGCGTCGATCACATCCGCATGGCATACGAGCGGGGGTTCGGCCCGGTGGAGCTCGACGCCATCGACGTCGTCGGCGACGTGACGCTCGCGGCGGCGCAGAAGAAGGCCGAGGGCTTCCGGGTGGGTCTCATCCGGGTCGAGGAGTACTTTCAGGGCTCGTCGATCAAGGCGGTCAGCGGGCCGCCGCCGGGGGATGATCACGGGGATCCCCACGGCTATTGCTGGGGCGGCTGCCCCGGCGCGCTGGAGGAGGCGATCGAGATCCTGCGGCTGTACGACGCCTCGACGGACGACAAGATGCCGCCGCTGCACATCGTCTTCGGCAAGTACGAGGGCGAGCTGCACGTCGAGCCCGGCGAGAAGGTGATCTTCATCGGGGACTGCGCCGAGTACCACGGCCCGGTGGGCGACGACGTGGTGCACATCGAGTCGCGCTATGTCGATCGCAGCCGCCTCGATCCGCTGGAGGCCGAGCATCAGGACATCTTCGCCAAGATGGCCACCACCGGGCTGCGGCTGCGGGCGCTCAAGAAGGACGATCACATGGTGCTCGATGGCTGCCCGGTGAGCGTGGCCGAGCAGGTGCTGGCCCTGGTGCACTTGTCGGGGGCCAAGAACCCCTACCTCGATCTGAAGGACGCGGTGCCGTTCACCCACGCCTATTTTTCGACGCGCACCCGAAACGCCATCCGTCGTATCCTAGGACACAGCTATAACAAACCCGGTGCAACACCGCGCGGGGACGCTCGGCCGGCGCAGAACCTGCCCCCCGAGGGGCACCCGGCGCCGCTGGAGCATCGCTGACGAGGGGCGCCGGGCGCGGGGGTCTTGGTGATGCGCGGTGAGATGGGGCGAGGGGTCGGGCTGGTCGGGCTGCTGGCGTTGATGGTCGGGTGCGCGGGGGACGGCACGCCGCCGCTCGAGCCGGAGGCCGATCGGGGCGGGCCGAGGAGCGACGGGGGCATGGAGATCGGGGTCGACGACGGCAGCCCGCTCGCGCCGCGGGTCGAGAACCGGACCTGTCGCCTGCCCCCGGCGCCGCCCATCGGCAACATGCGGGTGGTGCCGGCCTTCCCCAGGCTGGCTCTCCAGCGGGCGCTGTGGTTCGGCGTCGCCCCCGGCGAGCCCGATCTGCGCTTCGCCATCGAGCAGTCGGGGCGCGTCGTCTGGTTCGACCCCGCGGCGCCGGGCGACGTGCAGACGTTCTACCAGCGCCCGGTCAGCCGCAATCACAACGAGGAGGGCCTGCTGGGGCTCGCGTTCCACCCGGACTATGCGCAGAACGGGCGCTTCTTCATCTACTACTCGGCCGCGAACCCCCGGCGCTCGGTGATCAGCGAGGTGCAGCGCGATCCGATGGATCCGCTGCGGGCCCGCCCCGAGTCGGAGCAGATCCTGCTCGAGGTCGAGCAGCCGTTCGGCAACCACAACGGCGGCGATCTGCACTTCGGGCCCGACGGCTACCTCTACATCAGCCTGGGCGACGGCGGCGCGGCCGGTGATCCGCTGGGGCACGGGCAGGACACCTCGTCCCTGCTCGGCAGCATCCTGCGCATCGACGTCGACCGGGCCGACGCCGCCTGCGGTCTGCCGTATGGCATCCCCCCGGACAACCCCTTCGCCGCCGAGCGCTGCCAGCCGGGCGATCCCGGCGCCGGTCGGCCCGAGATCTGGGCCTGGGGCCTGCGCAATGTGTGGCGCATGAGCTTCGACCGCTCGACCGGCGAGCTGTGGGCGGCCGACGTGGGGCAGGATCGGCTGGAGGAGGTCAACCGGGTCGAGGGCGGGCACAACTACGGCTGGAACCCGGTCGAGGGCGATGAGTGCTACGTGCCCGGCTGCGATCGGGACGCCTTCACCCCGCCGGTCTTCGCCTACGGCCACGACGAGGGCAAGTCGATCACCGGCGGCTTCGTCTACCGGGGCGCGGCGCTGCCCGAGCTGTGGGGGGCGTATGTGTTCGGCGACTACAACTCGGGCCGCATCTGGGCCCTGCGCCCCTCCCCCGGCGGCCCGCCCGAGGTGACGGTGCTCGCCGACTCCGGGCGCCAGATCACGAGCTTCGGCGAGGACGCCGACGGCGAGCTGTACGTGGTGACCTTCGACGCCGGCATCAACCGCCTCGAGCGCGCCGCGGCCCCGGTGGACGTCGAGCCGCTGCCCGAGTGGCTGAGCGAGACCGGCTGCTTCGACGACACCGCGACCCACACCCTGGCGCCGGGGGTGGTGCCCTACGGGGTCAACGCCCGCCTGTGGAGCGATGGCGCGATCAAGCTGCGCTCGATGGCGCTGCCGGCGGGCACGCAGATGATCTGGCGCGACGAGGGGGTGTTCGAGGTGCCGGTGGGCACGGTGCTGATCAAGACCTTCCTCATGGCGCAGCCCGATGGGACCGAGCGGCGGGTCGAGACCCGCATGATCCGCAAGGGCGAGGATCGGTGGAACGGCTACAGCTTCCGCTGGAACGAGGAGCAGACCGACGCCCGGCTGCTCGCCGGATCGGAGAGCCGGACGCTGGAGACCGCCGAGGGGCCGCTGGAGTGGGTCTATCCCAGCCGGGCGCAGTGCGATCAGTGCCACATCCAGAGCCAGGGCTACGCGCTGGGGCTGTCGGGGCCGCAGCTCAACCGGATGTTCGACTACGACGGGCAGGTCGCCGCACAGCTCGATGCGCTGGCCGAGGCGGGCTACGTGACGCCGCCGGGGCCGGCGGCGGGGCTGCCGGCGTTCCCCGACATCGAGGACGCCGACGCCCCGATCAGCGATCGGGCCCGGGCCTATCTGGAGGCCAACTGCGCCTCGTGCCACCAGCCCGACGGCCCGGCCAACGCCGACATCGACCTGCGGGCGAGCACGCCCTTCGCCGAGATGGGCCTGTGCGACGCCGAGCCGCAGCAGGGCGATCTGGGCATCGACGGGGCGGTGCTGCTCGCGCCCGGCGATCCCGCGCGCAGCCTGATGTTCGCCCGGATGAACCTGCGCGGCGAGGGCCAGATGCCGCAGCTCGCCACCAACCGGATCGATCCGTGGGGCACCAACCTCGTCGGGGCCTGGATCCAGATGCAGCCGGGCTGCCCGTGATCGGGTACACCTGAACACCCGAGTAGTTCGCGCTTGAAACGGCCGGCGCGGCGTGCCATCAACGGCGCATGCCGCTGGATGCCGCCGACGGGTCACCGCCCCGGGTGATCGTGCACGCCGACATGGACGCGTTCTACGCGTCGGTGGAGCAGCTCGACGACCCGGCGCTGCGCGGGCGGCCGCTGCTCATCGGGGGTCCGGTCGAGCGGGGGGTCGTGGCGACGGCGAGCTACGAGGCCCGACCGTATGGGGTGGGCAGCGCGATGCCGATGGCGCTCGCCCTGCGCCGCATCCCCCACGCGGTCGTCCTGCGGCCGCGCTTCGAGCGCTACAAGGAGGTCTCGCGGCAGGTGATGGCGGTCTTCGCCACGTTCGCGCCCGAGGTCGAGTCGCTCAGCCTGGACGAAGCCTTCCTCGACGCGAGCACCACCGCCGATCGCTTCGCCGGCCCGGCGGCGCTGGGGCGGGCGCTGAAGGACGCGGTGCGCGCGGCCACCGGCGGGCTGACCGTCTCGGTGGGCGTCTCGGCCACCAAGTTCGTCGCCAAGGTGGCCAGCGACTTCCACAAGCCCGACGGGCTGACCATCGTGCCCCCGGGCGAGGCGCGGGCGTTCCTGGCTCCGCTGTCGGTGTCGCGACTGTGGGGCGCGGGGCCCAAGACCGCCGCCCGCATCGAGGCGCTGGGGCTGCGCACCATCGGGCAGGTCGCCGCCGCCGACGATACGACGCTGGCCCCGCTGGGGCGGCTCGGGCCTCACTTCCGCGATCTGGCGCGGGCGCTCGATCCCCGGCCGGTGGTCAGCCACCGCGAGCCCAAGTCCATCGGCTGGGAGCGTACGCTGACGACCGACGTGCGCGGGCGGGCGGCCATCGAGCCCATCCTCGAGACGGCCGCGGACGAGGTCGCCCGGCGGCTGCAACGCAAGGGGCGGCTGGCCGGCGGGGCCCGGGTGAAGCTCAAGAGCGCCGACTTCCGGATCACGACCCGCCAGTGCGCCCTGACCGCGCCGACCGACGCCGCGCCGCCGCTGCTGGCCGCCGCCCGCCGGCTGCTGGACGGCTTCGAACTGGAGCAGCCCTACCGCCTCGTCGGGCTGACCGGCTACGACCTCGTGCCCGCCCGGGCGCCGGTCCAGCTGCCGCTGTTCCCCCGGATCTGATCCGGTCGACAGGCCCCGCGGAGGGGCTTGCCGGGCTCCACCGGGCGTGCAAAGGTGGCCGTCCGCCTTCAGCGGCACGTCAGGAGCCCCGACCGCATGCTGCCCCAGGACTTCCCCGACGGCTACCGACCCCTGCGCGAAGTGGGCGAGGGCTCGATGGGCAGCGTGTGGCTGGCGAAGGCCGAGGGCGACGGGCACTGCGCGGTCAAGGTGCTCAACCTGCGCAACGACCGCCGGGGCTCGGCCGAGCGCTCGTTCAACCGCGAGGTGCGGGCGATGGCCCGGCTGAACCACCCCGGGGTGGTGCGGGTGCTCGATTACGGGCGCACGCCCGAGGGCTCGCCGTTCATGGCCATGGAGTACGTCGACGGCGCGCCGCTCGGCCAGTACACCCGCGGGCCGTGGAGCTGGCCCCGCCTGTGGACGCTGCTCGACGGCCTGCTCGCCGGGCTGGCCCACGCCCACGCCCGCGATCTGGTGCACCGCGACCTCAAGCCGGGCAACGTGCTGCTGCTGCCCGAGGTCGTCGGCCCGGGGGCGGTCAGGCTGGTCGACTTCGGCATCGCCCTCGCCGTGCCCGACGCCCGCCGGGCCGGGCGACGCATCGAGGGCACTCCGGCCTACATCGCCCCCGAGGCGGCCTCGGGCAACGTGGTCGGCACCGGGCCGTGGACCGACATCTACAGCCTGGGCATCATCCTGTTCGAGATCCTGACCGGCGATCTGCCCTATCACGGGCGCCACCTGCTGGCCCATCACCAGCGCTCGCCGCTGCCGCCGCTGTTCGTGCGGGACGACGTCGAGGCCCCCCCGGGGCTGGTGCCCATCGTGCAGCGCATGCTCGACAAGTCCCCCGCCCTCCGCCACCGCTCGGTGGCCGCGGTGCGCCGGGCGCTGGCCGCGCTGGGTGATCCGCCGCCCACCGTGCCGTTCGGCCCGCCCCCGGGGCGGCTGCTGTACGACGAGCCGATCACCGAAGACCTGTTGCCCTTCGAGGGGTTGGGCGGCCCGGCGCTGGCCCACCTGCGCATGCCGCCCCTGGTCGGCCGGGAGGAGGCCCAGCGCACGCTGCTCGCCGCCGCCGACGCCGCCAGCCGGGGCGCGGGGCCCCAGGTGGTCATCGTCGAGGGCGCGGCCGGGCTGGGCAAGAGCCGGCTGGCCGGATGGCTTCGCGAGACGGTCGAAGAGAGCGGGCGCATGCGGGCCCTGGTGGTGCGCAGCGAGCCGCAGGTGCGCAGCGGCGGCGGGCTGCGTCAGGCGGTGCTGCGCTTCGTGGGCCTGCCCGGCCTTGCCCGGGAGCGGGCCGAGGAGGCGCTGGGCGCGGTCTTCCCCGACCGCGAGCAGCGGGCCCGAGCCATCGAGGTGTTGTGGAGCAGCGCGCCCCACGAGGGGCCGGCCAGCGATCTGCACGTGCGCGGGGCGGCCCGGCTGGTGGGCGAGCTGGGCGCCGACGACCCGCTGCTGCTGTGGGCCGACGACGCCCAGTGGTCGCCCGAGGGCAAGGTGCTGCGGCTGGTGCACCGCCTCGCCCGCACCGGCCCCGAGAAGCTGCTGGTCGTGGTGACCCTGCGCCCCAGCGAGCGGACCACGGTGCAGGCGGCGCGCAAGGCCGTGCTGCGGCTGCCCAACGCGGTCCTCGTGCGGCTGGGCCCGGTCAACCCGCTCGAGCTGGCCCCGGCGCTGGAGTCCCTGGCCCGCATGGAGCCGGGGGTGGCCGAGGCGGCGAGCGTCATGGCCGCCGGCAACCCGCTCATCGCGCTCGAGGCGGTGCGGGGCTACCTCGAGGCCGAGGGCTACGGCAGCGCGCCCAACGACCCCAACACGGTGCTCGCCGAGCGCATCGCCCGGGCCACCGAGGGCGCGCTGGGCGGCGAGATGCTGAGCATGCTGGCCCGGGCGACGCTGCTCGGGCGCTCGTTCACCCTGCGCCCGCTGAGCGTCCTGTGCGCGGTGCCCGGCGACCCCCAGGCGCCCGAGCTGACCGGGGAGAACGATCAGCTCGAGGCCCTGCTCGACAAGGCGGTCAGCACCGGCCTCGCGCTGGATCAGGGCCCCAACCGGTGGCGCTTCAGCCACGACCTCGTGCGGGCCCAGCTCCGCAAGATCTGCCGCGACCTGCCCAACTGGGGCCCGATCAACCTCGCCGCCGCCGGGCTGCGCGCGCGGCGGGCCGAGGCCGATCCCACCGGCATCGAGGTCGAGGTCGTCGCCCGCCACCTGTGGGCCGGCGGCGAGCGGGCCCGGGCGCTCGAGATGGGGGTCGACGGGGCCCACCGGCTGCACGCCGCCGGGCTGATGGGGCACACCGTCTCGTTCACCCGCCGGCTGTTCAAGTGGGACGACGACGAGGGCCAGCTCGACCCCGAGACCCGCTGCGAGCTGCACCTGCTCGCCAGCGACGCCGCCGAGCACGCCGGCCAGCCGGCCGAGGCCGAGACCCAGGCCCGGGCGGGGGTCGACATCGCCCGGGCGCACGATCTGGACGCCGTGGGGGCCCGGGCCGCCGGCCGGCTGGGCGTGCTCAAGCTGGCCCACGACGACGCCGATCAGGCCGAGCAGTGGCTGTGGGAGGCCCTGCGCTTCGCCCGCGAGAGCGGCGACCGGCGGGCGCTGGCCGACGTGCACCACTCGCTGGGCAAGTTCTACCAGCACACCGGCGAGCTCGACCTGGCGCTGGTGGCCTACGAGTTCAGCCTGGAGAGCGCCATCGAGGCCGGCCTCGTCGGCTCCCGGCTCCAGGCCCGCAGCGCGCTGGCCCGGCTCGACCGCATCCAGGGGCGGGTCGACCGGGCCGAGCACACCTTCGAGGCCATCGCCGACGAGGCCATCGAGGAGGGGCTCGAGGTCGCCTCGGTCGACGCCCGCCTCCAGCTCGGCCTGTGCGCCTGGGCCCGGGAGGACGCCGCCACCGCGCTCACCGCCTTCGAGGAGGCCCGACAGGCGGCCCGGGGCAACCTCTTCGTGCTGGAGTACATGGCCTGCCTGGGGCAAGCCTGGGCCCACGCGATGGAAGAGAGCTGGACCGACGCCGAGTTGGCGCTGATGCACGCCGAGGATCTGCGCTACGACGTGCGGCTGAGCGACGTCGAGACCGACCGCCTGCGGCGCGACCTCAAGAACCTGGCGGTGCTGGCCCGGCGGCCCGATCTGGTCGAGCGCATCGACAAGCTGATGATGGCCTCGATGGCCAGCACCAGCCACGGGACCCACAATACGCAGTGATGCGCGCGGGCCCGCCCCCGGCGCGTCAGGGCAGCCGCGCGGTGGGCAGGCACACGCCGATGTCTTCGTCGATGCCCGCGCGGGGGATGTGGCGGCAGGTCCGACCCTCGCCGCAGTCGGGCGCCGACACCCGGCACCACGCCACGCAGCCGATGTCGGCGGGCAGCGAGAGCGCGCTGCCGCAGACGAGGCCCGGCCGGCAGTCGTTGCTGCCGCACGCTGCGCCCTCGTCGGCGTCCCCGGCGAGCCGACAACCGAACCCGTGATCGATCCGTCCGTTGTCGACGCTGAGCCCGCACTTGGTGCCATCGGGGCAGTCATCGTCGAACAGATCGCATGTGGCGACGCAGTTGCTGGCTTCGAAGCCCAGCCATGGGCAGAGCTCGTCGCCTTCACAGTCGGCCCGGGTGAGGCACAGCGTACGGCACCGACGCTCGGCGCCCAGCGGCCGGCCGGTCTGGGTGCAGAAGAGCCCCGGCTCGCAGGTGTCGGAGCCGTCTGCCGCCCGCGCGCACGGCGCGTCGAGGCCCAGCGGCTCGGCCGGGGGCGGCGCGCAGACCAGCGCCCCGATGTCACCCAGGACCAGCGCGCACCGCTGACCGTCGTCGCAGTCCTGCCCGATCGGATCACAGACCCCCGTCAGCGGCGAACGAGGGGCCGCCGGCTCGACGATCCGACCCTCGGCCGGCGGCCCCTCGGCCGGCACCGCCACCGCCGCCAGCCCGCCCACGACCGCGGTCGTGACCGTCACGGCGAAGTCCATGTCGATCGTGCCGATGTCGTCGTCGCCCAGCGTGCAGTGATAGTTCGGGTTCCGGTACTCGGCGGTGTCGGTGAGCATCATGCCCGGGTAGCCGGCGGCCCAGAACGGCACATGGTCGGAGCGCTGGAAGGCCCCGGTCAGCGGGCTCTCGCGCAGGAAGCGATCCAGCTGCACGCCGATCAGCGGCAGCCCGGCCGACGCGGCCGCCGACTGCAACGCCCCGATCATCTCGGGATCGTCGTCGGCGGCGTAGAGGAGGAAGTCCCCCCGATCCTCCCGGGCGTCGAGGGCCTCGCCGAGCGCAGGGAAGGCCAGCGCCAGCCCCTCCGGCCGGCCCTGACTGCCGGGCCGATCGTCGGTGTAGCCGATCATCTCCAGCGCGATCATGCCCCGGATATCGGGCTGCGGCGTCTGCGCCCGAAGCACATAGTCGATCGAGCCGCGGAAGGTGTACTCCTCGGCGTCGAAGCAGGCGAAGACGAGGGTCCGCTCGAAGCGTCGGGCGCCGAGGACCCGCGCCGCCTCGAGCACGCCGGCCACGCCGCTGGCGTTGTCGTCGGCGCCGTTGCACTCGAACTCGGTGTCGTAGTGGGCCGCGAGCACGACGTGCTCGTCGGGGCGCGCGGTGCCCGGCAGCACGCCGATGACGTTGACCCCGCCCCCGTAGAACGGCTGGCGGGTCACCTCGAAGCCCGCCGCGAGGAAGACCTCGGCGCAGCGATCCTGCGCCGCCTGCCAGTGGGCGCCGTCGGGCGACTGGCGCGGCCCGCGGGCGATGAACTCCAGATCGTCGGCGTAGCGGGTCATGTCGACCGCCTGCATCAGCGCGGCGATCGGCCCATCCGGCGTCGGCCCCCCGTCCGGCTGCACGCCGTCGTCGGGGTCGACCGCGCCGTCGGGCATCGGCTCGGGCTCAGGGTCACCCCCGTCGGCGGTGACCTGGGTGTCGGGCCCCGCGTCGCTGCCGTCGTCACAGCCCGTCAGCAAAGCCGCCAGACAGACCAGCCACCCTGCGCCCCGTCTTGCGCGTCTCCACATGCCATCCCCCCTTCGTCGTGGGCTCAGCATGCCGAGCGAGCGCGCTCGGAACCATAGAGATATCGCCACCCCGTCGGGCGCGGCGCGGCGTCAGCGGCGGCTGAAGATCTCCTTGGTGAGGATGAGCCGCTGGATCTGGCTGGTGCCCTCGTAGATCTGGAAGATCTTCGAATCGCGCAGCAGCTTCTCGACCGGATACTCGGTGTTGAAGCCGTTGCCCCCGAAGACCTGCACCGCGTCGCTGGCCACCCGGTGGGCCACGTCGGCCGCGAAGCACTTGGCCATCGCCGCCTGCTTCGTATTGCGCACGCCCTGATCGATGGTCCACGCCGCCTGCCACACCAGCAGCCGGGCGGCGTCGATGTCCTTGGCCATGTCGGCGATCATGAAGCCGACGCCCTGATGCATCCAGATGGGCACGCCCATGGTCTTGCGCTGCCGGGCGTAGTCCACCGCGTGCTCGTAGGCCGAGCGGGCCAGCCCCACCGCGCCCGAGGCCACCATCGGGCGGGTGATGTCGAACGCCTTCATGGCGATCTTGAAGCCCATGCCCTCTTCGCCGAGGCGGTTGGCGGCCGGCACCTCGACGTCCTCGAAGGTGACCGCGCGGGTGTCGCTCGCCCGCTGGCCCATGTTCCATTCCTTCTTGCCGACGCTCAGCCCCGGGCTGTCGCCGTCGACGATGAACCCGGTCATGCCCCGGTGCCCGGCCTCGGGATCGGTCTTGGCCAGCACGAAGAACCAGTTGGCGTGCCCGG
Organism: bacterium; assembly: GCA_030426085.1. Lineage (GTDB taxonomy): Bacteria > Myxococcota_A > Bradymonadia > UBA7976 > UBA1532 > JACKDM01. The sequence goes on along the minus strand of JAUHYW010000070.1, from coordinate 34,652 downwards.
CGTTCGTGATCCACATCTTGCCGCCGTTGAGCACGTAGACGTCGCCCTTGCGCACGGCGGTGGCCCGGATGTTCGCCACGTCCGACCCGGCGCCGGGCTCGGTGACCCCGTACGCCGCGAACAGGAAGTCCTCGGTCATGCGGCCGAGGTACTTCTTCTTCTGGTCCTCGCTGCCGGCCACGATGACCGGGGCCTCGGCCAGCGTATTGGCCTCGATGGCCGTGCTCACCCCGGTGCAGCCCCAGGCGTTCTCCTCGCCCATGATGGCGCTGTCGAGGCTGCCGAGCCCGATGCCGCCGTAGGCCTCGGGGATGTGGGTGTTCATCAGGCCCAGATCCCACGCCTTGCGCAGCACCTCGACCGGGAACTCCCCGGTGCGGTCGTGGTGGGCGGCGACGGGGCGGATCTCGTTGCGGGCGAAGTCGCGGGCGAGGTCGCGGAGCTGCTGCTGCTCCTGGCTGAGGCGGAAGTCGACCATGGGCTCCTCGTGGTTCGGGGGTCGGGTCGATGACGGCGGCGGCCATCGAGCGGGGGCATCGGGCGCGGGCAGTCTAGCAGGATCCGAGCGCCGGATCGCTCACCGGCTCAGCGGGCTTCGTCGTCGAGCCAGTTGAACTGCAGGAAGCCGGCGATGTAGGGCAGCCCGGTGCGATAGGGGTCGTCGATGTAGACCCCGGTCAGCAGCCCCACGGTGAAGTGCTGCTCGTGCAGCCAGCCGGGGCGCCACATCGTCAGCAGCGACAGCATCTGCCGCTCCTGGGCGCTCTCCAGCGAGCGCCAGCCCTCCCAGCGCACCCCGAGCAGCAGGAACTCGTCGGCCGACGGGTGGCCCCACAGCAGGTAGCCCAGGTTGCTGTTGATCGTCTGCACGTGATCCTCGCGGGCCAGCAGCAGGTCCGAGCTGGACTCGTACCACCCGTGGCCCTCCATCACGTCGGGCGCGCTCATCCAATGATGGATGAAGTCGGTGAGCCACACGATGGGCCCCAGCTTCAGCCGCAGCACCGCCTTGAAGCTCATCGCCCAGCCGGTCTCGTGCCGCCCGAGGCCCTCGCTCGACGCCCGGTCGCGCTGCTCGGGGCTCCAGTCGGCGTCGACGCTCTCGTACTCGAACAGGCTGCCGAAGTTGCCGAAGTAGCGGAGCTGCCACACCGACGCCTCGAGCTCGAGGGGGGCGATGGGCACCGTCTTGACCGCCACCCCGGGGTGCAGCGACGCCGGGCTCAGGCGGGCGATGGGGCCGACCTCGATGTAGGTGCCGTCGAAGAGCAACCCGCTGCGGTCGCGCCACATGGGCGAGCGCCACGCCGCCTCGAGGCGGACGTCGAGCCCCTTGGGGATCACCCGGAACTGGGGCTGCACCCGGAAGCGCCAGCCGCCGGTCCCCTTGCGCGTCGCCGGCTCGGCGGGCGCCGCCCGGGGGATCTCGGGCGCGGTGTCGGCCGGCTGATCGGCGTGGGCGGGTTCGAGCGTCAGCGCGGCGAGCAGCACGCTCGCCCATCCGGCGCTGCGGGACATGGCACCTCCTCCCCCTCTGCGACGAGGGGGCAACGATATAGCAGACCGGGCGGGGCCCCGTCCGCCGTCGCGTCACCCGGACCACGCCGGGCGCGCGGGCCCACCGACCGGCTGGATGGATGATATTCCGCATTTGTGATCAAGTGACGTATCTGTCACCTTCTATGATCTGCGGGGTGGATCTGACGTGCATCGTGGGCCACAATCGGGCCATGCCGAATCCCCGTCAGCCCTCCGTATTCGGGCATCACCGATGAACGAGCCGGTCCTCATCGCCAATCGCTACGCGCTGCTCAGCCGCCTCGGGGTGGGCGGTATGGGCGAGGTCTGGCGGGCCGACGACCGGCTGACGAACCAGACCGTGGCCATCAAGGTGCTGCGCCCGTCCATCGCCGGCGCGCCGGCCGCCGAGCTGCGATTCCAGCGCGAGATCCAGGCCATGGTGCGGCTCAACCACCCCCGGGTGGTGCCGATCATCGACGCCGGAGCCGACCCCCGGGTGGGCCTGTTCTTCGTGATGGCCCTGCAACGCGGCCGGCCGCTGCACGAGGCGGGCAAGCAGTGGAGCGACTGGCGCCAGATGTGGCCCATCGTCGACCAGGTGCTCGAGACGCTGGCCCACGCCCACGCCCACGCGGTCATCCACCGGGACATCAAGCCGGACAACATCCTCATCGACCAGTACGGCGAGGCGATCCTGCTCGACTTCGGGGTGGCCCGCCTGCGCGATCAGGCCCGCAGCGGCACCTCGGCCTACGACATGCTGGGCACCGTCGACTACGCCGCCCCCGAGCAGGCCACCGGCAGCCGCCGCCGCATCGGCCCGTGGACCGACCTCTACTGCTTCGGCATCGTGCTCTACGAGATCATCTGCGGCCGGCTGCCCTTCTGGGCGTCGAGCCCGGTGCAGTCGCTGATGATCCGGCTCGACAACTCGTGCCCCCCGCTCGACCCCCGCCCCGGCTTCGTGACCCCCGAGGGGCTGTGGGAGGTGCTCGACCGCATGATGCAGCCCGAGCCGTTCGACCGCTTCCGCCACGCCGCCGACGCCCGGGCCGCCTTCGCCGCGCTGGTCGACGGGCCGTTCGAGCAGCTCACCCCCGGGGTCGAGCAGAGCATCGACCTGGCGGTCGACGACGACCTGCGCGAGTCCCACACCGACTCCGAGGGCGCCGATCTGCTCGCCACCCGCCAGGCGCGCTACGCCCAGGCCGAGGACGGGGCCCCGGTGCGCAAGCCGCTCGAGGCCCCGCTGCGCACCACGACCCTCGTCGGGCGGGACCACCTGCTGCTCCAGCTCTCCCGGGGGCTCGACCGCTGGCGCCAGAACCCCCAGCCGGGGGTGCTGGTGCTGTGCGGCGACCGGGGCAGCGGCAAGACCCGGCTCTCGCTCGAGCTGACCAGCCCCTTCATGGCCCAGGGCGACATCGACGGCCACCGCCACCGGTGGCGGGTCGGGGCGACCATGCGCGAGACGGCGCTGTCGATCGCCGGGGCCATCGGCCTGGAAGACACCCAGACCCGGGATCACGTCGACTGGTGGCTCAAAGGCCACGGCCTGGAGGATCCCAACGTCCGCCGCAAGATCGTCGACTGGACCCGCGGCCGGCTGGAGCACCTGCCCAGCGACGCTCAGGGCCGCCTCTTCGCCGAGTTCATGAAGTGCGCCACCCGCGAGCGCCCCTTCGTGCTGACCCTCGACGGCATGGAGGCCATCGACGACGAGATCCTGGCGCTGGTCTACGCGGTGCGGGCCCATCGGCTGCGGGTCATCGTGCTCATCACCGTCACCCGCCCCGAGACCGCACCCGGCCTGCCGACCCCCGGCTGGCTCAAGGCGGCGACCCGGGTGCTCGGCCCGCTCGACGAGGAGGCCTTGTTCCGCATCGTCGACGAGCTGGTCGAGCTGCCCTACGCCGAGAAGGTCGAGCTGGTCCGCGAGGCGGGCGGCAACCCCAAGACGCTGCTGTCGAAGCTGTACCGCATGCGGCGGGTGGGCGACATCGTGCCCGCCTGGCCCCGCTGGCGGCAGGCCCCGCCCGACTGGCTGCCCCCGATCGACGACGAGGAGGCCTCGCTGGTGATGGTCAGCTCGATCATCACCGACTTCGACGGCGAGCCCTACTGAGGCATCGCATGCCATTCGATCCGAATGACTACGCCGCGCGGGGCTACGCCATCGTCCCCGACGCGCTGAGCCCGGCCGAGGTGAAGGCGCTGCGGGCGCGGGCCGATGCCATCATCGACGCCTTCGACCCCGAGGCCGCCGGGGCCCCGTTCACCACCGACGAGTCGCGGCGGGCGATCGACCGCTGGTTCCTCGAGTCGGGCGATCGCATCCGATGCTTCCTGGAGGACGTCGCCGGTGGCACCCGGGCGGTCAACAAGATCGGCCACGCGCTGCACGCCCACGACCCGGTGTTCGCCCCGCTCTCCACCGCGCAGCGCTGGGCCGAGCCTCTGCGCGCCGCCGGGCTCACCGCGCCCCGGGCGGTGCAGTCGATGTACATCGCCAAGGACCCCGGCGTCGGCGGCGCCGTCGCGCCTCACCAGGACACGACCTTCCTGCACACCACCCCGAGCACCGTCACCGGCCTGTGGTTCGCCCTGGCCGACGCCGACCGGGAGAACGGCTGCCTGTGGGCCCTGCCCGGCGGCCACCGGGCCGGCTTGAAGCGGCGCTTCGTGCGGGCGGGTGACACGACCCGCTTCGTCGAGCTCGACGAGGCGCCCTGGCCCGACGACGGCTGGATCCCGCTCGAGGTGCCCGCGGGCGCGCTGGTCGTGCTGCACGGCCTGCTGCCCCACAAGAGCGACGCCAACCACAGCGCCCGTCCCCGCCCGGCCTATGCGGTGCACTTCGTGGACGAGACCGCGAAGTGGTCGCCCGACAACTGGCTCGTGCCCGCCTGAGCGTCAGCGGCGCCGCACGAAGTCGGCGAGTTGCCTCAGCGTAGTGATGCCCGAGATCTGATACGCCGCCCCGGTGAAGATGGCATAGACCCCGCCGACGGCGACGAGCCGCATGGCATCCGGCCAGTCCGCCATGGCATCACCGCCGAGCCATACGCCGAGACCCACGGCCGCCGCCGGGGCGCCGGCGGCCACCAGGACCACCGCGACCCGACGCCATGGGATGAGCGAGAGCGGATGGCAGCCCAGCGCCCGACCCATGGGACGCAGCATGAACGCGACCACCCCATACGTCGTGAGGACCGTGGCCCACGCCGCGCCGGCGTACCCGAAGAGACCCACACCGATGACCGACAGGATGCCATTCAGCGCCAGCCCGAACGCGGCCGAAGCGGTGACCCAACGGGTGTTGTCGGTGGCCATCAGCACGCTGCCGTACACCGCCGCTCGCAGCGGCAGCAACAGCGCGTAGATCCGCAGCGGGGTCGCCGCCTCGGTGTAGGTCGCCGAGAACAGCACGCTCATCAGCTCGGGCCCGGTGAGCAGCACCCCGAACATCACCGGTGCCAGGATGAGCAGCGCGGTCTTCATCGCGCCCTGCCACAGCCCCACGATGCGCTCGGGCGTGCCCGCCTTGTAGAACCGGGTCAGCTCGGGCAGCACGACCGCGCTCATGGCGCCGGTGACGACCCCGATGAGCGGAAGCTCGATGGCACCCGTGGCATAGATCGCGAAGTCTTCAGTGGAGCACATCGCCGACACGATGAGCTTGTCGAGCTGCGCCGACAGCGTACCCAGCAGCGAGGCCAGCCCCAGCGGCACCGCGAACCGGAGCTGGGCCGCCATGCCCTGCCATCCGGGCCTCTCGGGCGGCGTCGGCGGGGTCGCCTGCACCGGGGGGGTGGCATCGGTCCCATCGAGTGGGATCGGCTTCACGGGCCGCCGCACGGCCCGCCCCATCATCCACAACGCCGGCACCAGCATCACCCCGCCCCACAGCGCGTGCGCCGCCAGGGTGGCTTCGGCGGTGCCATACACCACCCCCGCCCCGGCGGCGAGCGCCACCAGCAGCGCCCGTGATCCCAGGTTGAAGCGAACCAGCGCCCCGACCCGATCCCGGGCGACGAGGCAGGCGCCGAGGGCCGCCATGGGGAACATCGCCAGCCCGTACGGCGCGACCCACCGAGCGGCGTCGGCGAGGGCCGGGTTGTCGAAGCGTTCGGCGGCCAGCCCGGCCCCGCCGAGCAGCACCGCCAGCGCGAAGGCCAGGCCCCCGGCGAGCAGCAGCCCCAGGTTCTCGACCAGCGCGGCCCGCGCCCGCCGGGGCTCGCCGGGCAGGAAGTAGTACAGGGCCTTGGGCAGCCCCAGCATCAAGAGCGGCGAGGCGATGGCGAAGAGCAGCAGCGCCTGCTTGTGGGTGGCGTACTGCTCGACCGACAGCGCCCGGGTCAGCACCGCGGTGAGGATCACCGCCGACAGCGCCCCGAGCGCCTTGCCCGAGGCGAGCACCAGGGTCTTGACGGTGAGGGCGCGGCCGGACATCGGGGCAGGGTCGCTCACGGGCTGCGGCGAAACAACCGCCTCGCCTCACGGATCGGCGCGCGGGATCCCATCAGTGGCAGACGGTCGATGGCATACCAATGTCGGGAATTGCCTTCCGCGCAGTGAGCGGCTACACCACAGCGGCCGGACATTGAAGATGACCAGGGATCGCGCAGGCCGATTCGTCGACTGCAAGGCGCGAGACGCAGACGCTGCTGGGGGCAACGGCAAGTCGAGCAACGCCGCAATCGGCGAATCGGGCCAGCGAGCACGGTCAGATTCAGTGTCCGGTTGCTGTAGGGCATGGCACGACCCATCGACTATCAACGGCTGATCGTGGGCTATCACGGGTGTGATCGCAGCGTGGGCGAGGCGGTGCTGCTGCGCGGCGAGCCGCTGAAGCCGAGCCGCAACCGCTACGACTGGCTCGGCCGCGGGGTGTATTTCTGGGAGCACGGCCCCGAGCGGGCCCGCGCCTGGGCCGAGGAGATGCAGGCCCGCGGGCGCGTCGAGGAGCCGTTCGTGCTCGGCGCGTTCATCAACCTCGGGCGGTGCTTCGACCTGACCGACACGTTCGCGACGTCACAGCTCGCGGGGTGGTACGAGACCATGTGCGCCGATCTGCACCGCGCAGGACTGGCGTGGCCAGTCGAGGAGGCACCATGACCCGGCAAGAACATGAGGCGTTGGAACAGGCGAACGACGAGGCGATGGAGTGGTTTCGCAACCTGTCCCCCGAGGCGCGCACCCGGCACCTCATCAAGATCGGCATCCTCTCCCCCGACGGCCGCCTCTCCGGGCGCTACGGTGGGCCCGGCGAATGGACCGAACCGCCCGACCCCCGGTTCAAGTGGATCCCCGACGACGAAGAGCCCGCCACGACGCCGCCCCGGGACGAAGCCGCCTCGTAGCCCCGCCTCAGAACCGATTCGCCGGCAGCAGGCTCGCCGTCGTCGGCAGCTCCCCCGCCAGCTTGCGCAGCCCGACCCGCGTCGCCTTGTACCAGGGAATGGTCGTCTTGGGGTCGGTGTAGGCCGACGTCAGCGCGTTGGCCGTGCCCTTGGGGTGATACTGCAGCGCGAAGATCTGCCCCGGCGGCGTCGAGTCGAGCACCCGCACCTGAAACGCCGCGTTGCCCTCGTCGTTGAAGACCTCCACCAGATCACCCCCGCCCAGCTTCAGGCGCTCGGCGTCGGCCGGGTTCAGCTCGATGTAGGGCAGCGGCACCGCGTCCAGCTTCGCCGGCTGGTGCCGGTCGTGGTAGCCAGTCTGCCACAAGAACTGATTGCGCCCGGTCGTCAGCCAGAAGGGGTGGGCCTTCGCCCGGGCGCCCTCGAGATACTTCTGGATCTGCGGCGGATAGCCCGGCCAGGGGTCGCTGCCATACCAGTGGAACAACCCATCGCTCGACCCGAACCGCGCGCTGTAGCGCCGCGTCGTGCCCACCAGCGCCCCGGTCTTCGGATCGCGGCGCACCGGCGTCTGGATGCCTTGCTGACCCCGCTCCCTCAGCTCGGCGTAGGTCACCCCGGCGTAGGTCTCGGCGGGCAGCGCCTCGGCCGCGACCGCGTCGACCCGGTTGTCGGGGAAGCTCTCCCCCCCCGCGCGGAAGACATCTTCGGCCGTCTTCCAGCCGTAGCCATCGAAGCCCATGGCCCGCGCCACCCGCGCCATGATCCACCAGTCGGGCTTCGCCTCGCCCGGCGGGTCGACGAAGGCCGGATACAGGCGCAGCAGGCGGCTGTTGCAGTTGATCGAGGTCAGATCGGCCTCGCCCCAGCCCGCCGCCGGCAGCACCAGGTGCGCGTCGGCCGCGGTCGCGGTCAGGTACAGCTCGTTGACCACCATGAACAGGCCGTCGCCCTCGGCGAGCGCGTCGACGATGGCGTCCGCCCGGCGGGTGGCCGACTCCCCTGCCCGGCCGAGCGCCGTCGTCAGCGCCTGGGTCCGGGCGTGGATGCGCTTGCGATAGGCCTGCGCCCGGGGGGTCGAGCGATAGGGGTTGGTGCCGATGACCCAGAACAGCTTGCCCTTGCCATCGATGAGATACTGATCGACGTTGGGCGGCGGCCGCTCGCCGGGGTACGGCGGGCGCACGTAGCCTTCCTGGTGGCCGCCCTGGCGTCCGCAGCCGGTGCCCGGGCGGCCGATGTTGCCCGCGAGCACCGCGAGCTGCACCGCCGCGGCGATGGTGTCGTAGTTCTTGTAGTTCCAGATCAGGCCCTTCTCGTACAGCGTCAGCGTGCGCCGCCGGGCTCCGCCGGGCTTGGGCTCGGCCATCCACGCCGCCGCCTGCTCGATCTGCGCCCGGGGCACGCCGGTGATCCGCGTCGCGTCGGCGAGCACCCCGTCGAGCGCCGTGCCCCGTCGGAGGGACTTGGTGGCATAGTCATCGAAGGTGCCATCCGCCGAGCGCCGCTCGATCATGCCCGCGTCGTGCCACCGCCGCTCGTAGACCACCCGGGCGATGGCATCGGCCAGCACGTAATCGGTGCCCGGGTTCGGCCGCAGATGCAGCGTGCGGGCCCGGTCGATGCGGCGGGCGATCTCGAGGCTCGCCGTCGCCCGGGGGTCGATGACCACCAGCCGCAGCGGCGCGATGGCCTCGCCGTCGTCGAACGCCGCGCGCTTCTCGACCGCGGTCTCGCCGGTGAAGTTGGGCAGCATGTGGCTGGTGTAGAACGCCGACGCGGTCTCGTAGGGGTTGGCCCCCCACAGCACCAGCGTGTCGCACAGCCGGGCGTCCTCGGCGGTGTAGTGCAGCTCGTGCACCCCCCGATCGCGGCTGCCCCAGACCTCGGAGTTGTACGCCGGCCGGTTGTGGATGGCCACGTAGCGCATCTCGAGGTCGTCGAAGAGCAGCCGCCCGATGGCGAAGTTGTTTTCGAAGCCGCCGCCGCCGCCGCCATGATCGAACGCCTTGGCGGTCAGCGCATCGGACCCGAAGCGAGCCCTCACCCCGCCCACCACGGCCGCGAGCAGGTTGATGGCCTCGTCCCACGGGATGGGCTGCAAGGTGTCGCCGATACGCAGCAGCGGGGTCGTCAGCCGGGCCCGGGTCGGGCGGTCGGCGGCGAACGTCGCCCGGGCCTGGGTCCCGCCCCGGCTGGAGTGATCCCGCTTGCGGTTGATCGGCGAGTCGGCGGCGGGCACCACCGCGACGTGCACCGCCCGCCCGTCCTGGAGGGCGACGCTGTGCATCGCCTCGGTGTAGACCACGCCCGCCTGGGCCGGCTGAGGCCGGGTGAAGTCGGCGCCGAAGGCGTTCTGAGCCGGCTTCGGGCCCCCGCTGCGGCCGATGGGCCAGGTGTAGACGGTGTAGCCGCAGCCGGTCGTGCAGTACTGACAGACGGTCTGATCGACCCGGGCGTCGGGCGGCGGCAGCGGCAGGTGGTCGACGCGGCGGGTCATCGGCCCCCTCCCAGCGGGCCGTCGTCGACCCGGCCCCAGACGAGCCCGTCCATGCCGGTGGCCACGATGGCGCCGTCCCGGACCTCGAGCTGCACCCGGGGCAGCGGGGTCGAGGCGACCCCCTGGTAGCACTGGCCCCCGCGGGCGGGGTCGAACTGGGAGTAGTGGCACGGGCAGATGAAGCGCCCGTCTTCGACCGCAACCGGGCAGCCCTGGTGGGTGCACAGCGCCGAGTAGGCCACGACGTCGCCGTCGGGCCCGATGCCGCCGGCGGTGGGCGCCCCGAGCCTCATCAGCCAGCACGGCGAGGCGGCGTCGGGGTAGCTGAAGGGCACCGGGCGCCCCGGCTTCAGCTCGGCGAGCCGGGCGATGGGCGGCGAGGCCACCCCCACCCCGGGCTTGCTGGCCAGGGCGGCGCCGGCGAGGCCGGTCAGCTTGATCCAGGTGCGGCGGTCGAGATCGGGCATCGAGTCCTCCGAAGTGCGCTCGGGCGACTGTAGAGCACGCCCGCGCCCAGCGCTACGCAGCCAGCCGACAGAAGTAACACACCGATTGTGCGGCCCGGGCCCGACGCGATAATCCGGTGCCCGAACCGACGAGGAGATCCGATGCGCCGCTCCCTCCTGCCCCTCGCCCTGCTCACCTGCGCGCTGCCCGCGGTCGGCTGCGACGACGGCGACTCCGCCGCCGAGCCGGTCGACGCCGCGGTCGACATGGCCCGTGACATGCCCGACGCCGAGCCGATCGACGCCGCCCCGCCGCCCGATCAAGCCCCGCCGGACGCCGCCCCCGACGCCGCGCCGCCCGAGCCCCCCGAGCCGCCGACCGGCGCCGTCACCCAGCTCGCCGGCGACACCAGCCGGGGCTTCGTCGACGGCGTCGGCTCGGACGCGCGCTTCGCCGGCGTCACCTGCATCGCCTTGTCGACCGACGGGGACACTCTCTACGCCAGCGACACCTTCAACGGCACCGTGCGGGCGATCGACCTCGACACCCGAGCGGTCACGACCCTCGCCGGGCGCCCGCTCGAGCTGGGCACCTTCGACGGCGGACCCGGCGCCGCCCGGCTCACCTCGCCCCGGGGCTGCGCGGCCACCGACGCGGCGTTCTTCGTCGCCGACGGCCCCACGCTGCGCCGGATCGACTTCGACGGCACCGTCACCACCCTGGCGGGGCAGAGCGAGGCGGCGGGTGCCATCGACGGCGTGGGCCGCGAGGCCCGGCTGGGTTACCTGATGCACGACCTCGAGGCCACGGCCGACGGCGCGCTGATCTACATCAGCGACCGCAGCAACGACGCCATCCGCACCCTCGACCCGGCGACCGGCGAGGTGGCGACCCTCGTGGGGCCCGCCGGCCGACTCGACGGCCCCGGGGGCCTCGCCCGCCTGGACGACGCGCTCTTCGTGGCCGACACCTTCGACGGGCAGATCCTGCGGCTCGACCCCGCGACCGGCCTCGTCGACGTGCTCGCCGACGGGCTCGACGCGCCCCAGGGGGTCGCGGTCGACGGGCTGTCGGCCTACGCCGCCGGCTTCGACGGGGCGCTGTACCGGATCGACCTCGAGACCGGCGAGGTCACGATCGCCGTGGGGGTACCCGGCGAGACCGCGGTCGTGGACGGCGATCGGGACACGGCCCGTCTGGGCGGCGCCTTCGCGGCGCCGGTGCACGACGCCGCCCGCAAGCGGCTGTACTACGTCGACATCGAGGCCGGCGCGATCCGCATGGTCGACACCCGCCTCTTCGGGGTGTCCCCGTTCGTCGGCCCCGAGGCGCCCGCCGGCTATCGAGACGGCGCCGACCCCCGCTTCGGCACGCTGTACGACGTGGTGGCCGACCCCGCTGGGGGGTGGATCGTCAGTGACCCGGGCAACGCCGCGGTCCGGGCCGTCTCGGCCACGGGCGAGGCCCGCACGCTGTTCGGGTCGCCCGACGCGCCCGGCTCGGTCGACGGCCCGGCGGCCGACGCCCGGATCGACGCCCCGGTGGGGCTCGCCTGGCGCGACGCTCGGCTCGTGATCGCCGACTACAACGCCGGGTCGCTGCGGGCCTACGACCCCGCCGAGCAGGCGGTCACGACCCTCGCCGACGACTTCACCGGCCCGTGGGGTCTGGGCGCGGGGCCCGACGGCGCGATCTGGATCACCGACGCCGACACCGGCGGGGTCTCGGTCCTGCGGCCCGATGACACGATCGAGGCGGCCGCCCCGCCGGGCACCTTCGAGTTCCCGGTGGACGTGGCGGTGGATCCGACCGACGGCGCCGTCTACGTCGCCGACGCCGTGCGCGCCGCGGTGTATCGGCTCGACGCCGACGAGGCGGTCGTCATCGCGGGGCAGCCGGGCGAGACCGGCGTGCGCGACGGGCCGCTGGACGAGGCCCTGCTCGGCGAGCCGCTGGGGCTGACCTTCGCCCCCGACGGCGGGCTGCTGGTCGTCGACGGGGGCAACCACCTCGTGCGGCGGATCGACCTCGCCGCCGGCACGATCCAGCGCTGGCTGGGGCACCCGGTCCGTCACGGGGGGTACCCGCCGGGCGCCACCATGCCGTGGGACGAGGCGACGTTCGAGCGGCCCCAGGCGGCGGCGGTGGGGCCCGACGGCGCGCTGGCGGTGGTCGCCGACTCCGCGCTCTCGGTGGGCGAGCCCGAGGACGCGCCGTGAGTGACCGCGCGTCAGATGTCACGCGGCTGACGGTCTATCGGCGGGATTCCCGCCCGGCGGCTCGCAGCGCGCGGCAGGCCGTCAGCCGCCTGACGATCCAAGCCGTCGCCGCGCTGTGCCTCGGCTGCGGCTCGACCGAGCCGCCCGCCGAGGTGAGCCCGGACGCGGCCCCGGCGGACGCCGCGCTCGACGCCCGCCCGAGCGACGGGGCGCCGGAGAGCCCGAGCGCCGACGCGCAGCCCGACGGGGCCCCCGACCTCGGGCCCCCGGCCCCGCCGACCGACTTCCCGCTGCACGTCGGCCTCGGTGAGCAGGGGTTCGATCCGGTCGAGCACGGCGCGGTGGCCCTGCTGCGGCGCGGCTGCCAGGGCGCGCAGCACGTCTGGATCAGCCTGCGCGGCCCGACCCTCGAGCCGGGCGAGCACCTCATCACGCTCTCGGCCCGGCGGACGGAGGACGATCGGGAGGCGGTGCCGCCCTACTCGCTGGAGCTCCCCTGGACCTCCGATCCCGAGGGCGGCGCGGCGCTGATCGGCGTGCAGTTCGTGATCTTCGACCCGCTGCTCGTCGTCGACGCCGACGTCGATCTGCGAGCCGAGGTGCAGGCGGTCGACGGCCGGGTCGGGCGAGCGGTGCGCCGGCTGCGCATCGAGTGGGGGCCCGACGACTGCTGAGGCCAGCCCGGCCCGGACCGCAGCCGATCAGAAGATCGGGCTCTCCTCCGGCGGCGCGGTCGAGCGATCCATCAGCCGCAGCAGCAGGCGCTCGAGGGACGTCTCACCGGTCTCGCGAGGCGGGGCGTCCAGCGCGCGGTCGAGGGTGTCCTCGACCGACTCGGGCCCCTCCATCGAGGCGACCGCCGACTCGAACGCGATCAGCGCCCGCTCGGCCGCCGCGGCCCCGCCGTTGAGCGGCACGAGGCGGTCGGCGAACCACCGCACCCGGCCCGGCTCGCCGCGGGGGTCGTCGCCCATGGGGCGGGCCACGACCCACGCCATCGAGCCGGGCTCCAGCGCGCGCGCCTTGCGCCGGATGCGGCGGTCGTCGGTGACCATGCGCCGCAGCGTGCCGGCCAGCGGATCCCACGCCGAGAAGCCATCGTCGTCGACCGCGTCGAGCCGCACGAGGCGCAGGCCGGCGCTCTCGGACCAGCCGCGGGCGATGGCCCGGTCGAGCGCGGTCAGCCCCGGCGCCTCGGCGGCGAAGACGTCCACCACCGCCCGGCCGGCGCAGCGGGCGTGCCACGGGGCCGCGGCGAAGGCCACCGCGTCGCTCAAGCCGGCGCGGCGGGCCTGATCCACCGCCGCGCCCAGGGCCTCGGAGACCGCCACCGATCCGGTGCGCCACGCCACCAGCCGCCGGCCGAGCACGCCCGCCCGCAGCACGGCGCCGTCGATCGCCCCGGCCTCCCGCTCGAAGGGGTAGCCGTCGCCGGTGGGCAGCGGCGGCTCACCGCCCACGGTGAAGCCGGTCGGCCCGAAGACCCGCCCCAGGTGAGCCACGATCGCCGGCCCGTCGTCCCCCGGGCGGGGCACGTAGAGCGGCTGCCCGTCGGTGGGGTGGCCGGTCTCGATCGGGGGCAGCGCCTCGTCGGGCTCGATCGTGTCGAACAGCCGCTGCACGAGCCGGAACCGCGGGCTCTGCCCGGCCCCGTTGACCCAGCCCAGGTCGGCCCCGGCGTCGATGAGCGCCGCCACCAGCCCCGGGGGGCAGTCGTTCCACCGGCCGGCCGGCAGCCCGCTCTCGGCGAGCAGCTCGGCCAGCAGCTCGGGTGAGCCGAAGCGCAGCGAGGCGTGGCGCAGCCCCAGGCAGCCCAGATCGACGTGCACCGTCGAGATCGCCGCCGGCCCCCCGGGCTCGCCGCGGATGATGCCCAGCACCGCGAACCGTCGCCGATCCCAATCCCGGTTGACGACACACCGCCGCACGGGCGCTCGGGCAGCCTCGGCGAGGCCGAAGACCTGGGGATCGACCGCTATCTGATTGCCGTACACGGCGCCTCCGTGATGACTGCGCATCACGATGACTAGGGGACGAGGAGGCCCGATCGTCCGCTGCCTTTCGAATCAAAATCGGATGGGATACCGATAACGGTTCAAGGCGCCCCGCAGAGGCTCAGTATTCGTCTTCGATCCCGAAGCCGAACTGCTTGCCCGCGAGGCGTGACGGGCGTGGCTGGCCGGGCACGTCGAGCAGCGGGCGGGGCGCGGTCACCCGACCACCGCCACCGCGCCGCCCCGCCGGTCGTCGCCCACGCCAGCCGGTGCCCCGTCGAGCGCGTGCACCAGGTGCACCCCGCCGAAGTACATGCTGCGATCGGGGAAGATCGTCGGCCCGGGCCACGCCGCCCGCAGCGCCGGCTCGACCGCCCCCGACCAGTCGGGGCGCTCGAGCGCCAGCGCCCGGCCGTCGGGGCCGTTGTCGAGGTGCAGCCGGGGCGCGGCGACGGCCTCCGCCGGCGTCATGCCGTGCTCGATGACGTGGGACAGCACCGCCATGATCGCGTTGCGCAGCCGGTTGCTGCCCCCGCTGCCCAGCGCCATCGGCGCCCCGTCGCTGCGCTCGGCGATGGTCGGGGCCATCATCGTCACCATCGGCCGCCCGGGGGGGTCGACGTGGAACCCGCGGGGGTTGATGTCGACCTCGCCGAGCAGGTTGTTGACCGCGATCCCGGTGCCCGGCAGGACGTGCCCGCAGCCCTCGCCATTGGTCAGGGTGATCGCGGCGATGCCCCCGTGGCCGTCCACCGCGCTGATGTGGGTCGTCGAGCCCAGCGGGTGGTCGGGCCAGGGATGGGCCCGACCGTCGAGGTGCCGCAGCCGGTCGATGTTCTCCGCCGAGAGCAGCCGCTCGACCACCTTCGGGTCACGCACCGCGGCGTCGAAGTCGGGGTCGCGCACCGTCAGCAGGCGATCCTGCACCGCCACCAGGGCCAGCGCGTGACCGGGGCCGAGCGGATCGAGATCGCGGACCCCTTTGAGCAGCCGCAGCCCCAGCGCGATGAGCGCGCCGCCGGTGGACGGCGAAGGCATCGTCGCGACCGACCACCCCCGATGCTTCACCCGGGTCGGCGTCAGGTGCTTCACCGCCGCGGTCTTCACGTCGGTCCGGGTGATCAGGCCGCCGTGCGCCGGGCCGAAGTCGGCCGCCAGCCCGGCGTAGATCTCGCGCAGGGTGCCCCGAGGGTCGCGCCCCAGCGCGTGCAGGACGTCGGCCAGATCGGGGTTGGCCAGCCGCTCACCGGCCCGGGGCTTCCGCCCGTCGATCTGGACCAGCGCCGCGCTCGCCGGGGTGTGGCAGGCGATGCCCGAGACCAGCTCGAGGATGCCCGCCTGCTGAGCCCCGACCACGTAGCCCCGCCGCCCGAAGGCCACCGCCGGCTCCACCAGCGCGCTCAGGGGCAGCGCGCCGTGGCGGGCGTGGGCCTCGATCAGCCCCTCGAGCGCCAGCCCCATCGCCGCCGCGCCCTTGCCGATGTGGAACGTCTGGCGGGTGACGCCGAAGTCGATCACCTCGGTGCAGAAGTCGAGGTCGCCCTCGGGCGGGGCGTCCAGGCCGGGGGTCCGGGCGAAGGCGTCGACCGCGTGCAGCGCGCCGTCGGCCCGGCGCAGGGTCATCACCGCCCCCCCCAGCGGGGCGCACAGGGCGACCTCGCAGACGAAGGCGGCCATCGCGGCGGCGACCGCGGCGTCGACCGCGTTGCCCCCGGCCCGCAGCGCGACGGCGCCGGCCTCGGCGGTCTGGATGTCACCGGCGGCGACGGCGCCGGGGGTCGGTCTGCGGGTGGCGGGGCGGCTCATGGCGCCGGACCATACCTCAACCGCCCGAGCGGGTCACCCTCGCGGTGGCGTCCGCCGGACAGCGGCGGGCGGCCGGGCTCAGCGGAAGTCGTCGGCCGAGAGGCCGTGGCGCTTCAACCAGCGATAGACCTGCTGCCGGGAGGCGTCGAGGGCCCGGGCGACGGCCGCGATACGCCCCCGGTGGACGGTCAGGGCCTCGGTGAGCGCGTCGGCGTCCGGCGGCTCGCGGATCGGCTCCGGCGCGTCGGCCGGGGGATCCACCTCGCCTTCGGACGGCGCGTCGCTCACCAGGGCCAGGGCCTGATCCAGCGCGTCCCGGACCCGCCGGTCGAGCTTGAGCGGGCCCGACGGCCGCACCTCGGCCCGGCAGATCACCGCCCGCAGGCCCCGGGCGTTCAGCGGCCAGGGGTGCAGCATCAGCGCCTCGACGAGGTTGGCCTCGAGCGATCGCCCGGTGAAGCGGGCGGCGAGGATCGGCACGTCCTCCGGGCGGTCGCGCAGCGGGGTCAGGCTCAGGCTCCACCCGGCGAGGCGGCCGTAGAGATCGAGCCGGAAGTCGCCCCCCCGCACGGCCTCGGCCAGATCGCGGTGGGTCGCGCTGACCACCCGCAGGTCCAGCGCCTCGTCGACCGCGCTGCCCAGGCGGCGTACGGTCCGGGTCTCGAGCAGCCGCAGCAGCTTGCTCTGCAACGCGGGCGGCATCTCGCCCAGCTCGTCGAGGAAGAGCGTGCCCCCGTCGGCCGCCTGCAAGAGGCCCGGGCGATCGGCGTCGGCCCCGGTGAACGCGCCCTTGCGGTGCCCGAACAGCGTGCCCTCGAGGAGCTGCGGGGGCAGCGCGGCGCAGTTCTGGGCCACGAAGCGGCCCCGGCGCCCCGACGCGGCGTGCAGCGTGCGGGCGACGACCTCCTTGCCGGTGCCGGTCTCGCCGGTCACCAGCACCGCCAGATCGCGGGGGGCGACGACCTCGAGGTCGGCCCGCAGCAGGTCGATCTCGGGGCTGATGCCCACCAGCGGGTGGTCGGGGTCGAGCGTCGGCTCGGCGCGCCGGGCGACGGGCGCGAAGCGGAAGGTCCACAGCGTGTCGCCGGTGCGGAAGACATCGCCGTCGGCCAGGACCCGGGGCGCGGTGAGCGTCCGCCCGTTGACCGAGGTGCCGTTGCGGCTGCCCCGATCGGCGAGCCACCAGCCATCGCGCCGCCGCTCGAGCCGGGCGTGCTGCCGCGAGATGCGGCCGTCATCCAGCGGTCCGAGGCCCAGCGGCGCCCCACCCCGGCCGATGTCGACGGCGGCCCGCATCAGGGGCCGGCGGGCGGGCGCCGCGCCGGCGGGGCTCCAGGCCAGCACGAGCTGAGGCACCGGGCCCAGCTCGGTCTCGGTGCCGTCGGGATCACCAATGGTCTGAGTCTGCGTGATCATGGCCTCGTGTCCGTTCGGCGGGCGCCGGGTCCCGCGCGCTCCATGCAACCCCATCGGCGCCCGTCGCGGCAACCGGGACGCCCCCCGCCGGGCTATACTGCCGACGAACCGGCGAGGAGCGGCGGTGAGCGGTGATCGAGACAGCGCGCCCCAGGCGACCGCCATCCGGGAGACGGCGACCGCCGCCACTGCGGCCGCGGCCACCGAGACCGCGCTCGACTCGGCGCTGACCCCCGACCGCCGCGCCCTGCGCCGCCCACCGCCGATCCGCATCGGGCGCTGGCGGGTGCTCGATCGGCTCGGCCGAGGCGGCATGGGCGAGGTCTTCCGGGTGGCCGACGACGCGGGCGCCGTCGCCGCGCTGAAGCAAGTGCTGAGCCACAAGGCGTCCCACATCCGCGCCCTGCGCCGGGAGGCCGAGGCGCTCGAGGCGCTGTCCCAGCCGGGCATCGCCCGCCTGATCGAGCGGGGCGAGGCCGACGGGCGGCCGTGGTATGCGATGGCCTACGTCGACGGTCCCCCGCTCGACACCTACGTCGCGCGGCGCCCGCTCGCCGAGCGGCTGCCGCTGCTCGTCGCGCTGTGCGTCACCCTCGATCGCCTGCACCGGGCCGGCGGCGTGCACCGGGACGTGAAGCCGGCGAACGTGCTCGTCGAGGGCGGGGCGCCGATCCTGATCGACTTCGGGCTGCTGGTGCACATCGGCGGTGGCCGGGGGCAGCCGGGCTGGGCCCGGGACGCGGTGCACGGCGCGCCGGACGCCTCGGGCACGGTGGGCTATCGCGCGCCCGAGCTGCTGCGCCGGGCGTGGTGCGACGGGCGGGCGGATCTCTTCGCGGTGGGGCGCATCCTGAGCGGCTGGCTGGACGAGACCGGCGAGGGCACGCCCCCGCTGATCGCGCTCGCCGCCGCGCTGTGCGCCGACGACCCCGCCGACCGCCCCCGGGACGGGGCCACCGCCGCCCGCCGGCTGGCCGCGCTGGCCGGCCTCGAGCCGCCCACGATCGACGCCGACGGCACCCCCCTGCACCGGGCGCCCTCGGTCGGGCGGGACGCCGAGATCGAGCGCCTCGAGATCGCCATCCGCCGGGCCCGCCGGGGCGAGGGCGGGGTGCTGGTGCTCGACGGGCCGAGCGGCATCGGCAAGACCCGCCTCGCGCTGGAGGCCGTGCGCCGGGCGGTCGGCTTCCGGGCGGTGGTCGACGAGTGCCGGGCGGTGGGCGGCGGGCTGGTGCAGGGCCTCGAAGAGCTGATCCGGGCGGCGGTGGATCGCTGCCGGGGCGACGCCGCCCGCACCCTGGCGATCTTCGGCACCCACGGCCCGGCGCTGAGCCCGTTCGTGCCGGCCGTCGCCGCCCTGCCCGGCCAGGTGGGCGGGCTGCCGGCGCCGGGCGCGGCCCGGGTCACCGCCGCGGTGAGCCACCTCGTCGCCGCGCTGGCCGCCGACCGCCCGCTGCTGCTGGTGGTCGACGACGTGCAGTGGGCCGGGCGGCTGACGACGCTCGCGCTGACCCGGCTGGCCGAGGCGCCCGGCGGGGCGCTGATCGTGCTGACCGCCCGCTCGGACGTGCCGGCCGACGTCGCCCGGCGGCTGTATGGCCAGCCGACGGTCGAGTGGATCCGACTGGGGCCGCTGACCCCGGCCGACGCCGGGGCGCTGGTCGGTGATCTGCTGGGCGATCCCGCGCCCGACGCGGCGCTGGTGGCCGACGTGGGCCGGCGGGCGGGGGGCAACCCGTTCTTCGTCGCCGAGTGCCTGCGAGCCATGATCGCCGCCGGCCGCCTGCGGGCCACCGACGACGGCTGGCGCTTCTCGGGGCCGCGCTCGACGCTCTCGCTGCCGGCGCCGGTCGAGGCGGTCATCCGGACCCGCCTCGACCGCTTGTCGCCGCCGGGACGGGCGCTGATCGAGGCCCTGGCGGTGCTCGGCCGACACGCGCCGCTGGACCGCCTCGGCGCGCTGCTCGGCGCCCGCCCGACGGCCGGCGCGCTGGACGAGGTGGTCCGCCGATCGGTGTGCGCCCGGGACGAGAGCGGGCTGAGCTTCGCCCACGATCGGCTGTGGCAGGTCACCCGGGACGCCGTCGATCCGAGCCGCCGCCGGGCCCTGCACGCCGCCGCCGGCGCCGACCTCGAGGCCCGCCCGTCGAGCGACGCCTACGCCGACGCCCGGGCGCTGGCCTTCCACCTCGACGGGGCCGGCGAGCGGGCGGCGGCCGGCGCGGCGCTGGCAGAGGCCGGGCGGCGGGCCGAGGCCGGGGGCGCGGTGGACGACGCCGCCGAGTGCTTCACCGAGGCCGCGGCGCGGGCGACCGGGCGGGCGGCGGTCGAGGCCCGGGTCGCCGCCGCCCGCTGCCTCAGCGCCGCCGGGCGCTTCCGGGAGGCGACCGCGATCCACGCCGGGGCCGCCGAGGCCGCCGAGGCCCTCGGCGCCCGGGATCTCGAGGCCGCCGCCCGGTCGGCGCTGGGCCTGTGCCTGGTGTTCGTCGACCGGATCGCCGAGGCCGAGTCGGCGCTGCACCGGGCCATCGCGCTCTTCGCCGAGCTGGACGACGCGCCGGGGCAGGCCACCGCCTGCACCCGGCTGGCCACGGTCTACGTGCACCGGGGCGACTTCGAGCGGGCCGAGGCGCTGCAGAGGCAGGCGCTGGCGCTACAAGCCGATCTGGCCGACGACGAGGGCATGGCCCGCACGCTCAACAACATGGCCATCGTCGCCGACACCCGCCAGCGCCACGCCGAGGCCCTGACCCTGGTGAACCGGGCCTGGGACCTCGCCCGGCAGGTCGCCCGGCCGTCGATGGCGCTGGGCATCCGCATGCACCGGGCGCAGCTCCTGCACCGGGCGGGCGCGCTGGACGAGGCGCTCGCCGAGCTCGACGCCAGCATCGTCGGGCTGGCTGCGGCCCAGATGGCGACCCAGCTCGGCTGGGCGCTGGTGGGTCGGGCGACGCTCCAGCGCCACATCGGCCCCGCACCGGCCCCCGGGCACGACGATCTGGCGCGGGCCGCGGCCATCTTCGCCGAGGTGGATTACGCCACCTGCCACGCGGTCCTGGCCTGCGAGCGGGGGCATCACCTGCTCGCCGAAGGGCACGACGCGGGGGCCGAGGTGGAGGCCGCCCGGACCCAGGCGGCCCGGGCGGGGGTCGGGCCGGAGACGCCGTCGACCACCGGCCGGGCGGTGGCCGGGCTGGTCGAGGCCCAGGCCCGTTTCGAGCGCGGTGACGCGCTGTTCCGGGGGCAGATCTGGGAGCGGATCTTCCCCGGTGTGCGCGCGTGGCTGCGCTCTCGGGGGCAGGGGCCGGCCGATCCCTGAAGGCTCGCGGGCGAATGACCGAGAGCTCGGGATGCTCTCGACGAGCGCCGCAGGTGGGTGGCGCCGGATGGCATGCGTCATCGGAACCCATGCCATCCGTTCACTGCCGGATGGGATCAGCCGCCGGGCGGGGGCGGCTCGGGCTCGGGCTGCGGCTCGGGCTCGGGGTCCGGCTCAGGGTCCGGCTGCGGCTCAGGGTCCGGCTGCGGCTCGGGGTCCGGCTGCGGCTCGGGATCCGGCTGCGGCTCGGGCTCGGGATCGGGCGGCTCCGGGGCGCAGGTCTGGACCGGCTCGTCGTCCGGCACCGCGTCGAGGTACTCGACCTCGATGGCGGTCACCGCGAGCTGGTCGTTGCCCCGGTTGAGCCACAGCGTGTGCAGCTTCTCACCCGGCGCCGGCAGGCAGTCACCGGCGAAGACCACCGCCTGATCGCCGTCCTCGTCGGCCGGCGCGAAGGCGAAGTCGTAGGTGACCCCGATGTCGGCGTCGTAGTCGAAGCGGATGGGCTCGCCGGCCCGCACCGCCATGTCCAGCCGCAGGGGGCCGCCCCCACCGAAGGCGAACGGGCTGGTCTCGACCTTCCAGCGCACCCGCACCGCCTGCGCCTCGCCCACCGCGTCCCCCGGGATGTGGAGCTGCTTGTAGGCCGGCACCCCGATCTCGTCGTAGCCATTGAAGCCCACGCTGTCGAGGCCCTCGACGAGGTGCGGCAGCCGGTCGCGGCTGCCCATGGCGGTCCAGCTCTCGAGCGGCGCCGAGCGCTCACACGCGCCGAAGCCATGGTCGGTGAAGATCGCCCGCACCCGATCGGGAATGTCGCCCCCGAGCGCGTCGGCCTCGGCGAGCATCAGCGCGGCGGCCTCGACGTGGGTGGTCTGGGGGGTGAACTGCTCCAGCGCGCGGAAGGCGATGCCGTCGGCGACCTCGGCCCCCAGCGCCTCGCGCACCGACCACATCGTCGCCCCGATGAGCAGCCCGTGAGCGTGGATCTCGTCGACGGTGTCTTCGGGGCAGCGGCGCGGCTCGGCGAGGTTGCGCAGCCCGCCCAGCCCCAGGATGCCGCCCACGTAGGCCCCGATGACCGGGTCGCCCGACAGGCTGGCGGCGAAGTAGTCGGCCAGGCCCTCGTTCATCGACAGCGACGAGTTGCTCACCCCGTACTCGTCGGGCACCACCGACGCCTGGAGCCGGCCGGTGCCGACCACCGCGTGGGTGTACTCGTGGTAGATGACCCGCCCGTCGTAGGCGAAGTCGTACTGCCCCTGGAAGAAGATGATGCTGTCGCTGTCCCGCCCGGGCAGGCCGACCTGACCGGCGAGCACATCCCAACTCTCTTTGGGGAAGAACGCCGCGTTGTCGAACGGGATCCAGCCATCGGGGCCGGGCATGAAGCCGGGGATGGGCAGCGGGGGGTCGATCTTGAACTGCACGTTGACCAGGGCCGGCAGCGGGAAGTCCAGATCGGTGAAGCCGAAGGTCTCCTTGAAGTAGTCGTGCACCCGGTTGACGTGGTGGTACATCATGACTTCGGCGAAGGAGTCATTGGGATCGGTGTCATCCGCCGGCAGGATGTGGGTGTAGTGCCCGTCGGGCCCCGGGCGGGCGACCTGCACCTCGTGGCAGAGCTGCATGGTGATGCCCGGGCCGAACGGCATCGCGGTGATGCCCCCGTCTTCGTTGAGGCAGTTGAAGACCTCGACCCACTCGCTGGTGAGCGCGCCGTTGTCGGTCGCGATGGGGTACAGCGTCACCTCGGACAGCTCGCCCTCGTCGGTGACCGGGTCGTTCTCGTAGACCAGCGCCAGGGGGTCGTCGATGACCGGCCCCCCGTCGGGGATCGGCGGCGGCGCCATGTCGGGCTCGGGCGCCATGTCCGGCTCGGGCGCCGCGTCGGGCTCGGGCTCGGGCGCCATGTCCGGCTCGGGCGCGGGAGTCATGTCGGTGATGACGATGGGGTCTTCGCCGCTGTCGGCGTCGTCGCAGCCGACGAACGCGGCGGCGAGCGGCGCGAGCAGCAGCGCGATCAGGGTCGGGTTCACGGTCCGCATCAGTGCACCATCCCGTTGCGCACGCCGAGCACGCGGCCGGCGTGGGCGTCGATCCGCACGATGAGGTGCTCGGCCAGCGGGCGCCGGCTGACGTGCACCTCGTAGACCTCTGTCCCCCGGCTGCCGACGGCGACGACGCCCCGGTCGACGCGCAGCGCGATCTGCGGCAGCGGCTCGGCCATGCTCGCGCCGGTGATGTGGCGGACGGCCAGCGCCCGGGCCGCCTCGGGGTCGATGGTGGCCCGGTCGACGTGGGTCAGCGGGCGGACGTGCCCGCTGACGCGCACGACCCGCCCGTCGGCGTCGAGCGTGACCGAGGCGCCCCGATCGAGCACCGGCAGCCCGTCGTGGGTCTGGGTCAGCGCGACCAGCGTGCGCGCCGGGCGGGGGCGCACGGTGTCGACCCGCAGCTCGGCGCCGGCGAAGAGAGCCCGGTGCCCGGCGAGGAAGCCCTCGACCCGGGCCGCGGCGTCGGCCCCTTCGGTGGGCACGGCGAGGCCGCTGAGCACGGTGGGCACCGGCGATCCGGGGCGGTGGGTGGCCTTCAGCGCCGGGTGGTCGACGCGCAGCCGGTCGAGGGCCGCGGCGGCGTCGCTCGGCCCGGGGGGCGCGGCGAGGGCCGAGGCGCTGCCGACGAGACACCCGGCGGCGAGCAGCGCGCGGGCGAGACGGGCGATCATGCGATCCTCCATGGGTGGGGGCGCGACCCGGCGGCAAACTCCTGCCGGGTCGAAATAGCGGCGGATGACAGCATGAAACGTCCCACCGGGGCAAGGGCGGGGGTCGGGGGCGGCGTCGATGGCGGGAGGGCGGGGCCCGTCAGGGGCGGGCGCCCCGGGTGACGCAGTTGCCGGGCAACGCCAGCCGGCACTCGCGGCGGTGGCGGCTGCGGCGCTGGCGGGCGCTGGCCGGGTCGAGGCGGGCGAGCCGATCGAGCTGAGCCAGGACGTCGTCGCAGCGGCAAGCGGCGAAGGCGGCGTCGATCCGGCGCTCGAGCAGATCGACCGGGTCGACCGCGGGCCGCGCGGCGTCGGGGGCCGCGGCGGCATCCGGCGGGGGGGCGGGCGACTCTTCGGGCGTGGACTCCGGCTGGGGGGACGCCGGATCGGGCGCCCGGCGCTCGGGGCGGACCGTCGGCGGCGCCCGGCGGGCGCGGCGGGTCCGGCGGTCGGTCGGGGCGGGCCGCGCGGCCCGGGTCGCGTCGGGGCCGGCGTCCGGCTCGGGCGCCGCGCCGACGGCCACGACCTCCATGACCCGGACGTCCGCCGCGCCGCCGTCGGGCATCGGCAGCAGCTCCACCGTGCGCACCGCAGGCCGGGTGTTGAGCGGGGCGTTCTCCGCCGCCGGGTCGATCCGCAGCTCGGCCGGCGGAGACCCGTCGATCGGCGCGGCGGGCCCGGCGACCCACAGCGTCACGCCGGCGGTCAGCGCGGCGAGCAGCAGCGCCAGCCCGACCACCGGGGCGAGCCGGGCCCCGGATCGCCCCGGCCGGGGGGGCGCGGGGGGCAGCGTCTCGGTCGCCTCCGATGGGGGTGGGATGGACGGCCGCCGCCCCGCCGGCCGGGGCGTGGTCACCACGGCGGTGGGATCACCGCCCGCGTCGAAGAGCGTGGCGCCCACCCGAGGCGTGGGCGGCGGGGTCACCTCCAACACCCGGGTCTCGCGGGGGACCGCCGGCGGGGCCGAGCCGTCGCGGGTGGGCAGCCGGGGCAGCTCGCCCGAGCTGCGCGGCCGGCGCACGCCGCCGGCGCGGTGCGCGTCCCACAGCGCCTCGCACATCCGCTCGGCGCTCGCGAAGCGATCCCCCGGCTGGCGGGCCAGGGCGGTCAGCGCCACCCGGGCCAGCCCCGGCGGCACGTGCTCGGGCAGCGGCGGCGGGGTCTGGTTCAGGTGGGCCCCGAGCACCTCGTTGACCGATCCGATGTACGGCCGCTGCCCGGCCAACGCCTCGTAGAGCACGACCCCCACGCTGTAGACATCGCTCGCCGGGCTCAGCGGCTCGAGGGCCACCTGCTCGGGCGACATGTAGGCCGGGGTCCCGACCAGCGCGCCGGCCCGGGTCAACCGGGTGTGCCCCGCCTGGTCGAGCAGCTTGGCCACCCCGAAGTCGAGCAGCCGCCCCTCGAGCCGCCGGGGGCCGTCGACCACCATGATGTTCGAGGGCTTGACGTCCCGGTGCACGACGCCGAGCGCGTGGGCCTCGGCGAGCGCGTCGAGCACGTCGCCCACGATCAGCACCGCGTCGTCCACCGGCGGGCGCCCGCGCTTGAGCCGCGCCGTGAGCGAGTCGCCCTCGACGAACTCCTGCACCATGTACAGCCGGCCAGCGAGATCGACCCCGAAGTCGAGCAGCTTGACCACCGCCGGGTGCCGCAGCCGGGCCTGCACCTGCGCCTCGCGCCGGAAGCGCCGGTCGAGCCCCTCGCCGGGGGTCGTCACCACCTTGATCGCCACGTCCCGCTGGAGCTGGAGGTGCACCGCCCGGTAGACGATGCCGTGCCCCCCACGGCCGATCTCGGCGGTCACGGCGTAGCGCCCGTCGAGGACCTGTCCGATCAGGTTGGATGCCGCAGCGGCCACCGACCCCTCCCGATCGATGCCGGGCACCGACCCTTCGTGGCCGGCGGATGATAGGGCTCACCGCCGGAGAAGTCGAGCGGCGGCGGCGGGCGCGGGGCCCCGAAAAAGCGCATCTCGGATACCACTTTCAGGTTGACCCCCTCCGGCATAAGACGCATATTCAACTCGCCTTATTGATGGCACGGAGGACGAAGCCATGGGGGACCCCGACAAGAGCGTCTACGCGCAGATCGGCGGCGAGCCGGCGATGGACGCCGCGGTGAAGCTGTTCTACGAGAAGGTGCTGGCCGATGCGCACATCGCGCGCTTCTTCGATCAGATCGACATGGACCGCCAGCTGAAGAAGCAGAAGCGGTTCCTGACCATGGTCACCGGCGGCCCGAACCGCTATACCGGTCGCTCGATGCGCGCGGCGCACCGCAAGCTCGTCGAGAAGCAGGGGCTCGACGACTCCCACTTCGACCACGTCGCCATGCACCTCGAGGCGACGCTGACCGAGCTGGGCGTGCCCGCCGAGCTGGTCTCGGCGGTCATGGAGAAGGCCGGCGGGCTGCGCGACGACGTCCTGAACCGGTAGCGCGCCCCGGAGCGCCATGCGCCTGACCAAGTCGACCGACTACGCCCTTCGGGTGCTGCTCTACGCGGCGGCCCACCCCGGCCGGCGGATCTCCACCGAAGAGATCTCCCGGGCCTACGACATCTCGCTGCACCACCTGGGCAAGGTCGTCAACCTGCTCGGGCGGGCCGGCTGGCTCGACCTCAAGCGGGGCCGCGGCGGCGGCCTGACCCTGGCCCGCGCGCCCGACGCGATCACCATCGGGGCGGTCGTCCGCAGCGTCGAGCCCGACCTGTTCATCGTCGAGTGCTTCGACCGGGCCCGCAACACCTGCCCCATCGTGCCCGCCTGCGGCCTCGTCGCGCCGCTGGCCGCCGCCCGGGACGCCTTCCTGGCGGTGCTCGACCGCCACACCCTCGCCGACGCGCTGCCCGCCGCCGACCGCCCGGCCCTGATCCGACTGCTGGACGGCTGATGCCCCGCTGGCTCGGCGCGCTGGTCATCGGATCGCTCGGGCTCTTCTGCGCCGCGCTGCCCGGCTGCCAGGGGTGCGACGACCCGCCGATCGAGCCGCCCCCGCCCCCTGAGTTCGACCTGCGCGGCGCCCGGCTGATCGAGGGCGATCCACCGATCCCCCGGTTCGACCGCGAGCGCCGCCCGCTGCTGCTGACGACCGGGCCCGCGCCGGCCCTCGATCTGGCGATCGTCGATCACACCGGCGAAGCCCACCGCCTGCCCCACGCCGCGCACCCCATCGACGGCGGCCTGCGCCTCGAAGCCGCGCCGCCCGAGACCGCCCCCGCGCCGGGCGACGCGCGGCTCGTCGTGCGCGCGGGCGATACGACCCTGCTCGATCGATCCATCCGATGGCGCACCCCACCCGAGGCCCTGCCCGGCCTCGCCCCGATCGCCGCAGCCCGGCGCGCGGGCGACGTCGACGCCGCCCGCCGGGCCCTCGCCGCCGTGACCGATCCGACCCCCGAGCAAGCGCTGTGGCTGCCCGTCGAGGCCGCCCGCGTCGCCACCCTCGCCGGCGACCTGCCCGCCGCCCGCGCCGCCTGGATCGACGGCGCCCGCGTCGCCGCCGCCCGGGCGATCCCCACCGAGCAGGCCCGCCGCCTCAACGCCGCCGGCTGGGTCGCCCTCACCCAGCGGGACTTCGTCGCCATGGACCGCCTCACCGCCCGCGCCGAAGCCATCGCCGAGGCGGCCGACGACCCGCTGAATCAGGCCAGCATCGCCCACATGCGGGGGGTGCTCGCGCTCGAGACCGGGGACTGGCGGGCGGCCGACGCCCGCTTCGATCGAGCGCTCCGGCTCGCCGAGCGGCTGGGCCTCGACCGCATCCGCCGGCTGGTGCTCGAGAGCCGGGCCCTGGCGCTGGGCGCGCTCGGGCGCCACGCCGAGGGGCTCGTGACGCTGGAGGATCTACACCCTGCTCTGACCGACGCCTCGCCGCTCGATCGCTCGCGCTTCGAGGTCAACCGTGGCTGGCTGGCCCTCGGCGCCGGGCGCCCGTACGTCGCCCGCCGGGCCTTCGAGACGGCGCTGGCCGGCGCCGAACAGCCGGCGCGGCGGGCCAACATCGAGCTGAACCTGGC
This sequence comes from bacterium, assembly GCA_030426085.1. GTDB lineage: Bacteria > Myxococcota_A > Bradymonadia > UBA7976 > UBA1532 > JACKDM01. The sequence goes on along the minus strand of JAUHYW010000070.1, from coordinate 7,282 downwards.
CCACGCCGCCTTCGAGCGGGGCGACCGCCGCGCGGCCGGGGGCCACCTGAACCGCGCCCGGGCCCACGGCGTCGAGCGGACCCACACCCTCGCCGCGGCGATGCTCGACGCCCGCCTCGCCCTCGCCGAGCGACGACCCGAGGCCGCCGAGCGGTTCGCCGCGGTCGACGCCCGGGCCCGGATCGAGCTGGGCCCCGACGGCGGCGACGTCGCGTGGCGGGCGCTGCACGGACAGGGGCAGGCGGTGCGCGGGCACGATCCGGAGGCCGCGGCGGCGCTCTTCGGTCGGGCGTTGACGACCATGGCCCGCCAGGGCGCCCGCGCCGGCCTGCTCGGGCCCCGCGGCGCCTACTTCGCCGCCCGCCGGGCGCTGGTGGGCGACGCCTTCCGGCTGGCGCTCGAGCGGGGTGATCCCTCGGCCGCGTTCGGGATCGCCGATCGCGATCGGGCCCGGATTCTGCGCGCGGCCCGGACCCGCCTGCGCGTGCAGCGGCTCACCGGCCCCGACCGCGCGGCGTGGCTGGCCCGGGCCGGCGCGCTGGCCGCCGCGCGGGATCGCCTCGCCGAGCTGCGCCGACGGTCCGATCTGGTCGCCGGCGCCGCCCGCGCCGCGTGGCAGGTGGACGTCGCCGCAGCCGAATCCGAGCGCCGGGGCGCCTTCGAAGCGGCGATGGCCCTGCTCGACCGCGCCGCGCCGCTCGACGCCGGACCGGACGGCGCCGACGGCGACGCGATCGCCGCCCGCCTGCCCCCCGACGCGTGGCTCGTCGCGCTGCTGCGGGTCGACGACCGATGGTACGCCCAGCGGGTCACCGCCGCGGGCCTCTCGACCGCGACGATCACCGACGACCCCCTCGCCCCCTGGCGCGCCGCGCTCACCGCACCCGGCGGCCCCCGGCACCTCTACCTCGTCACCGGCGGACACCCCCACGGCTTCGCCCTGGCCACCGAGGCCCGGGCCGACGCGTCCCCGCTGCTCGTGACCCACACCGTCTCCTGGCTGCCCCACGCCGGCCTGCTGCTGCGCCCGCCGCCCACCGCGAGCGGCCCCCCGCTCATCGTCGCCGACCCTGGCCTCGACCTGCCGCACGCCCGCGCCGCCGGCCGGGCGCTCGCCGAGACCCTGCCCGACGCCCGCCTGCGCGTGGGCCCGGCCGCCACGGCCGACGCCCTCGCCGAGGCTCTGCCCGACGCCCGCCTGCTGCACTTCTCGGGGCACGGCGTGCTGCGCCAGGCCCGCCCGTGGGACGCGCACCTGCGCCTCGCCCACGGCCGGCGCTTCGACGTGGTCGACATCCTGGGGCTGCGCATGACCGGGGGCCGGGTGGTGCTCAACGGCTGCGAGACCGGGCCCGAGGCGCTGCTGCTGCGGGACGACGTGCTGGGGCTGCCCGAGGCGTTCCTGGCGGCCGGCGCCCGCTCGGTCATCGCCACCGACCGCCCGGTGCCCGACGCCGAGGCCCGCGTCTTCACCGAGCGGTTCTACGCCGCCGGCGGCCTCACAGACCCGGCGGGCGCCCTGCGGGCGGTGGCGGGATCGCTGCGGGCGGAGGGGCGGCCGGCGTGGTCCGCGTGGCGACTGCTGGGGGCCCGCTGATCCGGCGCACCCGGCCGATGGCCCGATCCAGCGCGGCCAGCGTCTCGGGCAGCCCGCCGCGATCCCAGGCGGCCCGCACCCGCCGCCGATCGGCGGCCCCGATGCTGACCCCCTCGACCATCACGTCCCGCAGCCGGGGATCGGGCCCCCGGGACCAGCGCAGGCTGATCTCGTAGATCGCCGCCTCGGTGTGGATCAGACAGTCCACCGCCGGCCCCTGGTGATCGTGGCGGGCCTTCTCCAGCTCGATACGAAAGTCGATCGGCCCCCCGGCCCGCTCCACCGCCCGGCTCACCAGCAGGGCCAGGGCCCGGTCGAAGATCAGCGCCCGATCGGCCGGCGCCAGCCCGTCGACATCGGGCACCGCGTCGCCGAGCCACGCCTCCAGATCGATCGCCCGCTCGACCAGCGCCTCGACCCGCGCCGCCCGCTGCTCGGGGGGCAGCCCCCGCAGATACTCCACCGCGCCGATCAACCCCTCGGTCCGGGCCTCGACCGCCCGGTGGCGCTCGGCCGCCGCCGTGCCCCAGGCCAGCAGCCCGACGAGGGCCAGCAGGGCCGGGTGAGCGAATGCAACACGGGGAGGGACTTCCAACATTACTTACAAGATGGCACGGGCCCGTCATCGGTGGCAAGCCGACCGACATCGACCGCGCGCTGGCATCGCACCGGGCCCCGAGGCCACACTGCGGCCACCGAACCGCCAACCGCTCACCGCCCGGAGGCCCACCGATGCCGCGCCCCCTCCCCCTGCTGCACCTGCTCGCGCTGCTCGCCTTGATCGCGCTGCTCGCCTGCGAGACCGAGAGCCCCGCCGAAGCCGACGGGGCGGCCGACGCGGCGCTCGACGGCAGCGCCATCGAGTGCATCGTCGACGCCGACTGCGACGCCGGCGAGATCTGCGACGCTGGCCGCTGCGTGCCCCCGCCCGCCTGCGACTGCCCGGCCATCGTGGCCCCGGTCTGCGGGGTCGACGGGATCACCTACGACAACGCCTGCCGGGCCGGATGCGCCGGGGTGGTGGTCGACGCCGAGGGCGCCTGCCCCGAACCCTGCGAATGCGACGCGCTCGCCGACCCGGTCTGCGGCGCCGACGGCGTGACCTACGACAACCCGTGCCTCGCCGGCTGCGCCGGGGTCGCCATCGACCGCCCCGGGCGCTGCGAAGACCAGCCGTGCGGCAGCCGGGGCCTCGAGGCGTGCGCCGCCGAGGCGTACTGCGACTTCGCCGAGGGCTGCGGCGAGGACGACGGCGGCGGGCAGTGCCGCCCGCGCCCCGACGCCTGCCCCGAGGTGATCGAGCCGGTCTGCGGCTGCGACGGGGTGAGCTACGGCAACGCCTGCGAGGCCAACGCCGCCGGGGTCGACGTGGCCGCCGAGGGCATGTGTGACACGGGCTGCGACTGTCCGGCGCTGATCGAGCCGGTGTGCGGGGTCGACGGCGTCACCTACGACAACGCCTGCCTCGCCGCCTGCGCGATGGTCGAGGTCGACCACCCCAACCCGTGCCCCGCGGTGTGCGGCGGCATGGCCGACGACACCTGCGCCGACGACGCGTGGTGCGACTACGACGGCCCGTGCCGGGCCCCCGACGCCCAGGGTATCTGCCGCCCCCGGCCCGACGGCTGCGACGACGTGCTGCTGCCCGTCTGCGGCTGCGACGACCAGACGTACCCCAACCGCTGCGAGGCCGAGCGGGCCGGGGTCGACGTGCAGCGCGAGGGCGAGTGCGAGGTCGCCGGCTGCACCCCAGACGAGTGCGGCCCCCAGCCGGGCCTGCCCAACTACCGCTGCGAAGACGGCAGCGTCGGCGGCCCCACCGGCCGCTGCCTGCGCGGCGAAGACGACCAGTGCGGCTGGGAGATCCGGGACTGCCCCGACGCCCCCGAGCCGGTCGCCTGCGGAGCCCGCCTCGGCGACACCTGCGCCCCCGATCACTTCTGCGACTTCGACCGCCTCGGCTGCGACTTCGCCGACGCCACCGGCACCTGCCGCCCCCGGCCCGACGGCTGCGGGGGCGCCTTCCAGCCGGTGTGCGGCTGCGACGGGCAGACCTACGACAGCCCGTGCCTGGCCCACGTCGCCCGGACCGACGTCGCCGCCGAGGGCCCGTGCGACGGCGGCGGCGGAGAAGACGAGTGCCCCGCCGAAGAGTGCGGCCCCCAGCCGGGCCTGCCCAACGTGCAGTGCGACGACGGCAGCGTCGGCGGCCCCACCGGCCGCTGCCTGCGCGGCGCCGACAACCGCTGCGGCTGGGAGATCCGGGCCTGCCCCGGCGATCCGTGAGCCTGGAGCCGGGGCCGCCCATTCCGCTGGAAACCACACGCCGACATCGGGATCATGCGGAAGTCCCCCGACACGAACCCGCCATTCGGCTATAGTCGACGGGCTCGTGCAAACGTCCGGAGGAGATGCTCATGTCCTCAGCGCTCGCGGAAGCCTACGAACAAGCCGGCTGGCTCGCCCAGGGCTACATCCAGGGCCAGCGCGACCTCCTGCTCTACCAGCTCGAGACCCGATTCACCGACAGCGTCTCGCCCGCCGTGCGGCGCCGGGTCGCCGAGGCCGCCCCCGACGCGCTCGACGCGTGGGGCGTGCGGGTGCTCGACGCCCCCTCCCTCGACGCGGTCTTCGCCGGCTGATCGTCCGGGCCCCACCGGGGCCTCAGCCGGGCTGACCGCGTCGAATCCGATCGTGCTCGTAGAGAAAAAACGCCGCCCGTCGCAGCAGCTTGCGCATCCCGGGGTGGAAGAGCCGCCCGAGGGCCTCCCGCTCCGTGAGCCACACGTACCAGATGCCTTCCTCGGGATGCCGCCCGTGCTCCCGGGTCGGCGCGTCGCTCGGCAGCGCCGCCGCCGGATCGATCTCACCCAGGAAGAAGGTCACCGTCTTGTCGACCTCCCGCCCCCCGCGGCGGTAGGCGTAGTGCACCCGATCGCGAAAATCGGGGAGCACCGTCAGCGGGGTGATGCCCGCCTCCTCGCCCAGCTCGCGCAGCGCCGCCTCCTGCTCCGACTCCCCCGCCTCGACCCGGCCCTTGGGGAACTCCCAGGCGGCGTCGGGGTTACGCACCAGCGCGCTGTGCAACAGCAGGAACTCGACGCGGCCGCCGCGCCGCCGGAAGGGGATGATGCCGCTGGAGGTCTCGTAGACCACGTCCGCCTCGGGCCATCGACCCCCCCAATCGGGAGCCGGCCCCGCAACCTAACAGCCCGTTCTGTGGCGAGCAACCGACAGCCGCGCGCCCGGAGACCGCGGGCAGTGCCCGCAAAAACCCGAACGATGACGGGCCCCTACACCCCTGCCCCATCCCGGTGCGCCCACCCGCCCTTCGATTTTCTCCGGCCGTCGGGAACCCGACGGCGCCCCGCTCCGTGAAACCCGACGTGTTCGCATCGACCCGCATGACCGGCCCCCCGCCCGCCTCGGCGCCGACCGAGCTCGACGACCACACCCGCACCCGGGCGGTGCGCGGCGACCGCCGGGCGTGCCGGGCGCTGGTGCGGTGCTACGAGCGGCGGGTCTTCGCTCTCATCGGCCGCATGCTGCGGCCCCACGGCCTCGACGCCGCCGTCGAAGACATCGCGCAGGAGACCTTCTTGCGGGTCTTCGCCCACCTCGGCCGCTACCGGGCCGACGGCCGGGCCCGGCTGTCGACCTGGATCCTGACCATCTCCACCCGCCTGTGCATCGACCGCCTGCGCAAGCGGCGCCCGGCGACCCCGCTCGACGACGCCCCGACCGCCGCGCTCGCCGGGGGCCCCGCCGCCGACCGGGCCCCCATCGGCGCCGGGCTCGAGCAGGCCATCGCCGCGCTGCCCCCCGACTGGCAGGCGGTCTTCGTGCTGCGGGCGGGCCACGAGCTGGAGTACGGCGAGATCGCCGACGCTCTCGACATCCCCATCGGCACCGTGCGCTCGCGCCTCTCGCGGGCCCGGCGCCAGCTCCGGGCCGCGCTGGGCGACATCGCCCGAGGAGGACGCCGATGAGCCGCCGAAGCGACCCGCCCGAGACGACCCGGGACGTACTGCCCGGCCCCGACGGCCTGAGCGACGCCGACCTCGACGCGCTCTACCGCATGCAGCCCGTCGCCCGCCCGCCGGCCGACTTCGCCGACCGGGTCCTCGCCCGCCGGGCCGCCGATCATGCCCCCACCGACCCCCCACCCGGGCGGCGCCGGCGGCCCATCGCCATCGCGCTCACCGTCGCCGCGCTCGCCGCTGCCGCGCTCCTCTGGGTCCGGCCCGCCGGCCCGCGGGCGGGCGTCGTCGAAGCCGAGCGCGTCACCACCGCCGCCCTCAGCGACCGGGCGGTGGCTGTCGCCGACCCCGGCGCCCGCATCGAGTGGGCCCTCACCGACGGCGGCCTGACGGTGAAACAAACCCGGGGCCGCGTCTTCTACCGGGTCGACGACGGCCCGCTCACCGTGCACACCCCGGCCGGCGACGTCGCCGTGACCGGCACCTGCTTCACCGTAGAGGTCGAGCCCATGTCCCCCACCCTCAAGTCGGCCGCCGTCGGCGCCCTCGTCGGCGTCGCCGCCACCATCGCCGTCTACGAAGGCGCCGTGCGGGTCCACAACGAGCACGGCACCGTCGACCTGAAGCCCGGCGAGCGCGGCCGGGCCATACCCGAGGCGGCCCCGATCCGGGCCGACGACGATCGGCGCATCTACGCCGTCGCCCCGACCCCCCCCACGCCGCCGACCCCGCCGGCTGCGCCCGCGCCCGCGCCTTCGGCCCCCGGCGACCGCCTCGCCCCGCAGCAAGTGGAAGAGCTGCAAGCCCTGCTCACCGACACCCGGGCCGAGCTCGAGCGCGTCGAACGGGCCCTCGCCGCCGAACAGGCCATGCGCATCGAGAGCGAGGGCGCCCCGATGCCCTTCCCCGCCGACCTGCCCGACCGATTCGGCGAAGACGCCCTGCGCACCCGGGTGCAGGCGGCGTTCGAGCAGTCCGGTGTGGCCGGCGAGGTCGTCAGCATCGACTGCGGTGAGTTCCCGTGCGTCGTCTATGCGGAGCTGGAGAGCGACCAGGAGAAAGGCCACGAGCAGCTCCTCGAGAGCGACGCGATGGCCCCCTACGCCGACGACGGAAAGAACGTCTCGGTCTGGGGCACCCGCACCCGCGACGCCGAGGGCGAGACCCGCCACCGCAACTTCGTCGGCATGGCGCTGATGCCCAAGGGCGTCGTCGAAGGCGAGGAGCGCCGGGCGCTCGACAAGCGCTTGCAGTTCCGCAACCAGCAGGCGGCCGAGGCGTTCATGCCCGCGATGCGGGGGGACGAGCCACCCGAGTGAGGGGGCGGGGTGTGATCGGGTCGGGATGCGATCTCAGGCCAGGAGCGCCTCGACCGACTCGGCTTCGAGGATGCGCCCGGTCCACCGATCCAACTCGGCCAGCGAGGCCCCGTCGAGGCGGGCGCGCAGCGCCGCGTCGGGCGCTCCGAACTTCAAGGTGATCAGCTTCACCAAGGTCTCGCACCGACCCTCCGCGCGGCCTTCCTCGCGGCCCTCGACCCGTCCTTCCTCGCGGCCTTCCTCGCGGCCCTCGACCCGTCCTTCCTCGCGGCCTTCCTCGCGGCCCTCTTCACGGAACCTGTCGGCGAGCGTCATGATGACCTCCTGTGCGGCCGGATCGGCGACATCGCGGCCGATCGACCGCATCTCCTCCGGCGCGATCGGCG
>JAUHYW010000146.1 GCA_030426085.1 bacterium | reverse complement strand
GTCAGGACCCCTCGACGAGGTCTTCACGCGGGACCCGGACTGGGTCAGGACCCCTCGACGAGGTCTTCACGCGGGACCCGGACTGGGTCAGGACCCCTCGGCGAGGTCTTCACGCGGGACCCGGACTGGGTCGGGATCCCTCGGCGAGGTCTTCACGCGGGACCCGGACCGGGTCGGGACCCCTGGGTGAGGTCTTCACGCTGCCCCGGACCCGAGCGGGGCCCCTCGACGCGCCCGCCACGCCGGGTCGGGCCGGGGCGCAGGCGCGCTCACTCGCCGGTGAAGACCGCCCGGCGCTTCTCCATGAGCGACAGCATGCCCTCCCGCGCGTCGCGGCTCGTCGCGAGGACCCGGCCCGCCGCGATCAGATCGTCCCGGGCGGCCTCGAAGCCCGCGCTGCGGGCCATCCGGGCGTTCTTCAGCGCGGCCTGCACCGCCAGGGGGGCGTTCGCCGCGACCCGGCCGGCGAGGGCGAGCGCCGCGTCGACGTGGGCCCCCGGATCGGCCAGCGTCTGGACCAGGCCCATGGCGGCGGCCTCCTCGGCGGTGAAGGTGTCGCCGGCGAGCATGGCCTTCATGGCGGCGTGCCAGCCGACGACCGCTGGCAGCCGCAGGGTCGCGCCGCCGAAGGGGAAGATGCCCCGGGTGACCTCCTGCTGGCCGAAGACGGTGCCCCGGGCCGCGACGCAGAGGTCGGCCGCCAGGGTCAATTCGAGGCCGACGGTGTAGCACCGGCCGTGGGCCGCGACGACGACCGGCTTGCGGCACGGCGGCCCGTACAGGCCGAAGGGGTCGATGCGCCCGTCCGCGAGGTAGGCCGACGGGCCCTCGGCGACGAAGCGGGGCAGCACCGCGGCGAGGTCGAGGCCGGCGGTGAAGACCGGGCCCTCGCCGTAGACGACGCCGCAGCGCAGCGCCGGATCGTGGTCCAGCCGGGTGTAGGCCTCGGCGAGGGCGACGAGCATGGTCATGTCGACCGCGTTCTTCTTCTCGGGCCGGGCGAAGGCCATGCGCAGGATGTGGCCGTCGGCTTCGACCCTCAGCTTCTCGGTCATGGCGCGCTCCCTGGTGGCTCGGGTCAGGATAGGGGCCGGGCGGGCGGTCCACAACGCCCGGGGCGGGGCTGGCACGATCGTCGCTATGAAGCCCGGCGCGCCCCCGCCGGACCGTCGGCACGGGGCGCGGGGGGTGCCCGGCGACGGCTCGTCGGCGCCCGGCGTCGACGGATTGACGCTCACGGAGGACGCGCGATGCGGCAGCCGGCCAGGCAGGACGAGACCCACACCTTTCGCGGACGCACGATGCGGGAGGCGGTGCACGGGCTGAAGGGCGCGCTGGGCCCCGACGCGGTGATCGTGGGGACCCGCCGGGGGCGCGACCCCCGGGGGCGCTATGTCGAGATCACCGCCGTCGGGCGGCCGAAGCCCGCGCCGCCGAGCGCGCCGAGCGCGCCGAGCGCGCCGGACGAGGCGCCGGCGATGGGCGGGCGCCGGGGGGCGTCGGCGGCCTATGCCCGCACGGCGCGGGCGACGCAGCCGGCCGAGCTGCCCCCGCTGCTCGCCGCGCTGCGCGGGGATCCGCCGGCCGAGAAGCCGTTCGCCGAGCGGGCGGCGTGGCTCGCCCGGCAGATCGAGGCCCGCACCGCCGAGCACGCCCGCCGGATGGCCCCCCCCGCGCCGCTGCCCGGGGTGCCCGATCGGCCGCCGTATCACCTGGTCGACGCGCCGCCCGAGCCGCCGCACCCGCCGGCGCAGCCGGTCGATCCGGCGCGGATCCTGAGCCCGGCCGAGGCGGCGGCCGAGCTGGCCCGGCCGGCGGCGGGCTCCGAGGTGCAGGCGCTGCGGGCCGAGATCGAGGCGCTCAAGGCGCTGGTCGGCGGGCTGGGCGGCGCCCCGCCCCAGCGCGACGTGGCGGCGGCGGTGGCCGAGGCGCTGAAGCCGATCGCGGCGGCGCTGGCCGATCAGGCGCCGGTGCGCACGCAGCTCGCCGACATCCGGTTGATGCTGGACAAGGCGGCCGGGGCGGGGCCGGAGGCCGAGGTGACGCCGCCTCCGGCGGTCGAGCTGGCCCGGCCGGCGCCCGAGGGGCCCGATCCGGTCGTCGAGCACCTGGTCGACGCCGGGGTGCCGCGGGCCTACGCCGCGGATCTGGCCCGCCGGGCGCGGCCCCGGAGCCTGCGCCCGGTCGATCCGTTCGCCGGGCTGCCGGCCCTCATCGCCGACGACATCGACTGCGGGGGCGCGGGCTTCGAGGAGCGCCGGGTGCTGGCCTTCGTGGGGCCGACCGGGGTCGGCAAGACGACGACGGTGGCCAAGCTGGCGGCCCGGGCCCGGCTGGCGGGCCGGTCGGTGGCGCTGGTGACGGTCGACACCTTCCGCATGGCGGCGGTCGATCAGCTCGCCCGCTACGCCGAGGTGCTCGAGGCGCCGCTGCGGGTGGTCAAGTCGCCGGCGGCGCTGGGTCCGACGCTGGCGTCGCTGGCGGCCTACGACGTGGTCCTGGTCGATACGACGGGGCGCAACCCCCGGGCCGGCGATCAGGTCGCGGCGCTGGCCCGGTTCTTCCCCGAGGGCTGGGGCGGCGAGCTGGTGCTGACGGTGGCCCAGGGCGCCCGGGAGCGGGACGCCCTGGCGACGGTGGACGCCTTCGCCGCGCTGGGCTACGCCGCGCTGTGCGTCACCAAGGCCGACGAGTCCGACGCCCCGGGCGCGGTCTACGGCATCGCCCGCCGCTCGGGGCGCCCGGTGGCCTGGATCACCGACGGGCAGATGGTGCCCGACGACATCGAGGAGGCCCGCCCGGCGACGGTGGCCGCCCGCATCGTGGCCCACCGGGCCCGGGGGGAGGTGGCCCTCGGCGCGTGACGTCTCCGGTGACCCGCGGGGGCGGCAGATGTGATGTCTTCGGGATCTGCGAGCAGAGACCGGGGGAAGTCGCCGGACGCGGCCTCTCGTTCGGCGCAGCAGGTGTACTTTCCCCGGGATCTGCTAGACTCCGACCCGGGCCGTGGTGGAGCGCCGCACCGCAGGCCCGTCGAAGCCCCGGCGCGCGGACGGCCATGCAGATCTTCTCCATCACCAGCGGAAAGGGCGGGGTCGGCAAGACCAGCCTCATCTGCAACATGGCGCTGCAGTTCGGGCGGCTCGGGCGGCGGGTGCTGCTCATCGACGCCGACATGGGGCTGGCCAACGTCGACATCATGATGGGCTTCAAGCCCGAGTCGAACCTGTCCGATCTGTTCGGCGGCCGGGCGGCGCTGTCCGACCTGCTCGTCGAGGCCCGGCCCGGGGTGACCGTGCTGCCGGCGGCCTCGGGCGTGCAGGAGATGACCCACCTCGAAGACGGCCTGATGATGCAGCTCATGGGCGCGCTCGACGCGCTCGACGCCGACTTCGACGTGGTGCTCGTCGACACCGGGGCCGGCATCGGCCAGAACGTGCTGCGCTTCAACGCGGCCGCCCGCCGGGTGCTGGTGGTCTCGACCCCCGAGCCGACCTCGATGACCGACGCCTACGCCACCATCAAGGTGCTGTCGGGCAGCCACGGGGTGAAGCGCTTCCGGCTGGTGGTCAATCAGGTCGAGAGCCGCAAGCAGTCGCTGCGGGTCTATCGCCACATCACGACGGTGGCCGATCAGTACCTCGACGACGTGGCGATCGAGTACGCCGGCTTCGTGGTGTCCGACCCCAACGTCAGCAAGGCGGTCATCGAGCGCAAGCTGCTGCTCGAGCGCTTCCCCGACAGCCCGGCGTCGGGGTGCATCCGGGATCTGGTCGGCGACCTGATGCACGACGTCGAAGAGAGCGCGCCGTCGGGAAATATGCAATTCTTCTGGAAACGTCTGCTGCAGCCCGCTCGAGCCTGACCCACCCCCCATGAAGCACGGCATCCGCGCCTATCAGAAGACCGCTCAGCTCGCCCACCGCCGGCGGCAGGAGGAGCTGGTGCGGCAGTACGCGCCGCTCGTCAAGCGGGTGGCGTGGCGCATGGTCAACCGCCTGCCGGCCTCGGTCGAGGTGGAGGATCTGATCTCGGTGGGCACGATCGGGCTGCTCCAGGCCATCGAGAGCTTCGACGACAGCAAGGGCACCCGCTTCGAGTCGTTCGCCGAGTTCCGCATCAAGGGGGCGATGCTCGACGAGCTGCGGACCTACGATTTCATGTCCCGCACGGCGCGGCGCAAGCTGAACAAGATCGAGCGGGCCATCGAGCAGTTCGAGCACGAGCACGCCCGCAAGCCGACCCCCGACGAGGTGGCCGAGGAGACCGGGCTCAAGCTCAAGAACGTCGAGCGGCTGATGGCCGAGAACGAGCAGCTCGCGTTCCTGACCCTCGACGATCTGGGCGTGCTGCCGGCGGCCCAGACCGAGTCGGCGGCCGAGCTGCTGAGCAACGCCCGGCCGGATGATCCCTTCGGCAGCGTCTTCATGCGCGAGCTGCGCGAGGAGCTGCAGAAGGCCCTCGAGGACATGCCCGAGCGGCTCAAGCTGGTGATGTCGCTCTATTATTACAACGAGCTGAACTTCAAGGAGGTCGGGCGGGTGCTCGACCTGACCGAGTCCCGCATCAGCCAGCTCCACAGTCAGGCGGTGGCCTGGCTGCGCAAGCGGCTGGCGAAGGCGACCTGAGCCGCGGGTCTGCCGGTCGCGCCGCGTCGGCGCCGATCCCGCCGCTCAGTCCCGCCGCTCAGTCCCGCCGCTCAGTCCCGCCCGAAGCGCTGCGCCGACCGCTCGTCGGCCTCTCTCTGCTCTTCCCGCAGCGTCTCCTGCTTCCACGCTTCCCGGTCGCGCGCCTCGAGCACTTTGATCGCTTCGTGGGCGTGGTGGGCCTCGGCGACGGCGGCCCGGGCCTCGTCGACCGCCGTCTGCAACGACTCGAGCTGCTGCTCGCGGCGCCCGATCTCTTCCCGCAGGGCGTGCAGGTGGCGCTGGCGCAGCAGGGCCCGCCGGGGGTCGATGGGCTGTCCGGGGGCCGGGGTGTGGGCCGCGAGCAGGGCCAGCGTCTGCCGGCGCTCGTCGAGCAGCTCGACGGCGAGGGTGTAGCGGCCGATGACCTCGCCGAGCCGGCCCTTGGCCAGATCGAGCATCGCCTCGCGCTGCTTGCGCACGGCTTCGAAGCGGAATTCGAAGCGCTTCATCGGGTCCCGCCTTTCGCTCGCCGATGGCCTCGGCTGTCGCGCCGTTGACACGGGGGCCGTCTCCGCGCATGATACGCGACTCACGAGCCAACCGCCCCCTGCGCCCCTGCGCATCGCGCACCGTATCTGCACACCGGAGGCCAACAGTGGCACGCGTCACGGTCGAAGATTGCCTGGAGCTGGTCGAAGATCAGTTCGCCCTCGTCCACCTCGCCACCTCGCGCTATCGGCAGCTCCATCGGGGCGCCCGGCCGCTGGTGGCGAGCAAGAACAAGAACATCGTGACGGCCCTGCGCGAGATCGCCGCCGACAAGGTGCGCTTCCGCGAGCCGATTCAGGAGACGCTGCTCAAGAACAAGCGCAAGCTGATCTCGCAGCGGCTCGAGCGGCTCCAGGGCGGCGACGACAACCTCGACCCGCTCGGCATCCCCGAGCTGGGCGACGACGAGAGCTCGACGCCGCTCATCTGAGCCGGCCGCCCGCGCTCAGCGGCGCCCCGAACGCAGAACGCCCGCCCGGTGAGACCGAGCGGGCGTTCTTCGTTCGGGGCGCCGCCGTGCGGGGCGCCGGGCGACGCGGCCCGGTGGGGTTCAGCTCTTCTTGCTGCGCGAGCGCCGGCGGCGGGTGGTCTTCTTGGCGTCGCCGCTGCCGTCGTCCCCGCTGTCGTTCCCGTCGTCCCCGCTGTCGTCTCCGCTGTCGTCGCCGTCGTCCGCGCTGTCGTCCCCGGCGTCCGCCTCGGCGGCGGCCTTCTCGGCGGCGGCCTTCTTCTCGGCCTCGGCGGCGGCCTTGGCCCGGGCCTCTTCGGCCGCCCGGGCCTGCGCCTCGGCGGCGGCCTTGGCGGCCTCGTCGTCGGCCTTCTTCTTGGCGGCGAGGGCCTTCTTCTTGGCCTCTTCGGCGGCGGCCTTCGCCGCCTCGGGGTCGGCCGTATCGGCCGCGGGTTCGGGCGCGTCGACGTACTCGGCGAGCAGCCGGGGGGCGAATTCGGTGAGGCGATCGGCGAGCTGCTGGAGTTCGGGTTTGTTGAACTTCTGGCCGTCGAGGCCGAGTTCGGCGACGGCCTCGTTGAGGACCGCGCGGGCGGAATAGTAGTCGTATCGACGGCGCAGGATGCTCAGGACCTGATCTCTGCTCAGACTCACGTATGCCCCTCCACTGGTTTGTGGCGGCCCGGGCCTCGGCATTCCACTCGAATCGCCGACGACTCCGACGCCCGCCCGGCATCGTCGCACACCCGCTGCGGTCCGGCAACCACCCGAAAATGGATGATGGCTCAGTCCGGCGGTCGGCAATCGCCTCCGCTCCAGGCCCGGGTGAACGCCTGCGGGTCGAACGCGCCGTCGGTGATCACCTCGGCCCGGTCGATGACCTCGGGGATCGGCGTGGCCATGGGGCGGCGCCAGCCCAGCCGGCGCAGCGAGGCCCGCACGATCGGCGGGTGGCCGGTGTCGTGCGCGGGGATCGAGACGGCGGCGGCGCCGCGCAGCGGGGGCAGCGCTGCGCCGGCGGCCGCCCGGTCGGCGGCGCGGGCCCACCCGTCGGCGTCGAGCACGATCGGATCACCGGCGCCGACGAGCAGGGTCCGCAGCCGGGGGGCGAGCGCGGCGGCGGTGGTCGGCAGCCGGTCGCCGTTGGCCAGCATCAGCAGGCCGGCGAGCATCACCCCGTCGTGGATCCGGGCGTCCTGCCCGTCCTCCCGGGTGGTGAGCCGGTCCGGCGGGTGGATGTCGACCGGGCCGGGGGCCAGCGTGGTCAGCGCCCGCACGGCGCACAGGCCGTCGGGGTCGATGGCCTCGCCCTCGGGCCCCGCGCTCAACAGCGGGCGGTAGGTGACCCCGTCGGGGTAGCCCCCGAGCACCAGCACCGCCGGGCGCGGCTCGAGGCTGACGGCGGCCTGGACCACGAGCCGCGCGGTGAAGCCGTCCCGGGCGTCGACGAGCACCAGCCCGGCCCCCCAGAGCGGGTTGTCTTCGGGGTCGCCCTTCGGGTCGAACCAGGTGTTGCGGTCCCGGGGGGTGAGCGGCTCGGCGGCGACCGCGCAGTCGGGCTGCGCGGGGCACCAGGCGTCGGCGAAGGCGTCCCGGGTCGGGCTGCCGGGGGGCTGCACGATGATGATCGGGCCGGGGTCGCCCACCGCGGCGAGGCCGGCCGCCGCGATGGGGGCCAGCGCGGTCGGGGCGGGGCCCAGCGCCCAGGCGTCGCCGGCGGTGGCCCGCAGGGGCAGGGCGAGGGCGTCGAGGGCGCCCGCGACGCGCCGGACCGGCCCCCCCGCGGCGTCTTCGAGCGGGCCGATGATCACCGGCGGCGCCGCGGCGGGCCAGGCCGACAGCAGCGACTCGACGTGGCGCCCGGTGGTGCACAGCGCGATGCGCGGCGCCCGGTCGCCCATGCTGTCGACGGCCCGGGTCGTGATCTCCAGCGCCCGGTCGGTGCGCGGGCTGCGGGCCTCGTTCGCCAGCACCACGACCTGGGGCCATTGCCCGTCCGGCTTCACCAGGGGGCAGGGCGCGAACAGGGCCGCGGTCGGCGCGCAGATCGAGCGGGTCACGTCGCAGCGCTGGTCGGCGGCGCAGTCCCGGTCGCTGAGGCACTCGAGGCCGGCGGTGCGCCGCTCGGCGCAGGCGGTCAGCGCGAGGGCCAGCGGGATGATCAGGGCCCGGGGTGGGGCGCGCATCAGAACTCGCCCCCGACGCCGGCGGGGCCGATCCACACCGGCAGGGTGTCGTCGAGGGCCACGATGAGCGCCCCGGCGGCGGCCGCGGCGGCGCCGATCCCCAGCGCGACGATGCTGGCGGTCTGCGCGGCGTACGCCCGGTCTTCGGCGGCCTCGGCGTCGGCGAGGGTGCACGGCAGCCCCGGATCCCGCTGGCTGGCGCAGGCGACGAGGTCGGCCGCCCGGGCGTCGAGCGACTGGGTCCACAGCAGCAGCCCGAGGCCGGTGGCGAGCGCGACCCCGCCGCCGACCGCGACGGTGTACCCGGCGGTCTCGGTGGGGGAGAGCACGTCGGCCGGGGCCTCGACGGCGAGCGTGCGCCCGGGGATGATCGCCAGGATCTGCTCCGCGCGGCCCCCGGGGCCGTCGACCGTGAGCGTGTGCCGGCCCCGGCGGGCGATGTGGCGGGCTTCGACCGGGCCTTCGAACGCGCGCCCGCCGATCCGGGCCCGCCAGCCGTCGGCGAGGGTGATGCGCAGCGCGCCGTGCTCGGCCCGCCGGGCGAGGCGGGGGCGCAGGTCGACCGGGGCCCCGCCGATGATCTCGACCGGGGCCCGGTAGGGGTAGAGCGTGGGGTGCTCGACGCGCAGCTCGTGGGTGCCGACCGGCACCGGGCCGGGCAGGGGGTGGCCGCCGAGGGTCATCCGCGATCCGGGCGGGGCGCCGAGCACGGTCACCGGGGGCTGCTCGGCGAGCAGGCGGGCCTCGACCCGGGCGAGGGCCTCGGCCGCCGGGGGGTAGTCGGGCAGGGCTTCCAGGGCCTCGGCGGCGTCGCGCAGCGCCCCGGCCTCGGCCCGGGCGATGGCGACGCTGTAGCGGTAGGCGGGGCGGGGGTCGATGGCGTCGGCCGCTTCGAAGAGCCGGATGGCCTCGGCGTAGTCCCCCGCGGCGAAGGCCGCCTGCCCGGCCTCGGCCCGCGCCCGGCCCACCTCGGCGGCCTCCACCGAGGGCGGCGCGGGCGGCCCGGCGAGCGCGGCGACGATCAGCCAGCGAAGCAACACTGCGTAATCCTCCGAGGGGGGTTGTATCATCCGCCCCATGTCAGCGCCCGATGCGTCTCACCTGGGCGGACGGTACCGCCTCGACGACCGGCTCGGCGAGGGGGCCTTCGGCGAGGTGCGCGCCGGCTGGGATATCCGACTCGACCGGCCGGTGGCGGTCAAGATCCTGCGCCCCGGTCGGGCGGGCGACGCCGACGCGGTGCGCCGTTTCGCCCGCGAGGCCCGGATCACCGCCCGGCTGCGCAGCCCCCACGCGGTCCCGATCCACGACGTGGGTCAGACCGCCGACGGGCGGCTGTTCATGGTGATGGAGCGGGTCGAGGGGCGCACGCTGCGGGCGGCGCTGCGCGGGGGGGCGCTGCCGCCCGCCCGGGCGCTGGCGGTGGTCGATCAGATCTGCGCGCTGCTGGTCGAGGCCCACGCCGCCGGGCTGGTGCACCGCGACCTCAAGCCGGAGAACGTGATGCTCGACCGCGCGGCGGACGGCGCGCCGCGGGCCCGGGTGCTCGACTTCGGGGTGGCCAAGGTGGCCGACGGGGCCGGGCCGAGCACCCGGGGGCTGGTGGGCACGCCGGCCTACATCGCGCCCGAGATCTGGGCCGAGGCGCCGGTGGACGGGCGCACCGATCTGTACGCGGTGGGGCTGATCCTGCACGAGCTGATCGGGGGGGCTCCGGCGGTGGCGGCGGCGTCGTTCCACGGGGCGGCCCGGGCCCACTTGTTCGACGCGCTGCCCCGGCTGGCGGGCGGGCCGCCGGGCGTGCAGGCGGTGGTCGACGCGCTGACCGCCCGCGATCCGGCCGATCGCCCGGCGGACGCGGCGGCGGCCCGGCGGCTGATCGCGCCGCTGCTCGGCGGGGGCGCGGTCGTCGAGGGGCCGCCGGTGAGCGCGCCGCCGGTGGAGGCGTCGGGGCTGGGGCGGGCCGAGACGGTGGCCGGGGGCACGCTGGCGGGGGCCGACTCGCTGGACGGCCGGCCCCCGC
>JAUHYW010000002.1 GCA_030426085.1 bacterium | reverse complement strand
GGCACCGGCGCGGGGGCTGCGGGGCGGGGCGGCGGTGGCGGGGCCTTGGGGGCCGGCGCGGGGGCCGCAGCGGCGCCGCCGTCGGCCGGCTCGGCGGACAGGATGAAGTCGCCGATGTAGATCTTGTCGGTCTCCTTGATCACCATCGGAGACGCGATCTTGCGGCCGTTGACGTAGGTCCCGTTGGTCGACTTGAGGTCGACGATGATGAACTTGCCGTCCTTGACGACGATGCGGCTGTGCCGCTTGGACACGTTCTGCTTCGGGAGGATGATGTCGTTGCCCTGGACCCGGCCGATGGTCACTTCGTTCTTGGCGAACTCCTGCCGGCGGGGCTGGCCACCCTTCTCGTGGATGATGACCGCGAAAGACATAAGGCTCCTCGGGAACGAAGTTGACGCTGTCCGATCGCAGGCGACAAACCGTGTTGTAGGGCGCTCTGTTCTCGGGTGTCAAGATCGGCGGAGGTGAGCCCCGCGGCGAGCCGTCAGCGGATCGGCGGCTGCGGCGTGGGCGGCCCGGTCAGGGTTGTGGCCCGGTGTTCGACGGCGGCCCACGCCGCCAGACCGAGCACCGCCAGCAGCGCGATCGAGCCGAACATCGTGCGGTCGTCGAACCGATCGGCGATCAGCCCGAAGGCGGGGGTCAGCGCGATCGCCGACAGCTCCCACTGCGCGGTGAACGCCGCCAGCCCCGATCCGCGGTTGCGCTCGGGCACCCGGTCGACCACCTGCGCGGTCAGCACCGGGAAGCAGTAGCCGTGGCCCAGGCCGGCGCAGAGGCCGGCGAGCAGGAACGCCGAGGGGCTCTCGGCGGCGGCGGCGAGCAGGCACCCGGCGACGTACAGCGACAGCGCGGGGGCCACCATGTTGTGCAGCCCGAGCCGGGCCGGCAGCCGGGCCCCGAACAACCGCACCGCCACCGCCCCGCCGGCGTAGGTGAACCACACGTCGGCTGGAGCCGGCATGCCCCGGCGGGCGGCGGTGACGGTGATGAAGGCCATGAAGACCGCCACCAGCCCCGAGAAGACGACCGTGGCCAGCCACACCGACCACAGCGGCCGGGCGGTCAGGGCTCGCCCGGCCCTGATCGGCGGGGGCCCGGTCGTCTCCTCGGGCGTCTTGCGCGATTCGGGCAGGGGCCACACCGGGATCAGGGACAGCAGGACCAGCACCCCCACGGCCGGGAAGACCCACCGCAGGTCGCTCACCGGCAGGTCGACCCGGCCGAGCACGCCGTTGATCGCCATCGGCGCCAGCCCCGAGATGCCGAAGAGCGCGATGCCCTCGGCCCGGCGGGTGATCGGGATCATGTCGGCGGCGAAGGTGAAGTAGGCGGTGAACAGCGTGCCGGCGCCGACGCCGACCAGCACCCGGGCGGTGTAGACCAGCGGGCCGATGCGGTCGACGAGCCCGGTCAGGAGCATGCCCAGCGCCAGGATGGCGGTGCCGACGGCCAGGGTGGGGCGGCGGCCGATGGTGTCGAGCGCCCAGCCGGCGATCGGCCGCAGGATGAGGCCGCCGACCGACGCGACGCCCATGATGGTCCCGATCTCGGCCCGGGTGGCGTCGAGGTGGCCCAGGTACAGCGGCAGGATGAGCATCGACGAGAAGCCGAGCGCTTGCAGGAAGTGACCCGCGACGAGCCGCAGGAAGGTCGGCGTCAGCAGCGGTGGATCGTGGGGGTCGGGGTGGGGCATCGGGGCACCCTACCGGAAGCGGTCGGTCGAGGCGCCCCCGATCGGCGGGCCCCGATCAGCCGACGAGCGTCGCCAGCCCGTGCCCGGCCACGAAGGCCGCGGTCGCCGCGAGCACGACCCGGGGCGGACCGGGTGCGGGGCCCCGGGCGAGCCAGCCGAGCAGCAGCGCCAGCGCGCCCAGGCGGGCGACGAGCCCTCGGCCGGCGATCAGCAGCGGCGAGGGATCCCGGGGCGGGGGGGCGTGTCGTCGGGGCGCCGGCAGCCGCGGCATGCGCATCGGCGGGCCACCGCCTCGTCGGCGCTCGATGGCGCCTGCCGCCCAGCGCCACTCCACCGGGCCGCCGGGGAGCTGCGCGGTCACCCGATCGGGCGCGATCACCATGCGCGGACGCTCGCCGTCGCGCGCGAGCGGGGCGAGCATCAGCAACGGGGCCGCCAGGGCCGACAGCATCAGGGGGGTCGCCCAGCCCCGGTGACCCAGGGCGGCGGCGGCGACGTCGGCCCGGTCCCGGCGCCAGCCGCCCAGCGCCCAGGCGGCCCCGAGCGCGCCGGCCAGCGGCCCGACCACCGCCCGCAGCGTATCGATCCGGGGCGGGTGCCCCTCGACCAGCGCGGCGGCGGTCAGCAGCACCGCCGCCGCCGCCGCGGTCGCCGCCGCGGCCCGGACGAACCGGCCGAAGACCGAGCGGGCCAGCGGGAGGGCGCTCCACATCGCGGCGATGGTGCCCGGCGGCCGGTGGATCTACAATGCCGCCGCCGTGACTCCGAGGAGGACCACGCCCGTGCGTCAGACCAAGATCATCGCCACCATCGGCCCCGCGACCCGCCCCCCGGCGATGCTGCGCAAGCTCATCGACGCCGGGTGCAACGTCATCCGGGTCAACATGAGCCACTCCAGCCAGAAAGAGGCGGCGGGCCTCATCACCGACGTGCGCACGATCTCCGATCGGGTGGCCATCCTGCTCGACACCCGGGGGCCCGAGGTGCGCACCACCGAGGTCGAGGCCCCGGTCGAGCTCGAGACCGGGGCCGAGGTGACCGTGCTCGGCGAGCCGGGCTACACCACCGCCGAGACCATCCGGGTCACCTACGCCGGCCTGCCCCGGGCGCTCGACCAGGGCACGCTCATCCTGGTCAACGACGGCCAGATCCAGCTCGAGGTGCGGGGCATCGAGGGCCCGGCGATGCGCTGCGGCGTGCTCAAGGGCGGCCGGCTCACCTCACGCAAGGGGGTCAACGTGCCCGGCGTGCGGCTGCCGATGCCGTTCATGGACGCCCGCGACGAGTCCGACATCCGTTTCGGGGTGCGCCATCAGGTGGACTTCATCGCCGCGTCGTTCGTCAACGAGGCCGAGGACGTGCGCCAGATCCGGGAGATCGTGGCCGAGGAGGGCGGCCGGACGGCGATCGTCTCCAAGATCGAGTCGCGCTACGCGGTGAAGAACCTCGCCGACATCATCGCGGTGTCCGACGGCCTGATGGTGGCCCGGGGCGACCTGGGGGTCGAGATCCCCGCCGAAGAGGTGCCGGTCGTCCAGAAGCGCATCATCGAGGAGTGCCGGGCGGCGGGGCGGACGGTCATCGTCGCCACCGAGATGCTCGAGTCGATGATCAAGAACCCCCGGCCGACCCGGGCCGAGACCAGCGACGTGGCCAACGCGATCTTCGAGGGCACCGACGCGGTCATGCTCTCGGGCGAGACCAGCGTCGGCGACCACCCGATCGAGGTGGTGCGCACGATGGGCCGCATCGCGTCGATGGCCGAGAAGGAGGCCGCCCGCCGCCAGCGGGAGTTGCCCGGGGGGGCCCACGCCTCCCAGGTCTCGGAGCTGATCTGCAAGGCGGCCTGGCTCGCCGCCCGCGAGCTGCGCATCAAGGCGATCCTGGTGCCGACCTCGAGCGGGCGCACCGCGCTGCGCATGAGCCGCTACCGCCCGCCGGCCCCGATCCTGGCGACGACCCCCGACATGGCCGTCGCCCGGCGGCTGGCGCTGAGCTACGGGGTCACCGCGCTGCCCGCCCGCCACTTCGGCCGCATGGAGAACATGATCCGCCGCTCGTGCCAGATGATGGCCGAGCACGGCTACCTCGAGAAGGAGGACCTCATCGCGGTCGTCTGCGGGGTGCCGGTGGGCCACTCGGGCAACACCAACCTGCTCACCCTGCAACGGGTCAGCGCGCTCACCGAGCGGGCCGCGCGGGCCGAGCGGGCCGAGCGGCGCTGAGCGGGGCAGGCGGGGGCCCGGGCCGGGAAAAAATCCCCCGAAATCTTTGACGGCCGCCCGCCCGGCGCATATACACCTACATGTGGGTGCC
Source organism: bacterium (assembly GCA_030426085.1). Taxonomy (GTDB): domain Bacteria; phylum Myxococcota_A; class Bradymonadia; order UBA7976; family UBA1532; genus JACKDM01. The sequence goes on along the minus strand of JAUHYW010000002.1, from coordinate 280,595 downwards.
TAGTCCCGCCCCCGGAGGAGCCATGAGCCGTCGCAATCGCCGCATCCCGATCGACATCTACCTCAACAAGATGATCAACGGCGTGCCGTTCCTGGTGCGGACCCGCGATCTCAGCCGGGAGGGCATCTACGTGCACCGGGTCATCGAGCCCGACACCCCCCACGGGGCCCACCTGGCGCTGGAGTTCCAGCTCCCCGGCACCGACGAGGTCATCTGGACCGAGGCCGAGCGGGTGCACGGCGAGGGCGAGCGGGGCATCGGCCTGCGCTTCAAGGATCTCTCGACCCGGCAGGCGCGCATGGTGGCCGACTTCATCGACCACAGCTCGAGCCTCGACCCGGTGCCGATCATGGCCGACACCGCCCCGATGGCCGCGGTCTGACCGGGCCCTGACCGCGCCCGACACCCGTCTCTGGTGGTCGCCACCCGGTTGATCGCCCCGCCGCCGCCCTGCATCATCGGGCGATGCGCGTCCTCACCGCCCTCGCTCCCCCCGATCTGACGCTCGCCCGGGCGATCACCACCGACGACGGTATGCCGCTCGTGGGTCGGGGCACCCGCCTCGGGCGGCGCTACCTGCGCATGCTGCACGACGAGGGGGTCCGGGTCCTGCACTGCGAAGAGGACCCCCGGGTCGATCCCTGGATCCGCATCCCCGAGGTCGACGACTACCTGCGGGCGCTCGACGCCCGCTTCCGTCCGGTGGAGGGCGACCGGCGGGCGATGGCGCTCAAGGACGCGGTGCGCGCGGTCTACCTCGACTTCCTCGACGGCCTCGAGCGATGAGCGTCGGCCCGGCCGATCCGGCCGCCGGCGGGGCGGGGGAGACCCCCGAGTCCCAGCGCATCCTCGACGCGCTCGGCCGGCGCATGCTGAAGCGGCGGGTCGACGCGCTCAAGAGCCTGCCGACCTTCCCCCAGTCCATCGTGCGCATCAGCGTGGCGCTCGGCGAGGGCGACGACGGGGCCTCGTTCAAGCGCATCGCCGCGCTCATCGAGACCGATCCGGTGCTGACCGCCCGCATCCTGCGGCTGGTGAACTCGGCGTTCTACGGGGTCTCGGGGGCCATCGCCTCGGTCTACGACGCGCTGGTGATGCTCGGCCTCGACATCGTGCGGGGGCTGGTGCTGTCGACCGCGGCGATGGATCTGGTCGAGGGCCGGCGGGGCGTCGCCGGTCTGTGGGAGCACTCCTACGGGGCGGCCATCGCCGCCGTCGCGCTGGGCCGCACGCTGGGCATGCCCCGGGTCGAGGAGCTGTCGGCCGCGGCGCTGATGCACGACATCGGCAAGGTGGTGCTCGCCAGCCAGCTCGGCCGGGAGTACGACGAGGTCGTGCAGCACGCGCTGCACAGCGGGCTGCGCATCCGCGAGGCCGAGGCCGAGCTGCTCGGGGTCTCGCACGATCAGATCGGCCGCTGGCTGGTGACCCGCTGGCGGCTGCCGCCGACCCTCGCCGAGCCCATCGCGCTGCACCACGAGCCGGGCAAGGCCCGCCGCCACCGCGAGGCGACCGCCGCGGTGCACGTCGCCGATCTGATGATCCGGGCCTACGGCTTCGGCTTCGCCGGCGACGAGCTGATGCCCGACCTGGCGCCCGAGGCGTGGAAGATCCTGCGGCTCAACCCGCGCAAGCTGCGCCGGGCGGTCGAGCTGATGCACACCACGCTGCAAGAGGCGCTGGTCCAGGCCAACCTCTACCTCGACGTCTGATGCCCGACCCGCTCGAGCCCGCCGACCCGGAGGCCGCGCGCGACCGCCTGCGCCGGGAGCGGGACCAGCTCCGGCGCTCGGTGGGCGAGCTGACCGAGCGCTTCCAGGAGAAGGTCGAGGAGCTGTCGCTGGTGCGCATGGTCGGCGACGCGCTGGGCTCGAGCCTCGACCTGCGCACGGTCTGCGGGGCCACGGTCGACATCCTGCAAGAGGCGGTCGGGCCCGAGAACTGCTCGATGATGCTGCGCGACGGCGACGGGGCCCTGGTGCTCGCCGCGGCCCGGGGCGCCTTCGACGACGAGGCCCGCACCTTCGAGGTGGCCGCCCGGGCCCCGACCTTCGAGCCGGGCGAGGGCGTCGCGGGGGCCGCGGTGGCCGGGCGGGCGGCGATCCGGATCGACGACGTGGCCGACGACCCCCGCTTCGCGGCGCGCCCCGACGGCCCCGACATCCAGAGCCTGCTGTGCCTGCCGCTCGTCGCCCGGGACCGGGTCGTGGGGGTGATCAACCTCTCCGACTCGGTGCCCGATGCTTTCGGCCCGGACCACGAGCGCATCCTGGCGATCATCGCCAACTCGGTGAGCATGGCGGTGGAGAACGCCCGCCTCTTCGACGAGGTGCGCCGCAGCCGGGAGGCGCTGGCCAGCGAGAACCAGAGCCTGCGGCGCGAGCTCCGGACCCGGCGCTCGGTCGGCGGGCTGGTGGGCCAGAGCCCGGCTTTTCGCCGGGTGATCCAGCTCGTCGAGAAGGTCGCCGATACGACCGCGACGGTGCTGGTCACCGGCGAGAGCGGCACCGGCAAGGAGGTCATCGCCCGCACGCTGCATCAGGGCAGCGGCCGCAGTGAGGGGCCGTTCGTGGCGATCAACTGCGCCGCGCTGCCCGAGTCGCTGCTCGAGGCCGAGCTGTTCGGCATCGAGCGGGGGGTCGCGACCGGGGTCGACGCCCGGGCGGGCACCTTCGAGCGGGCGGCGGGCGGCACGCTCTTCCTCGACGAGATCGGCGACATGGCCCCCGCGGTGCAGGCCAAGGTGCTGCGGGTCATCCAGGAGCGGCAGGTGACCCGGGTCGGCGGGCGGCGGCCGACGGCGGTGGACGTGCGGCTGATCGCGGCGACGCACCGGGCGCTGGATCGGGCGATCGCCGAGGGCACCTTCCGCGAGGACCTGTACTACCGGCTCAAGGTCATCACCCTGCACATCCCGCCGCTGCGCGAGCGGCGGGAGGATGTCCTGCCCCTGGCCGAGCACTTCCTGGCCCGGTTCACCGCCCGCCACGACCGGCCCCGGCGGGCGCTGAGCCGGGCGGCGGCCCGGGCTTTGCTGGCCCACCGCTGGCCAGGGAACGTGCGCGAGCTGGAGCACGCGGTCGAGCAGGCGGTGCTGCTGGCCGACGACGACGAGATCCGGCCCGCCGATCTGGGCCTGGAGGCGGCCGGCGCCGACGGGATCCGGGTCGAGCTGCCGCTGGACGTGCACGACTTCGGCGAGGTGATGGGCGAGGTGCAGGCCCTCGCCGAGCGCACGCTGATCGCCCGGGCGCTGGAGGCCGCCGGCGGCAACCGGACCCACGCCGCTCGGGCGCTGGGCGTCAGCCGGCGGTCGCTGATCTACAAGCTCCAGCGCTACGGGCTCGATGGCTGAGTGTGCAGGCGCCTGCACACGCCCTCGACGGCGCTGTGCAACGGCGTGCACGGCGCTCGATCGCCTGTTCTGCCAAGGGTTCGGTTGATTCGGAGGCTCTGCGAGCCCGACGGGAGTGTGCACGGTCGTGCACAGCGCGCCGTTCCCCGGCGCCATTATCCGGCGACCTCGCGCGGCCGGAGGCTCTGGCACGGCGGGTGCAGTTCAGGGGAGCAATCCCCGACCCGGAGCGTCCCCATGGCCCTCACCGAAGCGCACTGCTGCCGCCTGCTCGGCGTCTCCGCCGCCTCGACCCTCGAAGAGACCCGGGCCGCCTACCGCCACATCGCGCGGCGCATGCACCCCGATCGGGCGGGGGGCGACGCCGAGGCGTTCAAGGAGATCACCGCCGCCTACAACTGGCTGGTCGCCCGGCGCAGCGGCAAGGTCGCCGCCGGGCCCCGGGCGGCGCGCACGGCCCGGACCCGGACCACCGCCGAGCGCCGAGCCCGGGCCCGGCGGGCGTGGGAGCAGGCGAAGGCCCGCGAGGCGCAGAAGGCCCGCGAGGCGGCCGATCGGGCCCGGGTCGACGCCGAGCGGGCCAAGGCCGAGACCGAGGCGGCGGCCGAGCGGCTGCGGGCGCAGGCGGCCCGGGCCAAGGCGGCCCGCCAGCGGGCCCGGGCGGCGAAGCGCAAGGCCCGCGAGGCCGAGCGGGCCCGGGTCGAGACCCGGTGGGACGAGGAGTTCACCGACGCCTGGGAGGCGTGGTGCAAGACCGCCGAGCGCTATCACGCCCAGCGGGAGCAGCAGAGCGCCGACGCCGCCGCCGGGCGCAGCCGCGCTGAGCGGAGCGAGCGGGCCGAGGCGCCGGGGGCCGACGAGGAGGCGAAGCCGTGGACCCCGCCGGCCGCCGACGCCGACGCGCCGGCCGGTGGCGGCGAGCCGTCGGGCGGCTCCATCTTCGGTCGGCTGCGCCAGGGCCTGCGCCGGGTGGCCCGCAAGGCGTCCCTCGATCGGGTCGGGCAGGACGTCTCCCTGCGGCTGCCCGTCGACCTCGATCTGCTCCTCAAGGGCGGCACCCGGACCCTCGGCGTCACCCGCTCCGCGGCGTGCCCGAGCTGCGCCGGGTCGGGCGACGAACATTGCGTCTGCCGCGGCGCCGGGCGGGTCAAGGTCCGGGAGACGGTCAAGGTCACCGTGCCGCCCGGGGCCCGCAGCGGCTCCAAGCTGCGGCTCGAGGGCAAGGGCACCGCCGGCCTCGACGGCGCGCCCGACGGCGATCTCTTCCTGCTGCTCGAGCCGGAGGCCATCCCCGGCTTCCGCAGCGAGGGGCTCGATCTGCACGGGCAGGTGACCCTCAGCCGGCGGCTGGCCGGCGACGGGGGCACGGTGGCGGTCGAGCTGCCCCGGGGGCGGGTCAAGCTCAAGGTGCCCCGCAGCAGCCGGGCCGGCGACACCTTCCGCCTGCGGGGTCAGGGCCTGCCGAGCTGGGGCGGGGCCGAGCAGGGTGATCTCTTCCTGTCGGTGGTGATCCGATGAGGCTGCGCGGGGCGCACGGCGGGGCCCGGGTGCGGCGGCGGCGGGCGACGACGGCCGAGCGGCTGGCCGAGGCGCTCGGCGGGCGGGGGCGGGAGGTCGAGTTCGGCGCGGTGGACGGGGTCTATCGGTCCGCTGAGCAGGCGCCGCGCTTCGATCAGCGGGACGACGCCCCCCGGGACGACCGCCTGCCGGCCCGACCGGCGGTGCACCTCTACACCGCCGGCGGGCGGACCCGGGCCTTCGTCGGCGCTCTCGTCGGGCGGCACGTCGACCTGCACGCCTGATCCCTCCTGACATTCGCCGGGGGGGCCCGCACCGCCCGATGCCGGGCCTCGGGGTCCCTCCTGACATACGCGCCGGCCGAAGCGCCGGTGACGATCGGATCGTGCCTCGGGCCCGATCGCCGTTGAACGGCACGACGCGGTCTTGTAGATCAGCGCCATGGCCAAGACCGAAGTCACCCGCGTCGCGCAGCACGGCATCCCCGCCGGCATCAAGCTCACCCCCATGATGAAGCAGTACGTCGCGGCCAAGGCCCGCTACCCCGACGCGCTGCTCTTCTTCCGCATGGGCGACTTCTACGAGATGTTCTTCCAGGACGCCGAGCTCGGGGGCCAGCACCTCGACCTGACGGTGACCAGCCGGGACAAGGAGTCCAGCGTCCCGGCGCCGATGTCGGGCTTCCCCCACAGCCAGCTCTCGAACTACGTCAAGAAGGCGCTCGACGCCGGGCTGAAGGTGGCCGTCTGCGACCAGCTCGAGGACGCCTCGCAGGCCCGGGGGCTGGTGCGGCGGGGCATCACCCGGGTGGTGACCCCCGGCGTGGTCATGGACGCCGAGAGCCTCGACGCCCGGGCCAACAACTTCCTGGCGGCGGTGGTGCCGGCCGGCGAGCCGAGCGCCGACGGCGGCTTCGGGCTGGCGGCGCTCGACGTGTCGACCGGTGAGTTCCGGGTGACCGAGGTCGTCGGCCAGAGCGCGCTGCGCTGCGAGCTGAGCCGGCTCGAGCCCCGCGAGCTGCTGGTGCCCCCCGGCTTCGAGGCGATCGAGCAGATGGTCGGCGAGCGGGCCGGGCGGGCGGCGATCAGCCGGCCGGGGCCGCAGTTCTTCACCTCGAAGTGCGCCGAAGACGCCCTGGCCCGCATGGTGGGCCCCGAGGGCGGGCCGGCGGCGGGCGAGCTGGCCGACTTTGGCTTCGTCGCCCCCGACGCGGCGCTGCGGGCGGCGGGCGCGGTGGTGGCCTACGTGGTCGACACCCAGCAGGCGCTGCCCGACCACACCCGGCTGCTGGTGCCCTATCGGGTGCACGACACGCTGATCCTCGACGAGACCGCCAAGGCCAACCTCGAGCTGTTCCGCACGCTGATGGAGGGCCGCAAGCGGGGCTCGCTGCTGGGCGTGCTCGACCGGGCCTCGACCTCGATGGGCGGGCGCCGGCTGCGGCAGTGGCTGGCGTTCCCCCTCGTCGACCCGGCCCGCATCAACGCCCGGCTCGACGCGGTCGAGTGGCTGGCCGACAACGCCGACGCCCGCAACCGGCTGCGGGCGGCGATGGGCTCGATGTACGACCTCGAGCGCCTCAACGGCCGCATCGCCGCCGGCAGCGCCGGGCCCCGCGACCTGTGGTTCCTGCGGCGCACGCTGGAGGCGGTGCCCGACGTGATCGCCCCGCTGGTCGACGTCGATCCGCTGGCCTCGGTGGTCGGGCGCATCGACCCGCTGGAGCCGGTCTCGGGGCTGGTGGCGCTGGCGATCGTCGACGACCCGCCGGGGCAGCTCCGCGACGGGGGCATCATCCGGCCGGGGTTCAACGCCGACCTCGACGAGCTGGTCGAGCTGTCCAGCTCGGGCAAGGATCACATCATCGGCATCGAGGCCCGCGAGCGGGAGGCGACCGGCATCCCCTCGCTCAAGGTCCGCTACAACAAGGTCTTCGGCTACTTCATCGAGGTCCGGCGCACGCTGTCCGACCAGGTGCCCGACCGCTACATCCGCAAGCAGACGCTGACCAACAGCGAGCGCTACTTCACCGACGAGCTCAAGACGTTCGAGGAGAAGGTGCTCAACGCCGAGACCCGGCGGCAGGCGCTGGAGGGCGAGCTGTACGCCGCGGTGCGCGAGGAGCTTGCGACCCACGCCGGCGCGATCGCGGCCACCGGCTCGGCCCTGGCCGATCTGGATGCCCTGTGCGCCCTGGCCGAGCTGGCCCACCGCAACGGCTACTGCCGGCCGGTGGTCGACGACGGCGACGTGATCGAGCTCGATCAGGCCCGGCACCCGGTGGTCGAAGAGGCCGTCGGGCGGGAGGAGTTCGTGCCCAACTCCATCCGGCTCGACCGCGAGGCGCAGTCGCTGATCATCCTCACCGGGCCCAACATGGCCGGCAAGTCGACGGTCATGCGCCAGGTGGCCCTGGTGGTGCTGATGGCCCAGATGGGCGGCTTCGTGCCCGCCGAGTCGGCCCGGGTCGGGGTCGTCGACCGCATCTTCACCCGGGTCGGCGCGGCGGACGATCTGGCGGCGGGGCGCTCGACGTTCATGGTCGAGATGCACGAGACGGCGACCATCCTGCGCGAGGCGACGCCCCGCAGCCTGCTGGTGCTCGACGAGATCGGGCGGGGCACGAGCACCTTCGACGGGGTCAGCATCGCCTGGGCGGTGGCCGAGTACCTGCACGACGTGCTCGGGGCCAAGACCCTGTTCGCGACGCACTACCACGAGCTGACCGATCTGGCCGAGGTCAAGCCGCGGGTGGCCAACTACACCATCGCGGTCAAGGAGTGGGGCGAGGAGGTCATCTTCCTGCGCCAGCTCGTGCCCGGCGGGGCCAGCCGGTCCTACGGGATCCAGGTCGCCCGGCTCGCGGGGCTGCCCAAGGCGGTCGTCGAGCGCAGCAAGGAGGTGCTCAACAACCTCCAGGGCGCCGAGCACGACGAGGCGGGTCAACCCCGGCTGGCGAAGGGGCGCACGGTGACGCTGCCCGAGCACAACCTCCAGCTCAACCTCTTCAGCCCGCCCCCGATCCCGGCCTCGCCGAGCAAGGTCGAGCTGGCGCTCAAGGCCGCCGATCTGGACAACCTCTCGCCGATCCAGGCGCTGAACCTGCTGCACGCGCTGCGCAAGCAGGTGGGTTGAGCCCCGGATCTGCTAGGGTGCGTCCCGATGAGCGATGCCTTCGACGCGGCGGTGGACGACTACCTCGACTGGTTGCGGGTCGAGCGGGGGCTGGCGGCCAACTCGCTCGACGCCTACAGCCGCGACATCGCCGACTTCCGCGACTTCGCCGATGCCCCGCCGGCCGCGCCCGGGGCGGTGAGCGAGCTGGACATCCGGGCGTGGCTCGCCGGCCGGGCCGAGGCCGGGCTGTCGCCGCGGACCCAGGCCCGGGGCCTCATCGCGCTGCGAGGGCTGTTCCGCTACCTGCTGGCCGAAGAGGTGATCGCGCGCGACCCCACCGCCCGCATCGACCTGCCCCGCAGCGGGCGCCCGCTGCCGGTGACCCTGACGATGGACGAGGTCGAGGCCCTGCTCGCCGCGCCCGATCCGACGACGGCCAAGGGGCTGCGCGACCGGGCGATGATCGAGGTGCTCTACGCCACCGGCCTGCGGGTCAGCGAGCTGGTCGGGCTGACGCTGGGCCAGCTCCACCTCGAGGCGGGGTTCGTGCGGGTGATCGGCAAGGGCGACAAGGAGCGGCTGGTGCCCCTCGGCGACGTGGCGCGGGCGTGGCTCGAGCGCTACCTGCTCGAGGTGCGCGAGACGCTCACCCGGGGTGATCTGCGGCGCAAGGCGGACGAGGCCGTCTTCCTCAGCCGGCTGGGGCGGGGCATGACCCGGCAGGGCTTCTTCAAGCTGCTGCGCGGCTACGCCGAGGTGGCCGGCATCGACAAGAAGGTGAGCCCGCACAAGCTGCGCCACGCGTTCGCCACCCACCTGCTCGAGCGGGGGGCCGATCTGCGCAGCCTGCAGCTCATGCTGGGCCACGCCGACATCTCGACGACCGAGATCTACACCCACTTGTCCCGGGCCCGGCTGGCGCAGATGCACGCCGAGCACCACCCCCGGGGATAGGCAGGAGACGTGTTCGACGACATCGACATCCGGCGGGTCATCGTCTCGTTCGCGGCCATCGTGATGTGCATCACGGTGCACGAGTTCGGCCACGCGATCACCGCCGACCGGCTGGGCGATGATACGCCCCGGCGCCACGGCCGCATCAGCCTCAACCCGATGGTGATGTTCCGGGCCCACCCGTTCGGCACGCTGCTGGTGCCGCTCATCGGCGCGTTCACCGGGTTCCTGGCCGGCTGGGCGGCGACCCCGGTCAACCCGGCCCGGGTGCGGCGGGACATCACCGTGCGCAAGGCCGACATCCTGATCACGGCCGCCGGCCCGCTGAGCAACGTGCTCTTCGGGATCGTCTCGCTGGTGCTCTACGGGGGCCTGCTCGCGCTCCAGGTGCACGGCGCGCTGGCCTGGCTGCAGCCGCTGGTCGAGCTGAGCGCGACCCTGGTGCTGGCCAACGCCTTCCTGGCGGTGTTCAACCTGTTCCCCATCGCCCCGCTGGACGGCTTCCACATCGTGCGGGCCTACACCGGCGGTCAGGGCAAGGTGGTGCAGTTTCTCGAGCAGTACGGGATGCTCATCCTGCTGGTGATCATCGTGAAGGGCGGGGTCATCTTCACCCCGGTCATCCGCGCGGTGGGCAGCGCCATCGGCGCGGTGCAGGGGCTCGTCATCTGATGCACGACGGCCCGGTCGAGGCCGGCGCCGAGCCGGTGGTCATGGAGCGCGGGGGCTACGCCGTGCACCTGCCGGTCTTCGACGGGCCGCTCGACCTGCTGCTGCACCTCATCCGCAAGGACGAGCTGGACATCTTCGACATCCCCATCTCCCGGCTGACCTCGGCCTACCTCGACACCCTCGAAGAGATGCGGCGCCACGGCATCGAGCCGGCCAGCGAGTTCCTGCTGATGGCGGCGACGCTGATGCAGATCAAGAGCCGCATGCTGCTGCCCCGACCGCCGGGGCTCGACGACGTCGAAGAGGGGGTCGACGACCCCCGCGAGGTGCTGGTGCGGCAGCTTCTGGAGTACCAGCGCTTCAAGGAGGTCGCCGTCGCGCTCGGCGCGCTGCCCCGGGTCGGGCGGGATGTCTTCCTGCGGCCCACCGGGCAGGACCGCCCGCCCGAGGAGGACCCCGAGCTGGCCGCGCTGGGCATCTACAAGCTGGCCGAGGCCTTCCGCCGGCTGCTGGACCGGGGGCACTTCGAGGCGCCGCACGACATCTACGTCGAGCGCATCTCCATCGGGGAGCGCATCGCCCAGATCGCCGATCTGCTCGCGGCGCGCCAGCGCACGACCTTCGCCTCGCTGTGCCTGCGGGCCCGCTATCGGGAGGAGGTCATCACGACCTTCCTGGCGCTGCTGGAGATGGCCCGGCTGAAGCTGATCCGGGTGACCCAGGGTGCGCCGGCCGATCCGGTCTACGTCGAGGCCCGGGTCGGCGCGATCGGCGAGCTGGGCGAGCAGGCGGCGGGCATGCTGGACGACATTTGAGCGCTACGGCTGCTCGTCGCCCTCGCCGCTGTCCGTGGGCCGGTCGTCGGGGGGCTCGGCGGGCGGCCCTTCGTCGAGGGCATCGTCCTCGAGGTCGTCGTCCGACCCCGGCAGCAGGCCGTGCTGGCGGGCGACCTCCTCCAGCCGCATGTCCTCCAGGTCGCGCAGGGTCGGCATCGAGCGCAGGTCGGGCAGGCTGAACAGCTCCAAGAACGTCGGCGTGGTCCCGTACAGCAGCGGCCGACCCGGCTCGTCCTTGCGCCCCACCACCCGCACCAGCCGCCGCTCGAGCAGGCTGCGCAGCACGCCGCCGCAGTCCACGCCGCGGACCTCTTCGACGTCGATGCGGGTGCACGGCTGGCGATAGGCCACCACCGACAGCGCCTCGAGCGCCGCCCGGCTCAACCGGACCTGCTTGTCGGGCCACAGCCGGCGCACCAGCGGCGCCAGATCGGTCGCCGTGCGCAGCCGCCAGCCGCCGCCGACCTCGATCAACTCGACCCCGTTCGACCCGTCGAACCGCCCCCCGCGCAGGGCGTCGAGGGCCTGCTTCACCGCGTCGACCGTGGTCGGGCCGGCCCACTCCTCCTCGTCGGCCGCCGCGGTGACCAGATCGGCCACCATCGACGGGACCAGCGGGCGGTCGGTGGCCAGCAGCAGGGCTCCGAGCAGCCGCTGGAGGTCGGCGTCGTCGGCCACCGCTCAGCCGCCGGGGTCGGCGTCGATGAACTGCAGCAGCCGGTCGCGCAGCGCCTCGTGGGCCCCGGGGTCGGCGTCGAGCAGGTTCGTCTTCTCGCCCGGGTCGGCGTTCAGATCGTAGATCTCGGTCACGTTGTCGGTGACGTTGCGGATGACCTTGATCCCCTCGGGCGAGACCGCGCCGACGATGTGGGTCTTGTAGTTGGGGTAGGGGAGCTGCTCCATGAAGATCAGCCGCTCGGCCATCTCGCCGATGCCGTAGAGCAGCGGGATCAGGCTGTGTCCCAGCGCCTTCTCCGCCTTCAGCCCGACCATCTCGGCCAGCGTCGGCACCAGATCGACCAGCGCGACCGGCCGCTCGACCCGCTTGGGCTCGGCCCCCGGGGCCCGGATGAGCAGCGGCACCCGGATCTCCTCGTCGTAGATCGTGCGGCCGTGGAAGTAGAAGCCGTGCTCCTTGAACGCCTCGCCGTGGTCGCTGGTGAGCACCACCGCCGTGTTCTCGTACAGCCCGTGCTCGGCGAGCGCGTCGAAGACCGGCTGCAGGTGATGGTCGACGAACGCGATCTCGGAGTCGTACTTGTCCATCAGCTTCTTGCCGAAGGTGCGCACCGACTTCTGCTGCATGTAGCGCCCGTGGGGGTCGAAGTAGTGCACGAACAAGAAGAACGGCTGCTCGCCGCCGGCCAGCGCGCCCAGCCGCTCGACCACCCGGGGGGTGAGGTCGGGGGCTGCCGACTGGGTGTTGCTCTCCTTGATGGTCAGAAACCCGCGGTTGTCCCACAGGTCGACGCCGTCCTTGATGCCCGGGGCCCGCTCGAAGTACCAGTGGGCGCTGATCGCCTCGGTCCGCCAGCCGCCGGCCTGGAAGATCTCGAAGATCGACTCGTTCTCGGGCTTCAGATCGCTGTAGTTCTTGTAGCGCTTGTCCCACGCGATGCGGGACGGGTAGCGCCCGATGAGGATCGAGGGCGTCGAGCGGGGGGTGTTGGGGGCGTGGGCGAACACCTTCTCGAAGACCACCGCGTCCTCGGCCCAGGCGTCGATGTTGGGGCTCGTCTCGCGCGCGTAGCCGTAGAGCCCGAGGTGATCGGGGCGCAGGGTGTCGATCAGCACGAAGACGACGTTGAGCTTCTGCGCCTCGTAGCGCGGCTCGTCGGGCTCCGGCGGAGGCGGCGGGGGAGGCGGCGCCTCGGGCTGGGCGTCGCCGCCCTGGCAGTTCTCGTCGATGCCGTTGCCCGGGATGTCCCGCGCGTGGGGCCCGATCGTCGGGTCGCCCTCGGCGCAGTCACCGCCGGCGAGCAGCGCCGAGGCCCCGTCCCCGTCGAAGTCCAGCGCGGCCCGGAACGACTGCAACGCGACCCGCCCCAGGTGCGCGTCGAGGGCCAGCACCCGGGGCGCGATCGGGGTGCGCTCGAGGCTCACGATCGTCCAGCCGCCGAGGCCGAGCACCAGGGCCAGGGTCACCACCGCCGCCGGCCCCGCCCGGAACGGGCCCCGCCCCCGCCACAGGCCGAGCAGCAGCAGGCTCAGCAGCACCGCGGCGGCCACCGCGAAGTAGCCTCCGAGCTTGTAGGCTCCGAGGTCGATCTGGGCGATGCGCAGGGCGCAGGCCACCCCCACCGCCAACACGGTCAGGATCGGCAGCGCCGGGGTGGGCAGCCCGAAGAGGCGGCCGTCGGGCGCGATCGAGCGGAACATCCAGCCGAAGGCGGCCCGCAGGGGGAACAGCACCAGCAGCCCGACGCCGAGCGCGCCGACCGCCACGAGGCCCACGAAGGCGGTGGCCAGCATGCGCTGGTTGAAGCCGTGGGCCAGGTATCCGCCGACGGCCGCGACGAGGCCGATGGGGCCCAGCGTCACCAGCGCGGCGAGGCCCCACGCGGCGGCCCGGTTGAGCGCGGTGGCGGGCGTCTGGTCCGAGCCGCGGGGCGAGACGTAGGTCCTCAGCCACCGCCCGGGGCGGGCGATGGCCACCAGGGGGGGCACGATGATCGCCAGGAGCAGCCCGACGCAGGCCCCGAAGGTGCCCGCGAGCCCGACGAAGTGGGCCGCGAGCCGGGCGAGCTGCGCCGGCGGCGCCTCGACGGCCCCGGTGAAGGCGAGCCATCCGAACTCCACGAGGCCGGCGAGCGCGAAGGCGACGACGCTCGCCAGGGCCGTGGCGAAGGGGGACGGCAGGGGTTTCTGTCGCATGCCTCGCGGCTTAACCGTCGCGGCCGCAGGTTGTCAACCGGCATCGCGCGGCCCCGCGCGGCCGATGGGCGCCGCTTGACCCCCGCCGGGCCCCGGGGGCAGGATGCCGCCGATGAACCACCCCCCACCGGCCCGTCGACGGCCCGGTCGGGCGCTCGGGCCGTGGGTCGCCTGCGCGCTGGCCCTGCTCTGCGCGTGCGGAGAGCCCGAGCCCGCCGTCCCCGACGCCGCCCCGATCACCGACGCGGCGCTGCCCCCGCCGGTCTCGGCGTCGGCGGTGCCCGAGGTCGTCGTCGATCTGCTCGACCGGGCCGGCGCGGCCCACGTCAGCCGGGCGGGCCCGATCTTCGGCCCGGCGGTGCCCGGGTGGCGCCGGGTGGCCGAGCTGGGCGGGCGCGGCCCGTGGGGCGCCCCGCGCACGGTCGACGGCCGGGTCGGGAGCTGGTTGGACGGCATCGGCGGCTCGATCCACTTCCCGCTCGGGCCCGAGGCCGCCGAGATGCGCACGCTGGAGTTCTGGCTGCGCCCGGTCGCTCGGGGGCAGGTGGTCAGCGTCTTCTTCGACGAGCAGTCGGTCACCACCACCCGGCTCAAGTCCGGCTGGCATCGCTACCGCTTCCCCATCCCCGGCGGTGAGTTGAGCGCCGGCGAGCACAGCGTGCGCTTCTGGTTCCGCTTCACCCGGTTCCACGGTCGGGTGCGGACCCCCGCCGCGCTGGGCGCCATCCGCCTGCTGCCCCCCGGCGACGCCCCCGAGCCGGCCCCGGCCTGGCTCGGATCGCTCTCGGTGGCCGGCGGCGACCCCCAGCCGGCCCTGCTCGCCGGGCCGCCCACCGCCTGGAGCTGGTACGTACTGCCGCCCTCCGACGCCCGCCTCATGGCCCGGGCGGCCGTCGTCGGCGGCGACCCGGTCGAGTTCGTCGTGCGGGTCGAGCAGGACGACGCGCCGGCCAGCGAGCTGCGGCGCATCACCGTCGCGGCGGGCAGCGTCGCCGAGCTGGACATCGCGCTCGACGGACTCGGCGGGCGCCCGGCCCGGCTGGTGCTCGAGACCCACGGCGCCGGCGAGATCGCCCGCGCCGGGTGGTTGTCCCCCCGCATCATGGTGGCCGGTCGCCCCCGGGCCCGCCCCCGGCCGGCGCGCAACATCATCGTCTGGGCGATCGACGGCCTGCGCGACGATCGGCCGTCGCTGGGGCGGGTCGGGCAGTACGCGGCCACCCCCAATCTGGACCTGCTCGCGGCCCAGGGCGTCGCCGCCGTCGACCTCTGGAGCGGCGGGGCGTCGGCCACCGACGGCCACCGCCGGCTGCTGCAGCCCGAGCCCGACGGCCTCACCCTGGCCGACGCCATGCGCGCCGCCGGCAAGCGGACCGGCCTGCTCAGCGCCAGCACCGCGATCGAGCCCGAGCTGACCGAGAGCTTCGACACCCGCCTCGACCTGCACCGGGCCGGCGAGCCCACCGAGACCCGGATCCTGCTGCGGGAGATCGAGTCGTGGCTCTACGTGCGCAAGCGGGACCCGTTCTTCCTCTACATCAGCAGCGCCGACCCCCGGACCCCGCTGCGGCCCCCGGCCGGCTACCGCCGGCTCTACGATCGCGCTCGCCCGCTGCGGGCCGAGACCCGGCGCAGCGAGCGACTCGCCGACATCCGCGACCTGCGCATCGCCTACGACGCCGAGGTCAGCGCCACCGACTACTGGGTCGGCCAACTCATCGCGCTGCTGCAGACCCAGGGGGTCGCCGAGGACACCGCGCTGGTCGTGGTGGGCACCGTGGGCCAGGAGCTGCGCGAGTCGGGCGGCCTCGGCGACGGCCACGCGCTGGTGCCCGAGGTGTTCCGGGTGCCGCTCGTCGCCTGGCACCCCCACCTGCGCCCCGAGGGCGAGCCCACGCTGCATCGGGGGGGCGAGCTGGCCGACGTGGGGGCCCTCGCGCTGCGCTTCGTCGGGGGCGACTCCGACGGCTGGCCCGGGCGCGACCCCACCGGGGCGCTCTTCAACGGCCTGCCGCTGCCCCCCCGGGCCGATCGCGCCCGCCACGGCAATCAGGTCGCGGTGCGCTTCGGCCCCTGGCTGCTGCGGGGGGCTGGCGTGCGGGGCCTCGAGCTGTGGGACCTGCGGGTGGGCCTCGAGCCGGACCACGAACTCGCGACCCGTCACCCCATCGCGCTGCGCACCCTGCGCGACAGCCTGATCGACGCGCCGTGACCGGCTTCGAGCGGTCGCCCCGGCGAAAAACGACGCGTGGGCGGCCTCGTTCGCCTGCGGTCGCTTGACAAGGCCCGGCTCTCCCACTAGTTTCCCCGGGCTCTCCGGCCGGCACGGGCCGGACTCGTATCTCTACGCTCCACAGGAGAACCATCCACATGGCGGTTCATCTCAGGCTGCAGCGGTTCGGGGCCAAGAAGCGCCCCTACTACCGGGTCGTCGCCGCGGACTCCCGCTGCCCGCGCGACGGGCGGTTTCTGGAACAGATCGGCACCTACGATCCCATGCAGAAGCCGCACGCGATCCGGTTCACCACCGACCGCCTCGACTACTGGCTCTCGGTCGGCGCGCGCCCCAGCGACACGGTGCGCAGCCTGATCAAGAAGCACCGGCGCGAGGCGGCGGCCGAGTCCGCTGCGCCCGCCGAAGCGGCGAGCTGAGCGGGTGCGGTCCCTGCTGACCTTCATCGTCGAGGCGCTCGTCGAGCAGCCCGACGCGGTGCGCATCGAAGACGGCGAGCGCCGGGGTGACCCGGTGCTGCGGGTCATGGTCGATCCCGAAGACCGGGGCGCCATCATCGGCCGCGGCGGGCGTACGATCCGCGCGATCGAGACCGTGCTCGCCGAGGCGAGCCGGGGCGGACCGGCGCCGGCGGTCGAAATCGCCGACTGAGCGCCATGCTCGAATTCGGCCGCTTCGGGCGACCACATGGGGTACGGGGTGAGATCCGCTTTCACGCGCACAACCCGAAGAGCCCCCTGCTGGTCGTCGGTCGCCGGATCCGGCTCGGCCCGTCGGCCGACGAGACGCGCGAGTTCGAAGTCGAGCGGCTGCGCTTCGATCCCAAGGGGATCGTGATGAAGCTGAGCGGGATCGAGACCCGAGAGGACGCCGCACAGCTGACCCACCATCGGTGGTTCGAGCCCCGGGCGGCGTTCGCCGAACTCGCCGACGACGAGGTCTACATGGCCGACCTGCTCGGGCTCCGGGCCGTCACCGTCGACGGCCGCGAGCTGGGTGAGGTGGTCGACGTGATCGAGGTCGGCCCGCACGCGCTGCTGGTCGTTCGGGGCCGAGGCCGACGGCATCTGGTGCCCAACGTCGAGGCTTTCGTGAAGCGCATGGATTTCGAGAAGCGGGAGGTGGTCATCACCCCCATCGACGGGCTTCTCGACGACGGCGCGGCGGGATGAGCATGCGCTTCGTGGTGCTGACCCTGTTCCCCGAGGTCGTGCGGACCTACGCCGCGACCGGTGTGCTCGGCCGCGCGGTCGAGCGGGAGCAGGTCGCCGTCGAGGCCATCGACATCCGGGACTTCACCGACGACCGCTACCGCTCGGTGGACGACGAGCCGTTCGGTGGTGGCGCCGGCATGGTGATGAAGCCCGAGCCCCTCGCCCGGGCCATCGAGTCGGCCGGGCCGGTCGAGCGGCGGGTGCTGTTGACGGCGAGCGGGCGGCCCTTCACCCAGGCCGACGCGGTCGCCTGGTCGAAGCTCGACTCGCTGCTGCTCATCTGCGGCCGCTACGAAGGGGTCGACCAGCGCATCCGCGACCGCTACGTGGATGACGCCGTCAGCATCGGGGACTATGTGCTCTCCGGCGGCGAGCTGGGGGCGCTGGTGGTGCTCGACGCCACGATGAGGCTCCGGCCGGGGGTGCTCGGCAACGCCGAGTCGCTGGCCACCGAGTCGTACAACGAGGGGCTGCTGGAGCACCCGCACTACACCCGGCCCGCCGAATGGCGGGGGGTCGGGGTGCCCGAGGTGCTGCTCAGCGGCCATCACGCCCGCATCGCCGAGTGGCGGCGGCGGGCATCGCTGCGGCGCACGGCGCGCCTGCGGCCCGATTTGCTGAAGGCGGCGTCCCTGACGCCGCGAGACGAACGCTTCCTGCTCGATCCCGAATCGAGCGATGCCAGCGAGGTGAGCTGACATGCACGCTCTGAGCGCCATCGAAGAACAGTACATCCGCAAAGACGTGCCGGCGTTCCGCGCCGGGGACACCGTGCGGGTCAACGTGCGCATCCGCGAGGGTGACAAGGAGCGCATCCAGGCCTTCGAGGGGGTGGTGTTGCGCCGCCACGCCGCCGGGGCCCGGTCGACCTTCACCGTGCGCAAGATGAGCTCCGGCATCGGCGTCGAGCGCATCTTCCCGCTGCACTCGCCGATGATCGAGAGCCTCGAGGTGGTCCGCCACGGCCGGGTCCGGCAGGCGCGCATCTACTACCTGCGCGACCGCTTCGGCAAGGCCGCCCGGATCAAGGCCCGGCGCGTCAACTGAACCGGATCCGCCGGCCGGCGGTATGCAGACCGAACTCTTCGCCCTGCCGCCGCGGGATGCGGCGCTCGGCGCCATCGAGTGCTGGGCCCGCGAGACCGGGCGCGCTCCGCTGCTCGGTGTGGACGAGGCCGGGCGTGGTCCGCTCGCCGGCCCGGTGGTGGCTGCGGCCGTCGCGCTGCCCGCCGGCCCGCTGCCGTCGGCGCTCGCCGCGCTCGACGACTCCAAGAAGCTCACACCGGCTGCGCGAGAGCGCCTCGTGCCCGTCATCGCCGACTTCGCCGATGCGGTCGGCGTGGGGCGGGCCGACGCCGACGAGATCGACGCGATCAACATCCTCGAGGCGACCCGGGCCGCGATGCGCCGCGCCGTCGCCATCGCCTGCCGCCGCCTGGGCGCGCCCCCCGCGGCGCTGCTGGTCGACGGTCACCTGCCGCTGCCGGGCTACGAGGGCGAGCAGTGGCCCCTCGTCAAAGGGGACGGGCGCAGCCACAACATCGCCGCGGCGAGCGTCATCGCCAAGGTCGTGCGCGACCGCATGATGCTGACCTACGACCGCCGCCACCCGGGCTACGACTTCGCCCGGCACAAGGGCTACGGGACCCGGGCCCACCGGGCGGCCCTGGCCCGGCTCGGCCCCTGCCCGATCCACCGTCGCACTTTTCGCTGGACCGCCCCCGAGTGACCGCCCGATCCGAGGCCCGCCGTCGCCTGGGCGTCCGCGCCGAGACGCTCGTCGCCGAGCGCTACGCCGGGGCGGGCTACACCATCGAGGCCCGCAACTGGTCGTGCCGCGGAGGCGAGCTGGACATCGTCGCCGCGCGGGGCCGCCTACTGGTCTTCGTAGAGGTCCGGGCGCACGCGACCGACTACCTGCCCAGCCCGACGTTGACCGTCTCCCGGGCCAAGCAGGCCCGGGTGGCCCGCGCCGCGGATCGATACCTCGCCCGCCGACCGACAGCCGCGAGAGACATCCGCTTCGATGTGGTGGGGGTGCGCTTCACGGGGCAGCAGCCGCGCTTCGACGTCGTCGAGAACGCGTTCACCCCGCCCTGGAGCTTCTGAGATCGCGCCGAGGCCCGGCCCCGGTCAGATGTCTCCCGAGCGCACGCAGTAGCACTCGGTGGGGAAGCCGTCGTCCGACACGCAGGGGTCGTCGTCCAGATCGGCGTCGCCGAGCAGGGGCCGGCACAGCGCGCTGCCGGGGCAGTCGTCGTCGGTGGTGCACGCCTCGCTGCAGTACGAATCCGAGCCCTGGTAGACGAGGCAGATCCGGGTCTGGCAGCCGGCGAAGTTCTTCACCGCGCATGACGCCTGCGACTCCATCTGGACTTCGTTCTCGCCCGCCTCCTGCCCGTCTTCGACCGGCACCGGGCTGCACGCCCGGCGGAACTGCTCGGTCTTGGGCAGCGTGCACGGCTGGCCGAAGCTGTTCTCGCAGCCGCTCGCCAGCAGCCCGAGGGCCGTGAGCAGGAGAACGGACGGAATCGTCATGGAGCGCATGGCAGACCTTGCGGTGGCTGATGGCGAATCGCGGCCCCGAGAGCCGGCGACATCCTAACCCGATCGGCCGTGCTGTCAATGTCGACCCGCACGACCACGCCGCAGCACGATACGCCGATCGCCCGCCTCGCGGCAAGCCTCGCCGCCTCGTCGGGCCGCTGCCGGCGCCGTGAAATGTTTTGATTTCGTACCCATGCGCTCGTATAAGAACCCGAGGTGTCCCGGTGCGTCGCCTGCCCGTCGAAAGGCTCGCATCCGTGCGGGTTGCCCACATGGCGCCCTCGGGCACGGCATCTGCCAAGGAAGGTCCAGCCCATGCTGCTGCGTCGTCTCCTCCCCCTCTCCCTGATTCTCCTGCTGCCCGCCGCATCGGTCGCGCAGGAGCCGATGACCTTCGCGCCGGTCAGCGTCGAAGAGGACGAGGAGGCCAAGGCCGAACTCGAAGAGGCGCTCAAGGCCTACAAGAACGACGACTTCCTGCGGGCGAGCCTGATCCTGTATCGGCTCGTCAGCCGCAACGAGGTCGCGGTCAACCCCTACGAGCAGAAGGCGGAGTACACCCTCGGCAAGACGCTCTACCGGCTGGGGCTCTTCCAGGCGTCGCTCAACTACTTCGCCCGGGTGGTCGAGGCCGGCCCCGACCATCGGTACTACAAGGCCACCTGCAAGTGGCTGTACTACCTCTCGCGCAAGATCTCCGGCGACCCGGGGCTGCTCGAGAAGATCTCCAACTACAAGCCGGCCGACTGCCCCGCCGAGTTCCGCGACGAGCTCGCGTTCCTGCTCGGCCAGCACTACTACAAGCAGGGCGCCGTCGAGACCGGCCTGCCGCTGCTCAAGCAGGTCGACGCCCAGAGCCAGTACTTCCCCAAGGCCAAGTTCCTCGAGGGCATCAGCTTCGTGCGCCTCGACCAGCCCAAGCCGGCGGTCGAGGCCTTCAAGGATCTGCTGCGGGCGACCATCGACGCCGACGAGGTCACCGAGGACCTGCGCTACTTCAACCAGCTCTCGATCCTGAGCATGGCCCGGGTGTTCTACAGCACCGGCCAGTTCCGGCAGGCGGTCAAGTACTACGACCGGATCCCGCTCGACAGCACGCTGTGGCTCGACGCGCTCTTCGAAGCGAGCTGGACGTTCTTCCGGATGAACAACCACGAGAAGGCGCTCGGCAACCTGCACACGCTCAACTCGCCGTTCTTCAGCGACGAGTACGTGCCCGAGGCCGGTATCCTCGAAGCGGTGATCTTCTACGCCAACTGCAACTACGAGCGCACCCGGGACGCCATCAACGACTTCCGGCTGACCTACGAGCCCCTGCGGGAAGAGATCAAGGGCTACCTCGACTCCTTCTCCGATCCGACGGAATTCTACCAATTCCTCAGCAAGTTGCAGGACTCCGGAACCGCCATCTCGCCCCGAGTCAGCCAGATCTTGAACGCCGCCTTCCAGGACAAGGCCCTCAAGCGCATCAACGCCTATGTGCGCGAGCTCGACCGCGAGGTCGACCTCATCCGCAAGTCGACCTCGACCTGGGCCCGCAGCCAGCTCGCCCAGTCCATCGTGCAGGAGACCGAGATCATCAAGTCGATCGCGGTGCACGAGGCCGGCACGCTGGCCAAGGAGCGCCTGCAGCGGGTGGTCAACGAACTCAACAACCTCATCAGTCAGGCGCTGAAGGTCGAGTTCGAGGTGGCCTCCGCCGAGAAGGGCGTGCTCGAGAACGCCCTGCGCGGCGCCGGCTTCGTCAACAAGCGCAAGGCCGACTCCGGCCCGGCGCACGCGACCGACGACGAGCACATCTACTGGCCCTTCACCGGTGAGTACTGGCGAGACGAGCTGGGCTACTACCTCTACACCATCAAGTCGGAGTGTGGCCGATGACGTGGCGCACCGCAGCCGCAGCCCTCGCCGCGTTTGCTCTCGCCCTGGGCGGCCTGACCGCCGGAGACGCGGCGGCGCAGGAAAAGAAGAAGAGCTTCGTGCCCGAAGCTCAGCCGAACACCCAGGGGCCGACCCAGAAGCGCCGGGCCGAGCGCAAGGGCCCCGGCCTCGGCGGCGAGCAGTTCGTGCGTCGCCAGACCGAGCAGCTCGCCGAGGCCAAGTGGCAGGAAGCCTTCAACCTGCTCAAGAAGCTCATCAAGACCACGCCCGACAGCGACCCGGCCAAGCCGGACCTGCTGTACCGGCTGTCCGAAATGTACTGGGAGCGCGCCAGCGCCACCGAGATGCGGGCCTTCGACACCGAAGAGCAGTGCCTGCGGTCGGCGCCCAACGACGCGGCCGCGAGCCGCTGCACCCAGACCCGGGAGCAGACCGCCGCCGGTGCCCAGAAGTACCGGGACCAGGCGATCGAGGTCTACAAGCACATCGTCAAGAACTTCCCCCGCTACCCCCGGCTGGACGGCGTGCTCTTCGCGCTCGCCTTCAACTACCAGCGCAAGGAGCAGCCCGAGGCGGCCAAGAAGATCTACGGCGAGCTGATCCGGCGCTATCCGCGCTCGGTGCACGTGCCCGACACGCTGCTCAACATCGGTGAGATCTTCTTCGAGGACGGCAAGGTCGCTCAGGCCAAGAAGGCCTACGAGAAGGTCACCAGCAGCTACCGCGACAGCACGGTCTACGGCTACGCGCTCTACAAGCTCGGCTGGTGCAACTACAACCTCGGCAAGTTCAAGGACGCGCTGAAGGTCTTCCTGCGGGTGATCGAGCACGGCCGCAAGATGAAAGGCGGCCGCAACCGGCTGACGCTCATCCGCGAGGCCCAGCGCGACCTCGTGCGCACTTATGTGCACCTCGAGGACGCCAACCCCAACAAGGCGATCTCGTTCTTCCAGCGGGTGGCCCCCGACGACTACCTCGACCTCTCCGAGAAGCTGGCCGAGGCCTACGCCGACACCGGCCAGTACGAGAAGTCGAACCAGCTCTTCCGCAACCTGATCAAGCGGCAGCGCAGCAGCTACCGGGTGGTCAGCTTCCAGACCATGATCGCCTCGAACACCCAGAACCTGGGTGATCAGGTCAAGGCCATCAAGGAGCTCAAGCGCCTCGTGCAGCTCTGGGCGACCGTGAAGGGGGCGAAGGACGCCGAGCCCGAGCGGGTGGCCAAGGACGAGACCCGCATCGAGGAGCTGCTGCGGCGCACGGCGGTGGACAAGCACCGCCTCTACATGAAGACCAAGAACCCGGACCACGCCGCGCTGGCCTACGACCTCTACACCGACTACGTGGTGATCTTCCCCAGCGGCAAGAACGCCTACGAGATGACCTTCTACTTCGCCGAGCTGCTCTACGACCTCAAGAAGTGGAAGGACGCCGCGACCAACTACGAGAAGGCCCTCGCGTTGCAGCCGAAGGGCGAGCACACCAAGGACGCCGCCCACGGCGCCGTGCTGGCCTACAAAGAGCTGCTCAACCTCGCTCAGCCGTCCCAGCCCGAGACCCGGGGTCAGGATCAGGGCATGGTCAGCTCGGGCGAAGAGGTCAAGGTGCCCGAGCCGAATCCCATCTCCGAGGATCACAAGGCCTACATCGCGGCCTGCGACCTCTACTCGAAGTACGTCGAGAAGAGCGAGTTCCTCGTCGACATCGAGTACGACGCGGCCCGCATCTATTACGACTTCAACCACTTCGACAAGGCGATTCCCCGGTTCAAGAACATCGCCGAGAAGCACCGCAACCACCGGCTGGCCATCTTCGCGGCCAACCTGCTGCTCGACACCTACAACCTCAAGAAGGACTTCAAGGCCCTCGACAGTCAGGTCGACATCTTCCTCAAGCTCTACACCCCCGATCGGGACCCGGAGTTCTACGATCTGCTGACCAAGCTCAAGCAGCAGTCGACCTTCAAGAAGTGCCAGGGCATCGAGGCGACCAAGAAGTACATCGAATCGGCCCGCTGCTTCCGGCGCTACGCCCGGCAGTTCCCCAAGTCGGAGTACGTCGACGAGGCGCTGTACAACGCGGCGCTCAACTACGAGCGTGAGAAGCAGATCGAGCGGGCGATCCAGATGCGGCAGGCTCTGGTCAACACCGTCGGCGAGGGCGAACTGGTGCGCAAGGCGACCTACCAGATCGCCGGCAACCTGCACGCGCTGGCCATCTACTCCAAGGCCAGCGAGGTCTACGAGTTCTACGCGGAGAACTTCCCCGACACCGACGAGGCCAAGGACGCGATCCGCAACGCGGCGGTCTTCCGGGAGGGGCTCGGCGAGCTGGACAAGGCCACCGACAACTACCTGAAGTACATGAAGCTCGTCGGCCGCAACGACAAGGAGAAGGCGTCGGAGGTCTTCTTCTCGCTCGGCGGCATCCTCGAGAAGCAGGAGCAGTGGGAGCGGGTGGTCTCCCACTATCAGAAGTTCATGCGGGACTACGGCAAGGTGGCCAAGATCGACCTGATCATCGAGGCCCACACCCGCATCGGCAACGCCTACATGAAGTTCAAGCGGCCCGACGAGCGCAAGGCCCAGAAGGCCTACGAAGAGGCCTACACCACCTTCATGGAGCTGCCCGACGACCAGAAGAACGCGGTGACCACCGGCATCGCGGCCGTGGCCGAGGCCCGGTTCAAGATGGGCGAGGCGATCTTCGTCGACCTCGAGCGCAAGCCGCTCAAGGGCAAGTCGTTCCGCAACGTCAAGCGGTTCGTCAAAGAGATGACCTCGCGCATCAAGGAGCGCACCCAGATCGTCGTCGAGGCGCAGAAAATCTACCTCGAGGTGATTCAGTTCCGCTCCCCGAACTGGGCGATCGCGGCCCTGGCCCGGATCGGGCAGATGTATCAGGCGCTGGGCAACGACATCTACAACTACCCCGCGCCCAAGTCGTTCAATGACGAGCAGACCGAGATCTTCAAGGGCCAGATGACCGACATGTCCGAGGTCCAGATCGGCAAGGCGGTCGAGGCCTACGTGCTCTGCATGCAGAAGGCCCAGGAGCTGCGCTGGTTCAACCAATGGTCGGACCTCGCCGAGAAGCAGCTCGCGAGCCTGCGTCCGCGAGAGTACCGCTACAACGCCGAGCGGCGGGCCCGGCCGACCTACTTCGGTCCCCCGGCGGTGGCCCAGGCGGTCATCACCGAGCTGCCCAGCG
Source organism: bacterium (assembly GCA_030426085.1). GTDB lineage: Bacteria > Myxococcota_A > Bradymonadia > UBA7976 > UBA1532 > JACKDM01. The sequence continues at coordinate 256,184 of JAUHYW010000002.1, read as the reverse complement.
AAGAAGAGGAGGAGGAGTGATGCGCGTGTCGGCACTCGCGGCCCGGATCGCGCGCCTGAGCGCGCTCGGTTTCGTCTCCTTCTCGCTGATCGCCTGTGGCGGCAACCCCTCGCGGCCCGACGGTGACGGCTCGCTCGGCGCCGGGGGCGGCAGCGGCGACCAGCAGCTCCCCGACGAGCCCCCGCCGGCGCCGAAGGTGGCCAAGGAGGCCAAGCCGCTCTTCGAGGACGGGGTCAAAGCCTACAAGGCGGGCAACGCGTCCCAGGCCATCGGTCTGTTCGAGCAGGCCATCGACGTCGACGAGACCTTCGGGGCCGCCTACTTCAACATCGGCCGCATCCACGAGGAGCAGGGCCGCACCGACGAGGCGAAGTCGTGGTACGAGCGCTCGGCCGAGAAGGGCAAGGGCTTCGGTGATGGCCTCGTCAACCTCGGCCGGCTCGAGATGGAGAAGGGCAACAAGGGCGAGGCGATGGCCTTGTTCCGCAAGGCCATCCAGATCGAGCCGTTCAACGGCGAGGCCCACCTGAACCTCGCCCAGGACGCGCGCTCGCGGCGGGACTTCGCCAACGCCGTCAAGCACGTGCGCACCGCCCTCAAGGAAGACAGCCAGAACGTGCTGGCCTACGAGGTGCTGGCGCGGGTGTATTACGACCTGGGGCGCTTCGAACTGGCCAAGCTGGTCTGCCTCACCGGGCTCGAGATCCAGAAGACGCCCGACCTGTACAACACGCTGGGCCTCGTGCACCTCAAGCAGGACAACGTGACCCTGGCCCTCGGCTCCTTCGAGGACGCGCTCAAGACCGACGCCGACTACTGGCCGGCCCACATGAACGTGGGCGCGATCACCTTCAGCTACCGGGATTACGAGTCGAGCTACCGCCACTTCTCGGAGGTGCTCAAGCAGAAGCCCGAGCACCTCGAGGCGATGCTGTCGAAGGCCGTGGCCGCCCGGGGGCTCGAGCGCCTCGACGAGGCCGAGTCGGGCTACAAGGCCGTGATCGCCAAGGACGAGACCTACGTCGGCGCGCACTACAACCTGGGGATCCTCTACCAGGAGTACACCCAGAAGTTGGAAGACGCGATCAAGGAGTACGAGGCCGTGCTGCGCTACGAGCGGCAGGATGCCGAACTGCGCAAGGACGTGACCCAGCGCATCGAGGCGGTGCGCATCCAGATCAAGAACATGAAGGAACTCGAAGAGATGATGCGCCAGCAGAAGGCGCAGGACGCCGCTCAGGGCGGCGGTGGCGGGGACGGCTGAGCGGAGATCGCCGGGGCGTCGCCCGACGCCGACCCGGAAAAAATTCCTCTCGAGAGAACTTCCCCCCATCATGTGTGTCGACTGCCGCGGCGGGGTTGGTCGGCCGACGCGACACCGCTATACTGACTGCTGTCGATGCGCCTCATCGAGTTCGAAGGAGAGAGGCATGCTCAGCATTCGAAGCCTTTTTGTCCTCGTCGCCCTCGTCGCCGCGCCTGTCGTAGCGAGCGCGCAGGAAGAAGTCGACCCCAATAGCGAGGACTTCCTGCAGGATCCGAACGATCCGAACGTGGTCTACCGCAGGCAGACCGAATACGACTTCGAGGACGACGTGGTGGAGGGGTCGTTCGTGCGCCCCGAAGGGGAGTATCTCGACTCCCGGCGCCGCGCACGGCACAGCAGCCTGATTCGCATCCGGGAGAATTTCGTCCCCGAGATGCTCAAGTCGGCCGAAGACATCTGACCGACAGCCCGGTCTCTCGACCTGGACGGGGGCGTATGGACACCGCGAACACGCCGATCAAGTTCGACATATACGAGGGCAATCAACTCGTACGAACCGAGATTCTGGCAGAGCAGACGATCAAGATCGGCAAGTTGTCGTCGTCCCATGTGCGGATCGACGACGACAGCGTGTCACGGATGCACGCGGTCATCGAGGCCAGCAGCCCCGATGACGTGGTCATCCTGGACCTCGGCAGCGCCACGGGTACCTACGTCAACGGCGAGCGGGTGACCAAGCACCGGCTGCGCACCGGCGATCGGATCCGCTTCGGCGGCACCACGGTCGTGGTGGCCATCGCCGGGCAGAGCGCCCAGCGAGGCGGCGCCGGGCGGCGGCCGGTGGTCTCCAACGCGCCGCTCTTCGACGAGAACGAGGCCGAAGCGGGTGGACGCCGGGCGCTCGAGGTGCTCGTCCTGTGGGGCGTCACCGTCGTCGACGTGCAGCACTTCACCGAGGCGGCGAGCTACACCATCGGGGACGGCGAGGACGCGTCGCACTTCGTCAACCCCCAGTTCATCCGCCAGAACCCGTTCCCGCTCGCCGAGACCGACGGCAACACCATGGTCGTCAACGTGCCCGAGGGCATCGAGGGCGAGGTGATGCTCGACGGCAAGGTCTACGCCATCGACGAGCTGAAGGCGGCGGGCAAGCTCGGCCGCTCGGCCGTGCCCCAGAGTCACTCGCTGCGCCTGCCGCCGCGGGCCCGGTGTCGGCTCAAGTTCGGTGACCTGACCTTCCTCATCAACTCGGTGCCGGCGGCCCCGATGGTCGGGCGGGGGTCGTTCCTCAAGGCGATGGATCCGCAGCTCCTGCGGTATCTGCTCGCCGCGGCCGTCCTGCACGCCCTCTTCTTCCTGATCGTGCTGAGCATCCCCGAGGACGCCGACAGCCTGTCGATGGACGGCTTCGACATGTCCGACCGGTTCGTCGAGTTCATGCTCACGCCCGAGGAGGAGAAGCAGAAGATCGAGGACCTCTTCGGCGACCTCAAGGACGAGGGCGAGAAGGCGGAGAAGGCCAAGGACGATCAGGGGGAGATGGGCGACCGGACCGAAGAGGCGAAGGACAAGCGCTTCGCGGTCGAGGGCAACCAGGAGGAGATCGAACTGGCCCGTGAGCGGGCCCGCCAGGAGGCGATCGACACCGCTCAGGCGGCGGTCAACAGCCTCGAAGGCGAGCTGAGTTCGGTCTGGGGCGAGGGCAATCAGGCCATCGGCTCGGATGCCGTCAGCGCGCTGGGCAACATGTTCGGCGACAAGACCGGCGCGGCCGCCGGCTTCGGTGGCCTCGGCGTCGCCGGGGTCGGGCGCGGCGGCGGTGGCTTCGGTGAGGCGTCCATCGGCGTCGGCAACGTCGGCACCCGGGGCCGAGGCGGCAGCGGCAACAGCGGCTACGGTCGGGGTCAGAGCCGGCTCGGTCGCAAGTCGGCCAAGTCGCCCAAGGTCATCCCCGGCAAGCCCATCGTGCAGGGCTCGCTCGACCGGGAGACCATCCGCCGGGTCATTCGCCGGCACCGGGCCGAGTATCGGTACTGCTACGAGCGCGAGCTGAACCGCAAGCGCGACCTCAACGGCAAGATCAAGGTGAAGTTCACCATCGCCGGCAACGGCAGCGTCATCGCCTCTCAGGTCGTCGAGTCGACCATGAAGAACGCTAGCGTGGAGAACTGCCTGGCCAGCAAGATCAAGCGGTGGGTCTTCCCGGCGCCCAAGGGGGGCGGCATCGTCATCGTGACGTACCCCTTCATCTTCAAGCCGAGCTGAGTCGCGCCCCGTTCATTCCGACACCCCGCCCACCCGGCGGGGTGTCGGCGTTTCGAAGACCGTTGCGCGGGTGGGGCCGATCCATCGCCGCAGAGACGTCCGGCGCGGGGCCGGTTCTTGACTGCATACCGACCCGGTGATACCTCCAAAACCGGCGCCCTGTTCCTCGAATGGACCTGGCAGGTCGGCTGGAAGCGAGCAGATACATGATCCGAACCGTGGCGCGATGGGGTGTGTTCGTCTGGTTGGCGGGCTGCCTCACGCTGGGCACCGGGTGCAATCAGGAGCGGAACGAGTCGATCCGGCTGATGAACGAGGGGCTCAAGCTCTTCCAGCGGGACCGGCTGACCGATGCCCTCAGCAAGCTGGGGCAGGCCGCCGATGTCGATCCGACCAACGACCGGGCGTTCTTCTATCAGGGGCTGCTCTACGAGCAGAAGCTGGCCAAGTTCAAGGCCGCCGAGGAGAACTACCGCCGGGCGCTCGAGCTGAGGCCGGACAGCGCAGAGTACAGCTATCACCTCGGCGCGACGCTGGCCAAGCAGCGCCGCTGGAAGGACGCGGTGACGAACCTCGAGACGTCGATCGAGGCCGATCCCTCCCGGGCGGAGGCCCACCTGCGGCTGGGCATGGCGCTCGAGCACCTCGAACAGTTCGACCGGGCGCAGGAGGTCTACATGCAGGCCGTGCGCACCGACCCCCGGCTGCCCGAGGCGTACAACGCGCTGGGCAACCTCTACCGCCGATTCGAGCAGTATTCCCACGCGGCGCAGGTGTTCAAGAACGCGATCGAGAACAACCCCCAGTGGGCGTTGAACTATCACGACCTGGGGCTGGTGTATCAGGCCCAGAGTCGCCTCGACGACGCGATCGCCCAGTTCGAGAAGGCCCGCTCGCTCGATGGCAAGCACGCCGGCACCTTCTTCAACCTGGGGATGGCGTACTTCGCGAACGGCGACGGCCCGGCGGCGATTCAGCACCTCAAGCTGTACCTGACCCGGCGCACGGCCAATGAGGATCCGCTGCGGATCGAGGCGGCGCAGGATACGCTCGCTCGTCTGGAAGAGGCGGCGAAGAAGCGAACCAAGTGACGCGCTGGCCGTCGTCGCCCGGCCCCGTGCCCGGCGCATCGGCTCGTCGTCCATCTAGTACTTTCGAGCATTCCCTGTTGAGGCAATCTCCATGACCGAGCGGATTCGCGAGCTCTTCGATGCGGTGATTGAGGATCCGAGCAACCGCGAGGCCAGCGGTGAACTCGAAGCCCTCCTGCGTGAGCAGGGCAGTTGGGAGGAACTCGCCCAGCTCTACGTGCACCTCGCCGAGCACGAGACGGCGGATATGCAGGCCCGGGCCGAGTTCCTCCGGCGGGGAGCCGAGGTGGCCCGTGACCACCTCGAGGATCTGGCGCAGGCGGTTCAGCTCTACAGCGCTTCGCTGGAGGGGGAGGGGCTCGAACCGGCGGGCGTCCTGACGACGCTGGCCGAGATGCGTCGGCTGCTGCTCGTGCTCGGGGAGTGGGAGAGCTACCTCGAGGTCGCGACCGCCGAGCAGGAACGTCTCGAGACGCCGCAGGACCGAGCGGCGCTCGTATTCCAGATGGGGCAGATCCTCGACGAGCGGGTCGGGGATCGGGCGCGGGCCTTGGAGTACTACGAGTTCGCCTACCAGACCGATCCCGAGCAGCTCGACGCGGTCGCGGCGGCCCGGCGCATCCATCGCGACGTCGACAACCTCGACATGGTGGTTCAGCTCCTGCAGTACGAGCTGGAGCGGGCCCCCGACGACGGGCGTCGGCTCGCAGTGCTGGAGGAGATGGCCAACCTCTACCTGGTCGATCTCGGTCAGCAGGAGGCCGCGCTGCCGGTGCTTCAGGAGATCGTGCGCCTCGACCCGAACAACGAGGACGCCCGGGCCCGGCTCGCGGCCCTCGGCGGCGGGGCGGAGGAGGACAGCCCCGAGTCCACCGTGGAGACGCCGGTCGAGGCGACCCAGGAGGCGGCGCCCGAGCCGCCGCCTGCGCCCCAGCCCGCTGCGCCCGTGGCCGCTGCGCCGGAGCCCGCTGCCGACGAGGACGAGGACGAAGACGAGGCGCTCGACCGGCTCTCGACCGCCGAGCTCGAGGCGATGGCCGGGCAGGCCAGCGGGGCGCGACGGCACGACCTCTACGGTCGGGCGGCGGCGGCGCTCGGCGCCGATCAGATGGACGACTTCCAGCGGCTGTATCTCGCCGCCGTCGAGGCCGACGCGGGCGAGGTGGAGGTCTACTGGGCCGCCGGTCGTTCCCTGGAGGGCTCCGATGAGTTGAAGGCGGCGGTGGCCGAGGGGCTCGACGCCCTCGCCGAGTCGTCGGAGCGCCCCGACGCGATCGCGGCCCACCGGCTGGTCTTCGGCGCGGCGCACCTCGGTGAGGAGCGCACGGTCGACTACAAGCTGCGCGAGATGGCCAAGAAGTCGGACGATCCGGCGGTGGTGCGGTGGCAGACCGTGCGGCTGGTCGAGGCCGGCAAGTGGCGCAACGTGCAGCAGGTCTTCGCTCAGGAGGCCGGTGGCAAGCCGGCTGAGGCCCGGGTCGCCGCGCTGCGGCAGATGGCCCGCCTCGCCGAGCGCCGGCTGGGTGATCAGGAGAAGGCGGCCGACTTCTGGCGGCAGGTGCATCAGGCCGACAAGGAGGACAAGCCGGCCCGGCGCGCGCTGTTGCGGCTCTACGAGGCGCTCGGCAAGCACAAGGAGCTGATCGACGTCCTGCGGGTCGTCGTCGACGACATCCCCGAGAGCCAGACCCGGAAGAAGCTCGACGGGCTGCGCCGGCTGGCCGAGCTGATGTCGGAGCACGTCCGGCAGGACGCGCAGGTGGTCCAGATCTACGCCGAGATCCTCGCGCTGGACCCCAGCGACGCCGAGGTCCCGGCGCTGCTCATCGAGAAGTACGAGTCGATGCGGCGCTGGCCCGATCTGATCGGGGTCCTCGAGACCCAGTTCGAGCGGGCCGACGGGCAGGAGAAGATCGACTACGGGCTGCAGATCGCGAGCCTGTACCTCGACCGGCTGCGCAATCAGGCCGAGGCGATCAAAGCCTTCGAAGCGGTGCTCGAACTCGACCCGGAGAACCGGCAGGCGCTCGAGTCGCTCGACAAGATGTACGAGAAGCGCCGCGACTGGGACAACCTGATCGCGACCCGCCAGCGCATCGCCGATCTGGCCGACGGCATCGACGAGCGGCTGGCGGGCTACAAGGCCCTCGCCGAGTACGCCAACAAGAAGATCCGCCGACCCAACATCGTGCAGGCGCTGTGGGAGAAGGTCCGCGAGATCGCGCCGGAGGACGTCGACGCGCTGCGGGCCCTGGTCGGGGCCTACGAGCAGGGCAAGAACTTCGACGAGCTGGTCGAGACGATCGACATCCTCGTCGACCTCGTCGACGACCCCAAGGAGCAGGCTGATCTGCTGCAGAAGTCGGGCAGCGTGCTCCAGGATCGGATGGACGACAAAGCGCGGGCGGTCCCCATCTGGCAGCGGCTGCTCGAGATCGACCCCCGCAACCGGCGGGCGGGCGATTCGCTGAAGAAGGCGCTCGTCGAGCTGGGTGACTGGGACGCGCTGGAGACGTTCTACGCCGACCAGCGCAACGGCTGGGCCGAGCTGGTGCGGTTGCTCGAGGGTCAGGTCGGGGTGCAGAAGGAGGACGCGGTCAAGATCGACCTGCTCTTCCGGGCGGCCCGGATCTACGAGGAGCAGACCGAGCAGCAGGACCGCGCGGTGCGGGCCCTCGAACGGGTGCTGCAGACCGAGCCGGGCAACGTCGAGGCCGCCCGGCGGCTGGAGCCGATCTACACCGCCAACGACGATCACCGGAAGCTGGTCGGCGTGCTCGAGGTGCTGCTCGAGAACGAGAGCGAGCCCGAGCAGCGGCGGGTGCTGATGATGCGCAGCGCCGAGCTGGCCGAGCAGCACATGCGCAACACCGAAGGCGCCTTCGAGTGGATGCGCAAGGTCATCGCCGAGCACCCGGCCGACGCCGAGGCCCGGCGCGAGCTGGAGCGGCTCGGTGAGGCGACCGGGAGCTGGCCGGCGGTGCACGAGGATCTGACCGCGGCGCTCGACCGGGTGCCCGACATGGCGCCGGCCGACGTCGACCCCATGGCGGCCCAGCTCGAGATCCTGCTCAGCCTGGGGCGCATCCTCGACAAGCAGATGGGGGCCCACGAGCAGGCGCTCGAGCGCTACCATCAGGCGCTGGAGATCGACCCCGACAACCGGGAGGCGCTCGACGCCGTCGAGGCGCTGTACACCCGGGCCATGGACTGGCACGCGCTGCTCGGGGTGCTGGACCGCAAGCTGGCCCTCGCCGAAGAGAGCGAGGCCCGCAAGGAGCTGTTCCGCAAGCAGGGGCTCATCTTCGAGAACCAGCTCGAGGAGCCGATCTCGGCCATCGAGCGCTACCGCAGCGTCGTCGACGAGGACCCCGAGGATCGGGACGCCCTCGAGTCGCTGCGCCGCCTCTACGAGAGCACCGAGCAGTTCCACGAGCTGCACGAGGTGCTCGGCCGTCTGCGGCAGATGGCCCTGGACGCCGAGGACGCCGAGCAGTCGGTCGCGCTGAAGATGGTCATGGCGGTGCTCGAGCTGCATCACCTGGAGCGGGCGCCGGAGGCGATCGGCAACTTCCGGGAGATCCTGGCCGACGACCCGGGCCACGACGGCGCCCGGCAGGCCCTGGAGGGGCTGCTCGAAGAGCCGCAGTACCGGGGCGAAGTGGCTGGCATCCTGGAGCCGATCTACCGCGACGCCAGCGCCTGGGAGCCCCTGGTGGTGGTGCTCGAGATCCAGCTCGAAGAGACGCTGGACATCGAGCGGCGGGTCGAGCTGCTGGAGCGCATCGGCACCCTGCACGTCGAGCGCACCGCCGACATCGAGCGGGCGTTCGACGCGTTCGCCCGCATGTTCCGCGAGGCGCCCTCCAGCGAGGTGGCCATCGCCCAGCTCGAGAAGCTGGCCGAGGTGGCCGACGGGTGGGACGTGCTCGCCGAGCTGATCGAGCAGGTGCTGCCCGAGGTGCCCGACGAGCCGCTGGCCCGGGCGCTGCTGGCCCGGCTGGCGGGGATCTACGAGGAGCGGCTGGACAACGCCGAGATGGCGATCGACGCCCACCGGCGGGTGCTCGACCTCGAGCCCGAGGATCGGCCGGCGATCGAGGCCCTCGACCGGCTGTACACCCGCACCGAGCAGTGGGTCGAGCTGCTGTCGATCTATCGGCGCAAGCTCGAGTTGACCGAAGAGCCCGAGGCCCGCGAGGCGCTGCAGTTCCAGATCGCCAACCTGCTCGAGGCGATGCTCGGCGAGCCGCGGGAGGCCATCGCGGTCTACAACGAGATCATCGACATCGCGCCGGAGAACGGGCGGGCGCTGGAGGCCCTCGACCGGCTGTACGGTCAGGAGGAGCTGTGGGCCGAGCTGGCCGACATCCTCGGCCGCCGGCTGGCGCTCGCCGAGGACGCCGGGGCTCAGGTCGAGCTGCGGGTGCGCCTGGGTGAGCTGCGCGAGACGAAGCTGCACAACTTCGATCTGGCCATCGAGACCTACCGCGAGATCCTGGAGGTCGACCCCGACAACGCGGCGGCGATCGGGGCCCTGGAGCGGCTGAGCGAGGATCCGACCTTCCGCCCGGCCATCGCCGACATCCTCGAGCCGATCTACGAGCGGCAGGACGACTGGCAGAAGCTGATCCAGGTCTACGAGATCCAGCGGGAGTTCTCGCCGGACGAGGCCCGCAAGGTCGAGCTGCTGCACCAGATCGCCGAGCTGCACCAGAGCCGGGGGGCCGACGCGGTCTCCGCGTTCCAGAGCTACGCCCGCGCCTTCCAGGTCGACCCGAGCCACGAGGAGACGCTGACCCACCTGCACCGCATCGCCGGGGCGCTCGACCTGTGGGCCGATCTGGCCGCGGTCTACGAGCAGCAGGTGCCCGAGATCCTCGACCCCGACGTCGCCACCGCGGTGCACAAGCGGGTCGCCGAAGTGCAGCTCCGTCAGCTCCAGGACTACGACGGCGCCCGGGAGCACTACGAGGCGGCGTATCAGGCCGACGACAGCGACATGGGGGTCATCGAGGCCCTCGAGGAGATCTACCGGACCAGCGAGCTGTGGAGCGAGCTGGTGGCGGTCCTCTACCGCAAGGCCGAGCTGACCGATGAGGTCGGGCCCAAGAAGGCGCTGTACTTCCAGATCGCCGGGCTCAACGAGGAGATGCTCGGCGACCCCTTCCGGGCGGTCGAGGCGCTGCGCACCGTGCGCGAGCTGGATCCGGTCGACTGGCAGGCGCTCGAAGAGCTGGAGCGGCTGTTCAACGGCATGGAGCAGTGGGAGGACCTGCTCGAGGTCCTGCACCGCAAGGCCGAGCTGACCGAAGACGTCGAGGCCCGCAAGCGCATCTACTACGCCATCGGCGCGTCGTGCGAGATGCAGCTCGAGGACCCCATGCGGGCGGTGGACACCTACACCGCCGTCCTGGAGTGGGATCCGAACGATCTGGAGGCCTTGACCAGCCTGGAGCGCCTCTACGGCAAGCTCGAGTACTGGGAGGACCTGCAGAAGGTGCTCGCCCGGCAGGTCGAGCTGGTGCCCGACGACCAGAAGATCGACATCCGCTTCCGGGTCGCGCAGCTTCACGAGATCCACCTGCTGGACGTCGAGACGGCCATCGAGGGCTACAAGGGCATCCTGGCCGACCAGCCGGAGCACGCGCCGTCGATCGAGGCCCTGGAGGGGCTCATCCGCCAGGACCGCGAGGCCCGCATGGCGGCCGAGGTCCTCGAGCCGGTGCTGACGAAGGCCGGCAACTGGCCCCGCATGATCGAGGTCTGGCGGGCCCTGCTCGACGTCACGATGGATCTGGAGGTCCGGACCGGACTGCGCATGCGGGTCGGGCAGGCCTATGAGGACATGCTGGCCGACTCCGACGGCGCCTTCGAGGCCTATGGTGCGGCGTTCAAGGAGGATCCGACCCACGAGGCGGCCCTGGCCGCCCTGGAGCGAGTGGCGCAGAACGCCGAGATGTGGGGCCCGTTCGTGGAGCTGGTCGAGGCGCAGCTCGTCGCCATCCCCAGCGAGTACGTGGCCCGCGACCTGTACCTGCGGGTGGCCCGGGCCTACGAGGAGGAGCTGGGCGACGCCGAGGCGGCCATCCAGCGCTTCCGGCGGGTGATGGAGATCGACCCCGACCACGAGGTGGCGATCCTCGCGCTGGACCGGCTGCACGAGAAGGTGGGCAACTGGCCCGAGTTGGCCGAGATCCTCCAGCTCCGGGTGGAGCGGGCCGAGGACGCCGAGCGGGTGCCGCTGCTGCTGCGCCTGGGCGCGCTGTTCGAGACGGCCCTGGAGGAGACCAGCCAGTCGATCACCGCCTACAAGGACGTGCTCGAGATCGAGGCCGAGCAGCCCGACGCGGTCGTGGCCCTCGAGCGGCTGTTCGAGGCGGGCCACGAGCAGCCCAACATCGGCGAGGTGCTCGAGCCGATCTATCTGGGCAACGAGCAGTGGGCCAAGCTGCACGATCTGTTGCAGGCGCTGCTGGCCCATCAGCTGCCCGGCGAGGACCGGATGCGCTCGATGCACCGGCTGGCCGAGATGAGCCTGGAGCAGCTCGACGACAAGCAGCGGGCGTTCTTGTGGTACGGCGAAGCCTTCAAGGAGGTGCCCGAGGACGAGCACAGCCGGCGTGAGCTGCTGCGGCTCGCCGAGGAGATCGACGGCTGGGAGAACCTCGTCGCGATCTACACCGAGGGGCTGGAGAACACCCAGGACTTCGAGCTGATCCGCACGAGCTGCCACGACATGGCCGACATCTATCGGCAGCGGCTGTCGAACGACGAGATGGCCGAGTCGATGTATCAGCACGTGCTGACCCAGATCGATCCGACCGACGCCCGGGCGCTCAAGGGCCTCGACGTGCTCTTCGAGGAGCAGGGGCGCTGGCCGGAGCTGATCGACATCCTGCGCCGCGAGGTGGAGGTCACCTACGACGAGCCGGAGTTGATCGCGCTGATGTACCGCCTGGGCCAGCTCTACGAGCGGCAGGCGGAGTTGGAGGCGGCGGTCGAGGAGTACAACGGCATCCTCGCCCGCCAGCCGAACCACCCCGACGCGCTGGGCCGGCTGGAGCAGATCTACGTCGTCCAGGAGAACTGGCCGCCGCTGTACGAGGTGTATGCCCGGCAGGCGGAGAACGCCGAGGTCGATCCCGATCGGGCGCGCATCCTGGCGGCGCAGGCCAACCTCGCCGGCGGCTTCCTCGACCGGACCTTCGACGCGGTCGACCTGTGGAATCAGGTGCTCGACCTGCGGGGCGAAGACGCCGAGGCGCTGATGGCGCTCGAGGGGCTGTATCAGGTCCAGGAGAGCTGGCGGGAGCTGGTCGACGTCTGCGAGCGGCAGGTGAACCTGCTCGACAACGACACCGCGCGCGAGAAGCAGCTCTACGCCAAGCTGGGTCGGGTCTGGGGCGACTACCTCGAACGGGAGCGCAACGCGCTGGAGAACTGGCACAAGGTGCTGGAGCTCGACCCCGACGACGAGGACGCCCTGTGGGCGGTGCGCGAGCTGTACGACCGCATCGACGAGCAGGCGAAGGTGGCCGAGTTCGACCACCGGCTGCTGGCGCTTCTGCCCGGCGACGACATGCGGCGGGTCGAGCTGTTCCGGCAGCTCGGCGAGCTGAACATGGGCGAGCTGGAGGACGAGGGGCAGGCGATCTGGGCCTGGACCCAGCTCCTGGCGCTCGAGCCGTACGATCCGCAGGCCATCGGCTGCCTGGAGGATCTGTACCAGCAGGCGGAGAACTGGGACGCCTGCGTGCAGATCCTCGAACGCAAGGTCGAGATCACCGAGGACGTCTACGACAAGGTCAGCATCCTCTTCCGGGCGGCTGAGATGTACGAGGAGCAGCTCGGCGACGCGACGGGCGCTCAGCAGTGCTACGTCAAGGTGCTGGAGGTGCAGCCGGACAACTTCGACGCCTACGACAACCTCGAGCGGCTCTACGAGGCCGGCGAGCAGTGGGAGTCGCTGGTCAACCTGCTGCTCGGTCGCCTGGGGGTGACCACCGAGCTGGCCGAGATGCTCGACATCTACGAGCGCACCGCCAAGGCGTTCGAGGAGCGGCTGGGCGACATCGAGAAGGCGTTCGTGGTGCTGGGGCAGGCGTTCGAGGCGTGCCTCGACGACGAGCGCTTCGGCGGTGAGCTGGCCCGGCTGGCCGAGCTGGGCGGCTACTGGAGCCCGCTCATCGAGACCTATCAGCGGGTCATCGAGGCGCTGGGCGAGACGCCGGAGTCGGTGCCCTTGCGCATCCGGGTCGCCCGCTGGTGGGACGAGAAGCTGCAGCAGCCGGAGTACGCCAACACCCACTACGAGTACGCCCTGGCCATCGAGCCGGACAACGTCGAGGCGTTGACCGCGCGCGAGCTGTTGCTGGAGCGCTACGAGCAGTGGGAGATGGTCGCCGGCATCCTCCAGCGCAAGGTGGAGCTGGTCCAGACCCCCGAGGAGAGCAAGGCGAGCTACGAGAAGCTGGCCCGCATCCTCGAGCATCACCTCGACCGGCCGGACGAGGCGATCGAGGCCTACCGGCAGGTGCTGCTGGTCGACGGGGCCGATCTGCCGAGCCTGGTGGCCCTCGAGGGGCTCTACACCGTGCGCATGCGGTGGCAGGAGCTGATCGACGTGCTGCTCAACCAGGCGGCCGTGCTCGAAGAGACCGGGCAGATCGTCGAGAAGTACCTCCAGGTCGGCGAGCTGTGGGAGACCCGGCTCGATTCGCCGGAGCGGGCCATCGAGGCCTATCGGCAGGCGCTGTCGGCCGACGATCGCTGTGTGGAGGCGATGCGGGCCCTGGAGCGGCTCTACGGTCAGCTCGATCAGTGGACCGAGCTGCTCGATGTCTACGAGCTGATGTTGCAGGTGGCCGAGAGCGACGCCGATCGGCTGCGCATCTACCGCCAGATCGCCGAGATCCAGGAGGCGCAGGTCCAGGATCGCTTCGCGACCATCGACGCCTACCGGGCGATGATGGAGATCGCGCCGGGCGACCCCCACGCGGTGCAGGCCCTCGACCGGCTGTACCGCGAGTCGGAGCAGTGGGACGAGCTGGCCGAGGTCTACGACAAGCACCTCGAGGTCATCCAGGATCCGGACACCATGGTGCTCATCCGCACCGCGCTGGCCGAGATCCACCGGGGTCCGCTGTCGAATCCCCAGGCGGCGATCGAGGCGCTGACTCCGATCCTCGAGCCCCTGCCCGATCACCTCGCGACGTTGCAGACGCTGAGCGTGCTGTACGCCGAGGTGGAGGACTGGACCCACGCGATCGACGTGATCAGCCGCGAGGCGCACCAGATCCAGGACCGGGGCGAGCTGCTCGATCGGCAGTATCGCGTCGGCCGCATCTACCAGGAGAAGGTGGGTGATCTGGAGCAGGCCGAGCGCTGGTTCCGCAGCGCCCTGGAGCACGATCCGAACTACCTGCCGGCGCTCGAGGCGCTCGAGGAGGTCAACGAGTCCCGCGGGGAGTGGAGCGAGGCGGTGCGCACCCTCCAGATGATGGAGGCGGCGACCCGCAACTTCGCCGAGAAGAGCAAGTACCTCTTCCGCATCGGCCGGATCTACGAGAAGCACATCGACGAACGGACGATGGCCATCGACTACTACGAGCAGGCGATGGACATGTCCCCGGACAACGCCGACGCGGCCGAGCCGCTGGTGGATGTCTACTGGGCCGACCAGAACTGGGCCCGGGCCGAGCCGCTGCTCGATCTGATGTTGCAGGGCAAGCAGGACGCCGACATCCGCGAGCTGCAGCAGCTCAACTACCGCATCGGCTACTGCGCCGAGCAGCTCCGCAAGGACGAGAAGGCGCTGGGCCACTACCGGCAGGCCTACGAGCTGGACAGCACCCACCTGCCGACGCTGCAGGGCATGGGCAACCTGCTGTTCCGCCACGAGGACTGGGATCGGGCGTTCAAGATCTACCAGACCATCCTGGTGCATCACCGCGACAGCCTCGATGAGGGCGAGGTGGTGGGCATCTTCCACCAGCAGGGGCAGATCAAGCTCAAGCTGGGGGAGCGGCGCAAGGCGCTGGACTTCTTCCGCAAGGCGCTCGAGATCGACCCCCGCAACGCCGAGATCCTCAAGGCGCTCATCGATCTGCACGAGGCGCGCAACGACTGGGAAGACGTGATCCACTACCGCCGTCAGGTGGCGGGGCTCATCGACGACCCGGGCGAGAAGTTCCAGGCGCTGGTCGGCATCGGGGACATCCTGCACGAGCAGATGAACAACACCCGGCTGGCGGTGGACGCCTACAACGACGCCCTCGAGGTGCAGCCGGGCAGCCGGCTGGTGCTCGGCAAGCTCATCGGGCTGCACGAGGCGGCGGAGAACTGGCCGGCGATGGTCGACGTGCTCAGTCAGCTCGCCGAGCTGGAGACCAACCCCCAGCGCAAGTCGAAGTACTGGTGCGGGGTGGCGACGCTCCAGCGGGAGAAGCTGCGGGACAACTTCGTCGCGGTGCGCTCGTTCGACAAGGGCCTGGCGGCCGATCCGGCCAACCTGCGGGCGTTCCAGGCGATCGACCAGATCCTGACCGAAGAGCGGGACTACGAACGCCAGGACCGCTACTACCGCAAGATGCTCAAGCGGGCGACCGAGTCGGGGCTGGAGGACGGGCTGGTCTTCTCGCTGGCCAAGAACCTCGGCGAGATCAACCGCACCCGGCTCGAGCGCTTCGCCGAGGCGATCAAGGCGTACAAGATCGCCCTGTCGAAGAAGCCCGACGACGCGCCGACCCACTCGATCCTGGCCGAGCTGTACGAGCGCGAGGACCAGATCGACAAGGCGATCGCCCAGCACTACACGCTGATCAACCTCAACCCGCGGGCCGTCGAGAGCTATCAGGAGCTGCGGCGGCTGTTCATGGACGTGGGCAAGTACGACGAGGCGTGGTGCGTGGCGCAGGTGCTCGTCTTCCTCAATCAGGCGAGCCCCGACGAGCGGCTGCTGTACGAGAAGTACCGCTCGCGCACGCTCAAGCAGGCCCAGCGGCAGCTCGACCAGCGGCACTGGGGGCTGATCTTCCACCCGGAGAAGAGCCCGCTGCTCGACCACCTGTTCCAGCAGCTCTACCTGTACACGCTGCCGGTGGTGGCCAAGAACCACAAGCAGCTCGGGCTGCACAAGCGCAAGACGGTGCTCAACCCGGACGAGCAGACGCCCTTCAACAGCGTGATGAAGTACGTCTCGCACACCACCCGGCTGCCGACGCCCGAGGCCCACCGCGACCCGCAGAACCGGCCCGGCCTGCGGCTGGTGGAGCTCAACCCGCCGGCGATGCTGGTGGGGCCGGACATCGTCTCGGGGCGCAAGCCGCAGGAGCTGGCGTTCGCCGGCGCCAAGCAGCTCTTCCTGTCGGGGCAGTCCAACTTCCTGGCGAACCTGGGCGAGAGCTACGAGCAGCGCAAGATGTACCTCTCGACCATCGTCTACACGCTGATGCGGCTGGTGAAGCCCGACGCCAACGTGCAGTACGACCCGAACCTGCTCGAGCAGTGGGGCAAGTCGATCCCGATGCCGGCCCGCGCCGAGATGAGCAAGCTGATCCAGAAGGCGAGCACCAACCCCAAGGTGCACCTCAACGTCAGCAAGTGGCTCGAGACGGTGGAGCACACCGGCAACCGGCTGGGGCTGGTGCTGGCCAATGACCTCGGGGCGGCGGTGCAGGTCATCAAGAACGAGGCCGGCTCGTTCAGCCGGGCCCCGGTGCAGGATCGCATCCGGGAGCTGGTGCTCTTCGCGCTGTCGGAGAACTACTTCAAGCTGCGTCAGGCCCTGGGGCTGGCGATCGGCTCGTCCCGCTGAGCCCGCTCGGCGCTCGCCGGGGCGGTGACCGCCGCTCCGGCGCCCCTCGCATCCCCATGCCCACTCACCTGGAGGTCCGGTGACCGACGGCACGCTGTACGTGGTGGCGGTGCCCATCGGCAACCTCGAGGACATCACCCTGCGCGCGCAGCGGGTGCTGTCCGCCGTCGACCGCATCGCCTGCGAGGACACCCGGCGCACCGGCAAGCTGTTGGAGCTGCTGGGCCTGGAGCGCCGGCCGCTGGTCTCGCTCTACGACCACAACGAGGCCCGCCGTACGCCGATGATCCTCGACGCGCTGCGGGCCGGCGAGGACATCGCGTTGGTCAGCGACGCCGGCACGCCCACGATCAGCGACCCCGGGTTCAAGGTCGTGCGGGCGGCGATCGACGCCGGGCTGCCGGTGGTCCCGGTCCCGGGGGTCAGCGCGGTGACCACGGCGCTGTCGGTGGCCGGGCTGCCGACCGATCGCTTCCGCTTCGTGGGCTTCCCGCCGGCGAAGGGCAAGGCGTTGCGCGACGCGCTGTCCGGGCTGGCCGGGGCGGCCGAGACGCTGGTGTTCTACGTGAGCCCCCACGGGCTGGGGCGGTTCCTGGACGCGGCCGAGTCGATCTTCGGGGCCGAGCGGCCGGCGGTCATCGCCCGGGAGCTGACGAAGGCCTTCGAGGAGTTCCGCCGGGGCACGCTGGGCGAACTGCGGGCCGATCCGGGCGTCGTGCGGGGCGAGATCGTGGTCCTCGTCGGCGGCGCGCCGCCCGAAGCGGCACCCGACGCGGCTGATCTGGAGGCGGTGGTCGCCGGGCTGCTGGCCGATGGCTTCGCGCCGTCCAAGGCGGCCCGGGAGGCGGCGAAGCGCACCGGCGGCAGCCGGGACGCGGCGTACAGGATCGCGGTGGCGCTGCGCTCGGGCGGCGCCGGCTGAGCCTCAGCCGGCGGGTGCTGCTTCGGCGATCAGGGCGCCCGGGTTGAGCACCCCGGCCGGATCGAGCACCTGCCGGGCCGCTCGCAGGACGGCGGTGAAGCCCGGCGGGCGCTGGCGCTCGGCCCACGGGCGGTGGGTCCGACCGACGGCGTGGTGGTGGGTGATCGTGCCGCCGTGGGCCAGGATGGCTTCGCTCGCCGCGCGCTTGATGCGCCCCCAGTCCTCCAACTCGGCGCTCGGCCGGGTGGGCGCGATGAAGGTGTAATACGGCGCCGGCCCGTCGGGGTAGACGTGGGTGAAGCGGCAGCCGAGGTGCCCCCGCCGGCCGATCGACCCCCGCTGCATCGCGTCGAAGACGGCTTCTCTCACCGCGCCGTGCAGCGATTCGAAGGCGCCCCACGGGCACGCGGTTTCGAAGGTGTCGGCCACGAAGCCCAGCCCGATCAGGCTCGATTGCAGGTAGGGGGCTTCGATGAAGGCGCTCTTCCAGGCGCCGCCGGCGTCGCGGGGGGCGGCCTCGGGGTCCTCTCGGGTGTCGCGGGTGCGGGCGCCGGCGGGGCAGAGGCCGCCGTGCTCGGCGCCGATCGCGACGGCCCGCTCGATGGCGGCGTCGAGCGGATGATCGGCCGATTCGAACGCCACGAGCAGGACGTGCCGCCCGTCGCCGGTCACGAAGTTGAGCGCGGCCTCCCGGCGGTCGAGCAGCCGGCAGTTGCTGGGGTGCAGCCCCGACTGGGCCAGGGCCCGGGTGGCGGCGACCGCGGCCGCGAAGCGGTCGAAGTGCAGCGCGGCCCGGGCCCGCCATCGGGGGCGGGGGCGCACCCGCATCCAGGCGTCGGTGATGATTCCCAGGGTGCCCTCGGAGCCGAGCATCAGCCGGTCGGGGCTGGGGCCGGCGCCCGAGCCGGGCAGGCAGCGGGTCTCGAAGACGCCGGCCCCGGGGGTCAGGACCCGCATCCCGGCGACGAGGTCGTCGATGTGGGTGTAGACCGTCGCGAAGTGGCCGCCGGCCCGGGTCGCGAGCCAGCCGCCGAGGGTCGAGAACTCGAACGACTGGGGGAAGTGGCGCAGCGTCAGGCCGTGGGGGGCGAGCGCGGCTTCGAGCGCCGGGCCGGTGAGGCCCGCTTGCAGCCGGGCGAGGCGCGAGACCGGGTCCACATCGAGCGCCCGATCGAAGCCGCCGAGGTCGAGGCTGAGCCAGGGGCGCTCGCCGGCATAGGTCACCCCGCCGACGACGCTTGTGCCGCCGCCGTAGGGGACCACCGCCACCCCGCGCGTCGCAGCCCATTCGAAGAGCTGCTCCAGCTCGGCGTCGGTGCCCGGCCGGGCGACCAGATCGGGCGCCGGGGCGAAGTCGCCGCCGAAGCCGCGCACCTGATCGGGGTAGCTGCGGCCGTAGGTGTGGGTCACCCGCTCGGCGTGGGCGTCGGTGATCCAGGGCGCCGGGGCGTCGAGGCGGCTCGGGCGCAGCTCGATCGCGTCGAGCGGCACCGCCGATCGGGGTTCGGGCGGCTCGACCCCCATCAGCGCGCCGAGCTGGCGGGCGAGGTTCGTCCGCCCGGCGGCGTCGAGCTGGCGTCCGGCGAGGCCCCAGGCCCAGTGGCTGCGTCGGTCGTTCGGCATCGCGCGGTCTCCGTGTCGTCCGATCACCGCCCCACCAGACCGGCGAGGTGTTCCTTGAGGGCGACCTGCACCTGATAGTGGGCGCTGCCGGTGGGCACCAGCCCCACCGCGGTGATCGGCGGGATCCGGCCCCGATAGTCGGCGCCGATGGGGATCGGGTCGAGCCCCCGCGCCCGGGCGAGTCGCAGCGCCCGGCGCATGTGCCAGGCGCTGGTGACCAGCCCGATGCGGGTCCAGCCCCGGGCGCGGGCCTCCTCGGCCAGCGCGGCGACCTCGGTGGCGGTGTTGTAGGGCCCGGGCAGTGTCAGCAGCGCGTCTGCTGCCAGGCCCATGTCTTCGAGCAGGCTGCGGCTCTCGGCGCCCAGGTCGCGCTCTCCGGCCCGATCGAGCGCGGCGACGCTGGTGCCGCTGGCGACGAGTCGGACCGCGTGCCCCCGGCGCCACGCGGCGGCGGCGACCCGCAGGCGATCGCCGTTGGCGGTGAGCTGCGGTCGGCCATCGGGGCCGGCCTCGGTACCCCCGCCGAGGATCATGATGACATCCAACCGACCCGCGCCCGCCAGGTCCGACAGCGGGGGGATCGCCCGCTCGAGGCCGGCGTAGAGGGCGCCGCCGACCCAGGCGTTGCCGGCGGCGGTGTACAGCAGCCACCCGGCGAGCGCGATGGCCGCCGCCCGCCGATGCCCGGCCCGCAGACAGGCCACGATGCCGGCGTAGCCCAGGGCCCACATCAGCCCCACCGGCAGGGCGAGGCGGGTGAGCAGCTTGTCGATCATCGCCGGATGGGGCAGGGCGAGGACGGTGCCGGCGAGCAGCGCCGCCACGAGCAGGGCTCCCGGCAGCCGGCGCCTGCGGGCGACCTCGGGCGGGGCGCCCAGCCACCACAGCCCGGCGACGAGCGCGGCGATGAACGGCAAGAGGCTCACTTGGGCTTCACTCGACCTCCCGGGTTCGGGCTATACTGCCGGCATGCGACACCTGCTGTCATCAACCGGACGGGCCCTGTTCGTGCTGCTGACCCTGACGGCGTGTGACGATGTGGCTGGAGACGAGGCGCTGCGCGAGCGGCCCGGGATCGAGGTCGGTGAGCGACGCTGCGGGCCGGTCGAGGTGGGGCCATTCGGGCGGGTCGAGCGGCTGATCCCGCTGCCCGACGGCGAGATCTACCTCGTGGGCAACAACTACAACCGCTATCGGCTGCCGACCGGGCGGGTGGTCCAGTTCGACCCGACGGGCGCCCAGCGCCCGCTGTCCTACCGCCTCGGGTGGCCGGCGCAGGCGGTGGCCCTCACCGAGCAGGGGCTGATCACCGGCATGGACGGGGTCGACTTCTACCGCTGGACCCGCGACGACTTCGAGCAGCCCACCCACCTCGGCTCATACGACGAGATGAGGCGCATCGCGGCGGTGGATCTGGTCCCGGTCGACTCGGGGCACCTCGTCGTCGGCTCGTCGACCAAGGCGATCGGCCGGGAGATTCCGACCCTCATCCGCTTCGACCCCGCCACCGGCCGCTCGATCTGGCACAGGCCGTACCTGGGCCAGGGGCCCTGGTCGGCGCTGACGTACGGTGGGTTCACCGGCATCGTCGCGTCGCGCGATGGCTCTCAGATCATCGCGGTGGGGCACGGCCGACCCCTCGAGGAGACGCTGGTCGTCGCCGGCTTCGTCATGCGGGTCGACGCCCGCACCGGTGACTTCGTGGCGCACAAGCAGTACCTCCAGGTCGAGTACGAGCCCCAGCGCCTGCTGCTCGATCGGATGGGGGAGCCGGTCGTGCTCGCCATCGAGGGGCACAGCGGCTTCCGCTACGAGGCCGCCCGGCCGTTCATGGCTCGGATCGCCGCCGACGGGTCGCTCTTCGACGAGCGTCACATCGAGCTGCCCGACGGCACCACCCAGGGCGCGCTGCTCGCCGGCCGCGCCATGCCCGACGGGGGCTGGCTGCTCGGGGGCAGCGCGTGCGGCGAGGCTCGTGCGTGGTGTCAGGCGTGGCTGCTGCGGACCGACGCCCGGGGCGACGTCGTCTGGTCCCGCATGGTGGCCCGCGACGTGGCGGCGACGGTCACCGACCTGCACGTCGTGGGCAACCGGGTGATCGCCGCGGTCTCCAGCAGCCTCTACTGCTGCGAGTTCGACGAGCTGGACTACGACGGCTGGCTGTGGGAGCTCGACCTCGACGGCAACTGCCCGCTGGAGCCGGGCCTGAAGCGGGACGGGTACGTCTTTCGCTGAAGCCCGCCGAGCTCGCCGAGCGGCCGCCCTCACCCCTCCGAAGCACCCTCCGATCCGTCCGCGCAGAGCCGGGCGATGCGCGCCGCCTCGCGGATCGCGGCGGCCTCTTCCCGCCGCCCCAGGCGCTCGTATTGGGCGATGGCCAGCCGCCGGGCGTCCCGGGCCCGGTCGGGCTGGCCGGCCGCCTCGGCCCGGACCGCCGCCGTCTGCGCCGCCTCGGCGGCGTCCGGCTCACCCACCCGGCCTTCGAGAAGCGGCCCGATCGCGCCCATGTGCCCGTCCCAGGCTGCCCAGTCCCCCAGCGTGGCGACCACCGGCAGCAGCAGCGCGTGGATCAGGACCCGCAGCTCGTGCCCGGCCCACGCCATGCGCCGGGCCGCCTCCAGCCGCCGCCGGGCCTCGGCGACCCGGCCCCGGGCGAAGCACACCAGCGCCAGGTTGGTCTCGGCGATGGGCAGGTCGACCGCGTCCACCGCCGCGTAGAGCGCCCGGCTCTCGGTGTAGAACTGCTCCGCCGCGTCCAGATCACCCGCGTACCGGCTCAGATCACCCAACACCGAGGCGACCATCGCCCGGCCGAGGCGGTGCCCGGCCAGCTTGTACCGGCGGTAGGCCTCATCGATGAAGTCTCGGGCCTCGTCCAGCGCGCCCTGGCGCCGGGCGATGTCGGCCAGCCCGACGAGGCAGTCCCCCTCGGTCCGCAGGTCGCCGACGTCCTCCGCCGCGTCCAGCCCCGCGCGCAGCAGCCGGCGGGCCTCTGCCCGCCTCCCCAGCAGGTTGAGGCAGGCGGCCGCCTTGAAGCGCACCCGGCCGAGCAGCTCGCGATCCCCGGCCTGCTCGGCTCGCTGCACCGCCTCGGCCAGCAGCGGCCAGCCCTCGGCGTCGGAGGCGGTCAGCCTCAGCGCCGTGCCCAGCTCCGACAGCGCCTCGGCGTGCAGGGCCGGATCACCGAGCGCCCGGGCCTGGGGCTCGGCCCGGCGGCTCCAGCGGCGGGCGACCTCCATCTGCCCGAAGCGCCGCGCCATGCGGGCCCGCAGCACCCGGGTCAGCACCCACGGGGCGGCCTCGGGTGGCACCTCCAGCGTGCGCAGCACCCGGGCCCGCATCACCAGCGCCCGGCGGGCGGCGGAGGGATCGGCCCGCAGCAGCGCCCCGTCGAAGGCCCGCAGCAGCGTCTCGGCCGCCTGGGCGTCGCGCCGGGCGGCGATCTGGTGGCGGGCGAGCTGCTCGGGGTCCGCCTTGGCTTCGCGGATCAGGACCATCGCCGCGTAGCGGTTCCACGCCCGCCAGCGACCCTGCCGGCGGGCCCGCGCGACCAGCGCCTCGGCCAGCGCGCCGTGCACGAAGCACCATCGCCCGTCCTCGGTCGTGCGGATGAGCCGATCGGCGTGCATCCGGGTCAGCCCGATCTGGGGCAGCGCCAGGCCGGCGACGGCGCACGCCTCGACCCAGATCCGGCGCTCCACCTCGACCCCCATCACCGCCGCCAGTTCGAACGCCTCGCCGGCCCGGGTCTCGGCCCCGCCGAGCGCGATGTCGACCCGCGACAGCCACACCGACCCCAGGCTCTGGGGCATCGGCACCGCGCCCGGCGCCTTCAGCACCGCGCCGGCGGGCCCCGGGACCAGCGCGTTGGAGGACAGCCACAGGCGGATGGTCTCCTCGGCGAGCAGCGGGCTGCCGGCGGTGCTCTGCTGCAAGCGGCCGGCGAGCGCCGGGTCGAGATCGATCAGCGACCCGATCTGACGGGTCTGATCGGGCGGCGACAGCGGCCCCAGGCGGATGGGCTCGATGCGATCGTGCCGCCGGAGCTGACGCCACAGCCCGGCGATGGCCGACCCCGGGACGAGCGCGTCGGGGCGCACGGTCAGCAGCAGCAGCGCCGGCAGGTGCGGGCGGCGGCGCAGCAGGTACAGCGCCAGCCGCAAGGTCTCCTCGCCCCACTGCACGTCGTCGAGGTGCAGGACCAGCGGGCGCTGCTCGGCCAGGGCAGCGAGGGCCGCGGCCAGCGTCGCGTAGCGCTCGTCGCCGCTGTCGAGCACCACCGGCTCGTAGGGGTCGTCGAAGCGGCCCGCCGGATCGAGGGCCGCCGTCAACGCCGCCGCCAGATCGGCCGGGAAGCGCTGGGCCAGCCGGTCGTGGCGGGCGGCCGGATCGGCGTCCCCGCAGCGCAGCGAGCGACACAGCATCGCCCCGACCCCGCTCGCCGCCCCGCCCCCCGGGGCGTGGGTCGCCGTCAGCGTCTCGGCCAGCCCCAGGGCGTGGGCCCGGTGCTTCAGCCACCCCGCCAGGTGCGACTTGCCCATGCCCGCCGCGCCCTCGAGCCCCACGGCCCGCAGCCCGTCGCCCTGGATCACCCGGGCCAGCGCGCGCCACATCCAGGCCCGCTCGGCCGAGCGGCCCACGGTCATCACCCGGCGCAGGCCGAAGAGGTTGCCCCCCGCGTCGAGCAGGGGGAACAGCGGCCCCGTCTCCCGCTGCCGGTTCTCGGCGGGCAGCGGCGGGCGACCGTCGGGCCCCGGGCCGGCGGCCCAGCCGATGTCGTCCTCGGGGGGCAGGCTGTAGACCGGCGCGCCCTCGCGGGTCGGGCCGATCTGGCGCAGCGCGAGCGCCGCGTCGGCCGCGAAGCGGAACCGCCGGGCCGGATCGGGCGCCAGCAGGCGGTCGATGAAGCCCTCCACGCCCGGCGGCAGCTCGATCGATGGGGCGAACCGCGCCCGCTCGCCGCTCAGGTGGCGCTCGAGCACCGCCAGCAGGCTGGGGCCGCTGAACGCCTTGCGCCCGCACACCAGCTCGAAGGCGGTGCAGCCCAGGGCGTACAGATCGGTCCACGGGCCCACCGCCCGCCAGTCGCCACGCACCTGCTCGGGGGCCATGTAGGGCGGGGTGCCGATCAGGCTCTCCTCGTCCGAGCGGCGGTCGGCGGGGGTATCGAGCAGCGCGATGCCGAAGTCGGTGAGGACCGGCCCCCGGGGCGCCATCAGCACGTTGGCCGGCTTGACGTCGCGGTGCACGACCCGGCGGGCGTGGGCGTGGGCCAGGGTGTCGAGCAGCCGCAGCAGCACCCCCCGGACACCGGGCCAGTCGGCGGGCGGGTCGGCCTCGAGCGAGGGGCCGGGCAGCCACTCCATCACCAGGTACGGCGTACCCTCCGCGATCCAGACCCGCTCGCTCTGCTCGGCGTCGACCACCCCGTGGTCGAAGAGCCGCACGATGAGGGGATGATCCAGGGCCGCCGCCGCCCGCACCTCGTGGGCGAAGCGCGCCCGGAAGCGCTCTTCGAGGTCGGTCGGCGGGCGCACGAACTTGACCGCCGCCGGCCGCCCCGTCGCGCGATGGGCGGCCCGCCACACCTCCGAGATCGCCTGCCCCGCGACCCGCGCCTCCAGTTCGAATGCGCCGAGTGAGATGGCCATGGACTCACGCTACCAGCCCCGGCCGGCGGGCGCCGCTGTCCGGCGTATTTCATCGGGCCGGGCTCACCTGTGGGCCAGCCCCAGGGCCTGCCGCAGCGCCGCCGTGGCCTCCGGGCGACCCAGCGCCGCGTGCTGCGCCGCCGCCATCCGCACCGCGTCCGCCGCCCGCCCCGCGCGCCCCGCCCGGTGGGCCAGGCGGGCGGCGTGCTCGGCGCACAGCGCCGCGTCGGGGTCGTGCAGCCGACCGCTGAACAGGGGCCCCAGCGCCGCCCGGCGGGCGTCCCACGCGGTCCAGTCGCCCCGCGCCGCGTCGCAGGCCCACAGCGCCGCGTTGAGATAGCAGACCGTCTCGGCGTCGTCCCGGCTGCGGGTCGCCGTCAGGGCCCGCTCGAGCAGGGGCCGGGCCTCGTCGTAGCGCTCGAGCTCCATGAGCACCAGCCCCAGGTTGGCCTCGGCGAAGCTGACCCCCAGCGGCAGGCCCAGCTCCTCGCTGAGCTGGCGCAGCGCCTCGTAGCGCCGGACCGCGCCCGCCATGTTGCCCCGATAGCGCTCGATGTCGCCCAGCGTATTGCTCACCCGGGCCATCGACCACCGCGAGCCGATGCGCTCGTAATGGGCGAAGGCCCGCTGCCCGTGGGCCCACGCCGCGTCGTGATCGCCCACCCGGCGGGCGACGTCCATCAGCTTGCGCAGCACCTCGCCCATCAGCTCGTCGTCGGGATCGACCAGGGCCGACAGCCGGGCGTGGGCCGCCACGAACGCCACCTGGGCCCCCGCCGTCTCCCCGGCCACCAGCAGCGCCGTGCCCCGCTTGGTCAGCGCCTCGGCCGCCCGGGCCCGGGAGCCGATGGACTCGGCCAGCCGCCGGGCGTCGTCCAGATCGGCCAGCGCGCCCGCCAGCCCCTGCGACGTCTTCAGGCCCGCGTCCCCCCGCACGATCAGCGCCTCGACCAGCCGCGCCCGATCACCGCCCGCCCGCGCGCTGCGCACCGCCCGGCGGGCCCAGCGCATGGCCCGGGGGAAGGCCTGCTCGGCCAGCGCCAGCCGGGCGACGAAGATCCGGGTCGCGGTCCAGCGGGGGTCCGAGCGCCCGATCCGCAGCGCGCGCAGCAGCCCGACCTGCTGCTCGATCAGGCGCCGCATCGCCGGGAAGTCCGAGCGGCGGCGGGCGGCCCCGATCGCCAGGGCCAGGGGCGCGAGGGCCTCCTCCGGCGCGTCGGCCGCGATCAGGTGGTCGGCCAGCCGCTTCGGATCGGCCCCCCGCTCGGCGAGGAGCGCGGCGCACAGCCGATTCCAGCGCGCCCGCCGCCCGCCCGCGCCCGCCTGCTGTTGCAGCGCCTCGCGCAGCATCGCGTGGGTGAAGGCGAACCCGCCGGGGATGGTGTGCACGAGCTGGGCGTCGAGCATGCGATCGAGCCCGTCCCGGGGCGGCGCGAGCCCCGCCGCCGCGCACACCACCGCCCACTCCTCGGCGTCGAAGCGCTGCCCCAGGGCCGCCGCCAGCTCGAAGCCCGCCTGAGCGTCGACCTCGGCCGGCTCGAGCGCCTCGTTCAGGCGGCTCACCCACAGCGCCCGCAGATCGGCCGGCGGCGCGGCGTCGGCCCCCGCCTTGAGCCGCAGCCCCCGGCGACCGCTCTCCAGCGCGTCGGTGGCCAGCCAGTGGTGGATGAGCTGCTCGGCGAAGATCGGGCTGCCCCCGACCCGGGCCACCAGGCGATCGAGCAGCGCGTCGTCGAAGGGCAGCATCGACCCCAGCAGCGCCCGGTGGGCCGTCGGCGACAGCGGCCCCAGCTCGATGTGGGTCGCGCCCCCCGCGATCAGGCCGTCCAGCAGCGCCCGGGTCGGCCGCCGCCCGTCCGAGCGGGCCGTCAGCACCACCAGCACCGGCAGGCGGGCGTGATGCTCGAGCAGGTGCCCGGCGAAGGCCAGCGCGTCCTCGGCCCACTGCACGTCGTCGATCTGCACGATCAGGGGCCGCCGAGCCAGCGCGGCCAGAGCCCGGCAGACCGTCTCCCGGCGCTCGGCCTCGACCTGCACCGCCAGGGCCCGCCCGCCGAGCAGCAGCCGACCGTCCGGCTCGAACAGGGCCGTCACCGCCCGGGCCGTGCCCTCGTCGTCGATCCAGCGGGCCACCCGGGCCAGGCGCTCGGCCGCGTCCAGCCCCTCGCAGCGCAGATAGCGCCCCAGCATCGGCAGCAGCCCGCACTGCCCGCCCCGGGGCAGCGCGTGGTTCGCGTGCAGCGCGTCGGCCACCCCCAGCTCGTGGGCCCGGTGCCCCAGCCACGCCGCCAGCCGCGACTTGCCCTGCCCCGGCGGCCCCTCGATGACCACCGCCGCCGCGCCGCCGCCCTCGACCACGCCCCGCAGCGCCGCCCACAGCACGTCCCGCTCGGCCGACCGCCCGTGCAGGGCCGGCGTGCGCAGGCCGAACAGCGCCCGCCCGGCGCCGAGCAGCACCGGGGTGTCGTGCTCCACCTCCGGGCCCTGCCAGCTCTGGGGCATCGGCGGCTGCGTATCGGGGCCCCGGGCCGGGATCCAGCCGGGATCGGTGATCGAGACGAAGGCCGGGGGGGCCACCAGGGTCAGATCGCTCACGCTGGGATCGCGGCGGGTGACCACCGCCGCTCGGACCCGGGTCACCGGCCCGTCGAGCGCCTCGGGGATCGCCATCAGCGCCCGGGCCGCGTCCGCCGCGAACCAGAACCGCCGCCGGGGGGCCTTGGCCAGCAGCCGCCGGGCCCACGCCTCGAACGCCTTCGGCTGGGGGTAGGCCCCGAGCATGGCCGGGGGCTGCTCCTCGAGGTGGGCTTGCAGCACCGCCATCGGGCTCGGCCGATCGAACGGCGGCCGCCCGGTCGCCAGACACCACGCCAGGCAGCCCATCGCGTACAGATCGGTCCACGGCCCCAGCGAGCGGTCGTCGATGTCGATCTGCTCGGGGGCCATGTAGTTCGGGGTGCCCATCAGCCGCCGCGTCGGATCGGTCTGGCCCCCGAGCCGATCGTCCTGCCACGCCAGCCCGAAGTCGGTCAGCACCGGCCCCCGGGACCCGAAGAGCACGTTGTCGATCTTGAGGTCCCGGTGAACGACCCCCCGGGCGTGGGCGTGGGCCAGCCCGTCGAGCAGCCCGAGCAGCGTCGACCGCAGCGCCGGCCAGGGCATCGGCGCCCGGCTGCGCAGCGACCCGCCGCCGAGCCAGGCCATGACCAGATACGGCGCGCCCGCCGGCAGCCGGGGCTCGTCGAGCCGGTCGAACGCCGCCGGCAGCTCCCCGTGATCGAAGAGGCGCACCACGTTGGGGTGATCCAGCCGGGCCACCGCCCGGACCTCCTGGGCGAACAGCCGCCGGAAGCGCGCCTCCCGTCCAGCGGGCGCGGTGACCACCTTCACCGCCACCGGCACCCCCTGCCGCCGGTGCACCGCCCGCCACACCTCGGCCATCGCGCCGCGGCCGGCGGAGGCGATGAGGTCGAAGGGGCCGAGGGGGATGGTCATGGGTGTGAGGGTATCAGGATGCCCGGCCGGTCAGCGGTCGTCTCGGGGGGGCGGGCATGGCCCCCCGCCGCACACATCGATGATCTCGCCCGTCTCGAAGAAGTGCACCATCTGCCGCCGATAGTCCGGATCGCGGCGCGGCTTGCCGTGGGGGTCGCCCAACTCGTCGCGCGGGGGCTGGTTGCCCGCCGGCGGCCACGGGTTGCCGTAATCCCAGTTGATCAGCGCCGAGCCGCGGTGGGGGTAGGGCACCGGCTCGATCAGCGCCGGGGTCCGCTCGTCGTCGTAGCCCTCCATCAGCTCCACCCCCAGGCCGCTGCGGGCCACGATCTCGGCCGTCAGCAGCGCCACCTGCCAGTCGCCCTTCGCCGTCGCCAGGATGACCTGATTCGGCTCGTTGTCGGGGTACGGATCGGCGATGAGGTGCCCGTAATGGCTCACCGGATCGGTGCTGTCCCACAGCACCTGCATCAGCGCCAGCAGCAGCACCTGATCGACCCGCCGGGGGTAGGCCGCGCCCAGCACCCCGAAGAACGGGGTGAAGTCCACCGACCGCTCGAGCAGCGTCGAATAGTTCTGCCCCGGCACCCCCAGCATGCCCCGGGTCACGTCCAGCGACAGGGCGACGTGGGTCGCGCCGAAGATGCCGCCCTGGGAGTTGCCCTCGTAGTAGCTGCGCGCCGGATCGACCGTCACCCCCCACTCGGCGAGCTGGGGCATCGTCGGCAGCACCCGGCGCATCGCCCGGCCGAGCAGGATCGACTCCAGCAGCCCCTGATGCAGCCGATCGGCCAGCCAGACGAAGCGGTTGGCGTCGTAGGTGATGCCGATGATGTTGTCGACGTCCTCGGTCGACATGCCGACCAGATTCAGCCCGAAGTACAGGTAGCCGTCCGCGTCGGCCGTGCGCCGATGCTGCTCGCTCGAGACCTGCCCGAACGAGCCGTTGAGCCCGTGCCCGTACTGGATGAGCCCCTGCGGCGGCCCGTCGATCGCCGAGCGGGGCACCAGCAGCACGAACGGCACGTCGCGCCAGCCATCGGCCAGGGGCATGCCATCCGGCCCCCGGTTGAAGACATAGGCCGTCGCGTTCAGGAAGCCATCCACCGGGCGCATGTAATGCGGCACCCGCATCGTGCCCAGCACCCGGTAGGCGATGTAGGGATCACTCTCCGGATCGGGCTGCTCGACGGCGTCGAAAGACAGCTCGGGCCCATCCGGGCCGATGCGCTGCAAGGCATCCGAGCGCATGTGCAGGATGTCACCGTGCAGCGAGCGATGGCTGGCGGTGTAGAAGTCCCAGGCGGTGGTCAACGACGTGCGATCCCACCCGATGGCATCCAGCCCGGCGAAGATGTCGTCGAACGCGGCCTGCCGGGCGGCCAGGGGCCCCTCGGCCGCGCCGTCCCGCAGCGCGGCGAAGGCCGGCTCGGGGGCGATGGGCGCCCCGTCCAGATCGACCAGACCGCGCAGCGCCACCACGTAGCGGGTGTCTTCCTTCAGGAGCACCGCCGGCCGCACGAACAGCACCCGGGCCGCCGGATCCACCTCCCGGGCGTCCAGCTCGGCGAAGGCCGGGATGGCCCGCAGGCCGTCGTCGGTCACCTCGAACAGACCCAGGGCGCTGTCCGGCGCGACCGAACGCTCGATGCTCTCTTCACCGGGCAGGGGCGTCACGTCGAGGTGGGGGATCAGGGTCACGATCGGCGTGCCCAGCGGGAAGCCGTCGGACCGGGCGACGAGGCCCGGATCGACCGGCACCCCGCTGCTCGAGACCGGCAGCCCCTCGACCGGCGGCGCCAGCCGGAGGCCGGTGTCCCGGCTCTCGTCGGGGGTCAGGAAGTGGCTCGACGGCCACGGCAGCAGGCACACCTCGGGCACCAGCGCCTCGCACGCCGGCGAGGGCGGAGGATCCGCGTCGGGGCCCTGGTCGGCGGGGCCTCCGTCCGCCGCGGGCGGCATCCCGTCGGGCGCGGCGTCGCGGCCCGCATCCGGCGGCGGCATCCCGTCGGCCTCGATCATCGCATCCGGCGGCGCCTCGCCCGGCTCGCTGCCCCCGTCGTCGCACCCGAACAGAGCCAGCAGGCCGGCCCCGACGATCCACCCGGCGCGCCATCGGGCGCCCATCCACGCTGCGTGCATCACACCTCCTCGGCGGCAGTGTACGCCCCTCGAAGGACCCGTCACAGATCGATCCCACCCGGCTTCGCTGGGGCCTCGATGACCGCCGGCCCCCGCAGCTCGCCCTCGACCAGCAGCGGGAAGACATACACCCCGCCGATGTCCCGATCCCGGGAGAGCACGCCCTCGACCCGCACCTCGTCGCCCGGGTGGGCCCAGTCGCGGGTCGCCACCACCAGCACCTCGCCGCCCGCCGCGTCGCACAGGTGCAGCCAGTTGAGCCCCATGATGCGGGGGAACGCCTGCATCACCTTGCCCCGGGTCTGCACCCGGGCCCCCGCCGGCCGGCGCCGCAGCTCGGCGATGGGCTCGCCCTCCGGCGCGGCCAGCGAGCCGGTGAACGCCCGACAGTCGAAGGTGGGGTGCCCCGCGCCCCGGGGCCCGCTCGGCGCCACCGCGGGCGCCGCCGTGGCCCCCGGGCCGCCGGCGAGCGGCCGCTCGACGGCCAGCAGATAGCCCGTCAGCCCGGCCACGGCGCAGGCCAGCAGCACCCCCAGCGCGGTCAGCCAGCGCACCTGCCGGCGCAGGGCGCGGATCACGCGCCGGGTCTCGGGCGTCTGCGGCGGGAGATGAGCGGACATCGCCGATCGGATGCGCCATGGCGCCGGGGGTCGCGAATCGCTACCGTGCCCATCGTGTGACATGCCCGGGGAGGGGGCTCATCGTGAAGCAGATCCGGCGGCCCCGCGGGCCGCTCATCTCGATCTCGTCATCCGTCGCCGCGCTCGCCGTGGCCGGCGCGCTGTGGGCCCCGGGCGGGGCCGACGCCGCCGAGCTCTACGCCACCAAGGGCCCCCCGCGGGTCGATCTCACGCTGCGGGGCGTGCTCTCTGGCACCGCCGAGCAGGTGGGCGACATCCGGGTCGACGCCGCCGACACCGTGCTCGAAGGCCGCGCCGGCGCCGACGCCCAGGGCCGCCTCGGCGCCCGGCTCGACCTGCTCTTCGACCTGCCGCTCTTCGTACGGCTCGACGGCGAGGTGGACTACCTCACCGGCCAGCTCCTCGACCGCCCCGGCGTCGAGGGGCTCGACCTGCCCGGCGACTCATCCGACGCGTTCACCGTGCGCTCGGCCCACGTCGTGCTCGGCCTCGGCAGCGCGCTCACCCTCGGCGCCGGATACCTGCCCAGCGACTGGGGCATGGGCCTCGTGGCCCACGGGGGCAGCACCGAGTGGCGCCCGCAGACGGCCATGTTCAACGACGCCCGGGGCGGCGACGTCGTCCGGCGGGTCTTCCTGCGCACGGGCCCCTGGACCGGCGCCGACGTCTCGCTCTTCGGCTTCGTCGGCGAGGCGGTGCGCGACGCGCAGCTCGTCGAGGGCGACACCGCGCAGGACGCCGGGGGCGGGTTCACGTTCGGCGGCGACGCGCTCGCCGGCGGGCTGTACATCGTGCGCCGCTGGAGCGAGGCCGCCGACGGCGCCGAGACCGTGGCCAACGTATTCGACGTGCACCTGAAGTCGACCCTGCCGCTGGCCGACGCCTGGACGCTGAGCCTCGAGACCGAGGCCGCCCTGATCACCGGCACCACCGAGCTGGCCCCCAGCGCCGAGTTCCGCGAGCGCGACCTGATGCAGATCGGCTGGGCCGGCCGGGCCGTGCTGGCCACCGAGGGCGTCGGCGGGGTGCTCGAGTGGCTCTATGCCAGCGGCGACCAGAACTTCGACGACGGCCAGCAGAACGCCTTCCGCCCCGACCCCAACTACGAGATGGGGCTGTTCCTCTACCGCCACGTGCTCGCCGCCCAGACCGGGCGCTCGCCGATCACCGCCGGCGACCCCGACCTCGTCGGCGTGCCCGCCCGGGACCTCGATCGGCTGCCCACCCGGGGCGCGGTGAGCAACACCTTCGCGCTCTTCCCCAAAGGCTACTGGCAGCCGCTCTCGGGGCTCACCGTCTACGGCGGCGTGCTGTTCGCCTTCGCCGACGTGCCGCCCGCCGACCCCCGCAATACCCGGCTGGCCGGCGGCGACCCCCGCAACGCGCTCGGCGGCGACCCCAGCGCGCTGCTCGGCACCGAGTTCGACCTCGGCCTGCGCTACGAGCTGAAGGTCTGGCTGCTCGCCCTCGCCGCCGGCCTCGAGGTGGGCTACCTGCTGCCCGGCGGCGCGCTCGTCGACGCCGAGGGTGATGACATGAACGGGATCGCCGGCGGCCGCCTGATGGTCCAGGTGGCATTCTGATGAGGCATACGATGTATCGATCCCTCCCGCTCCTCGCGCTGCTCGCCACCCCGCTCGCCGGCTGCCTCTCGGAAGCCCCGCAAGGCATCCACCCGGCGAAGCCGGCGGCGACCACCGTGCGCATGGACTTCGAGCACCGCCCGCTGCCCGAGATCCCGCTGCCCAACGACATCGCCACCCGCTACGACGAGACCTCGGCCACCGGGCGCCGGATCAACGCCTCGATGATCGCGCCCACCGCGCTCGAGAGCGACATCCGCATGCGCCTCGACCGGCTCGACGGGTGGGGGCTCATCCAGCCGATCAGCATCCCGTTCACCGGCCCGATCGACGTGCAGAGCATCCTCGACCGCCACCGGGACGCCGACTACGACCCCGGCGACGACGTCATCTACCTCGTCGACATCGACCGGGGTTCGCCTGACTTCGGCCGCATCCAGCACCTCGACATCGGCAACGGCAACTACCCCTCGATCACCGAGAGCCGGGATGACTACTGGCCCCACGACCCCCGGGGCGGCACGCTCTCTATCCTGTGGGAAGAGTACGACGAAGACGCCAACGGCAACGGCGTGCTCGACCCCGGCGAAGACACCGACGCCGACGGGGTGCTCGACCGGCCGAACCACCTGCCGGGCCACACCCCCGCCTGGGACGACCTCGGCGCCCGGGCCGACGCCCTGATGACCTTCTACGAGCGCGAGACCCACACCCTCATCGTGCAGCCGGTGGTGCCCCTGCGCCCGCGCACCACCTACGCGGTCATCGTCACCCGCCGCCTGCTCGACGAGGGCGGCCAGCCGGTGGGATCGCCCTATCCCTTCGTCAACCACGAGGGCCAGACCGAGGCTTTGCAGCCGCTGCTCGAAGTCATGCCCGAAGGCTTGACCCTGGATGACATCGCGTTCACCTACACCTTCACCACCCAGACCACCACCGCCGAGATCGTCGCCGTGCGGGATGGCTTGTACGGCCATGGCATCCAGCGGGTGCTCGGCGAGCAGTTCCCGCCCGAGGTCGAGGCGCTCGAGCCGGGCCGCGACCCGGAGAAGCTGCCCGGGGACAACCTCTACATCGTCACCGGCGAGGAGTTCGGCGAGGCGCTCGGCGTGCTCAACGCCGCCTTCCGCAGCGCCGACGAGGGCGATCTGGCCTACGACCAGCTCATCGAGGCCAACCGCTACGTCGACTTCTACGTCATCGGCCGCTACCAGTCGCCCCAGCTCTTCGACCGGGTCGACGCCGACGGCGAGCGCCTGCCGATGAACGCCCAGTCGTGGCCCGACGACCTCGACCGGGTGCCGCTCGCCGGGGCCCGGGCCGAGACGGTCTACTTCACCCTCGTCGTGCCCCGGAAAGAGGCCTCGGTGCGGGGCCAGGGCGAGCCCGCGCCGGTCGTCATCCTGGGCCACGGCCACACCGGCAACCGCTTCGACGCCATCAACCTCGGCCCCTACTTCGCCCGCCACGGCCTCGCGACGCTGGCCATCGACAACCCGGGCCACGGCCTCGGGCTGAGCGAAGACGAGAAGAACCTCGCCTTCCTGCTGCTCGGCCGCTTCGGCATCCAGCCGTTCATCGAGGCCGCGTTCAAAGACCGCGCGCTCGACCAGAACTTCGACGGGGTCAACGACACCGGCGCCGACTACTGGGACTTCTATCTCTTCCACACCCGGGACAACGTGCGGCAGACCGCGCTGGACTACATGCAGCTCGTCCGCATCCTGCGGGCGTTCGACGGCCGCGAGTGGGCCGTCGACGTGGACGGCGACGGCCGCGACGACCTCGCCGGTGACTTCGACGGCGACGGCGCCATCGACGTCGGCGGCGACGGCCTGATCACCATGAGCGGCGGCAGCCTGGGCGGCATCATGGCGATGCTCATGGGCAGCATCGAGCCCGAGATCACCGCCATCGCCCCGGTCGTCGGCGGCGGCGGCCTGGGCACCATCGCCCGCCGCTCGATCAACAGCTCGGTGCGCCGGGCGGTCCTGCTGCGCTCGTTCGGCCCGATGATCCTCGGCACCACCGACTCCGACGGCGAGACCCGGGTCGAGCTGTTCGTGCCCAACATCAACGAGCGCGGCGTGCCGCTGCACGTCGACACCGTCACCGGCGTCGAGCCGGGCGATACGCTGCGGGTGATCAACGGCCGCAGCGGCGAGGCCGAGTGCGGCCGGGTGAACGCCGAGGGCGGCGTGCGGGCCCCCATCGCCACCGACATCGGCGACCCGCTGACGGTCGAACTCTACCGGGGCGACGTGCAGGACGGCCCCGAGTGCCATGTGAAGGGCGGCGCCACGCCGTATGCCACCGTCGACACCTTCGAGGAGGACGTCGTCTTCCAGAACCTCACCGCCGAGGCCGGCGACCCGCTGACCTCGATGGCCGAGGGCCTCGGCCTGCGGCGGGCGACCCCCGACCTGCGCCGCTTCGTCGGCCTGGGCCAGATCGTGATGGACCGCGCCGACCCGGCCAACTACGCCCGCCACCTCCAGCGCGAGCCCTTGACCTACCCCGGCACCGGCCACACCACCGGGGCCCACGCCCTCATCGTCACCGGCACCGGCGACCTCAACGTGCCGGTCGACGCCGGCCAGCTCTTCGCCCGCGCCGCCGGGCTCTTGGAGTACCTCGAGCCGCACCCCGACTTCGGGATCCCCGAGAACCAGGTGCTCATCGACAACTACGTGCTCGAGGGCGCCGAGGAGATGCTGCGCTTCACCAACCCCGACGGCGGGGGCGTGCTCATCGACGTCAACGACTTCAGCGGCGACACCGACGAGTGGGCCGGCCGCACGGCACGCCTCGACCCGCCCCTGCGCACCGGCATCGACACCCCCGACGCGCTCGGCGGCCGCTCGGCGAATACGTTCGCCTATGGCTCGGACCGCGGCAAGCATGGCTTCGACGGCCCCGGCGAGATGGTCGACAAGGCCCGCCGCCGCTGCCGGGAGGCCTGCGAGGACGATGACTGCGGGTGTGATGACCTGTGGATCTTCGACGTGGGCAACTTCCACTACAACCAGCTCGCGGATTATCTGAAGAGCGGCGGCCAGCGCATCCGGACCGACCTGTGCCTCAGCCGCAACGACTGCGATGACATCCCGCCGGTGCCCCCGGCGCGATGAGGCGCTCCGCGGGCGGCGCAGCCATCGGGCAGATTACACGGGCATGACATACCGGATTCGGGTCTGGCTCCCCCGCCCCCCCTGACGCTACGCTGCACGCGATTGGTCGAACAGGGGCGCTCATCGTGGGCGATGTCTTAGCTGCTGCATTCGGACGCCATCGGCGCTGGGAAGACGGGGCGGGCATCCGTCGGGTGTGGCCATGAGCGGGTACGGCCACGAAGACGCCCGAGACATCGCGAGCCGACTCGATCCCATGGACCGTCGGGACGGCCCGGCGCGACTCGACCAGAGCCACAGGTCCCGTCTCAGCCGTCGGCGTCAGGCGAGCGATGTGCGTCGGGCCCTCGCCCGCTCGGGCGGGGATGTCGGCGCGCTCCTCCGCCGTGGTCCGCTCGACCCCGACGGGCAGCCACCCGATCCGTCGGGCCTCGCGCCGGAGGGAGATGCCGCCGAGCAGGGCCGGCCGACATCGGAGCCCGAGGCGCCTGCCCCGGTCGCCGGTGGGCCGATCGCGGACGGAGATCAAACGCCGACCGGGGGCGCGGTGGCGCCGTCGGTCGTCGAGGCCGAGGGGCGAGCCGGGGCGCGCTCGCCGGTGGCCCCCGAGGGTGACGCGGCGGCACCGGGCCCCGCGGGCGAGGCGACGGCACCGGGCCCCGAGGGCGGATCGGAGGGAGCGGGCGAGCACGGACAGGCGGTGGGCGCGGGCGAGCAGGGCCCGGCGCCGTCGGCCGACGCGACGCCCGCCGACTCGAGCGGGGGATCTCCTGAAGCGGCTCCCGGGGCGGCGCGCGCGGCCGAGGATCCGGTGGCCGGGTCCGCCGGTCCGTCGGCCGATGGGGCCACGCCGGCCGCGCCGGCTTCGGGGCGCGCGGGCCCCGCGGGAGGAGGCGGCGGGGGCGGGCCGCCATCGGCGGGCGCCGGGCCGGATCCCGAAGCGGTCGGGCCGCAGATCGACGACGCCGAGTGCGCCGACGAGGAGCCCGCCGCCGACGCGATGCCCGGGGGCGGCGCCGCGCCGGGAACGGCGGGGTCCGAGCCATCCAGCGCCGACGAAGGCGCTCCGGACGCGGGCGACGCCGAGGCCCCGACCGAGAACTCCGAAGGGCCGGCCGAGGACGATCTCGACGCCGACGCGCCGGTCGACATAGGCGCCGAGCTGGCGTCGCTCGGGGATGGGGTGCCCGCCGGCGAATCGGTCGTCGGCGGTGGGGGCGGAGGCGGCGGGGCGATCTCGGAGACCCCGGAGGCGCCCGCGCCGGATGTGTCGAGCAGCACGCCCGAGGCCGGGCTGGGGCAGATCGCCGGCCTCCGGCCCGACACGCTGCTCGGGGCGCTCGGCGGGGTCGGGCAGGCGGTCGGCCGTGAAGCCACCGAAGCCCGCGCCGCCGCGGCCGCCGACGCGCCGACGCTCGATCTGGAGGCCGGGGGCGCGACCGGCGCGCCCGATGTACCGCCCGACACCCCCGTGGACGGCGCCGAGGCTCCGGCCGAGGGCGCCGATACGCCGATCCCGCCGCCCACGCCCACCCCCGAGCCGTCGGGCCGACCGGCGGTCGAGGGGGCCGCGGCGCCGACGGTGCAGGGCGACGCCGAAGGCAAGCTCTCCGAGGGGGACGCCCGGAAGATGGCCCGGTCCATCGCCGGGATGCCGACCCGCGATCCGCACCAGACCACCGACGCCGGCCCGGCGCCCACGGTGCCGGCCACCGGGAACACCGACCCGGCCGAGGTGGGCAAGCAGCGGGCGAGCGTCGAGAAGAGCCTCGCCGACGCAGACGCCGCCGCCCGCAAGGACGCCAAGGTCAAGCTGGGCGAGGACCGCATCGCCCATGATCGCCCGGCGCGCACGCTCACGGCCCAGGTGACCCCCGGCGCGCCGTCCCCGGCGCCGGTCATCGAGGCGCAGGCGGGCGAGATGATGGAGGCCGCCGGGGTCATCGCGCAGGCCGAGAGCGGCGGCGAGATCGACGCAGCCATGGCCAAGGCGCAAGCCGACATGGCGGCCGAGCGCACCAAGCACGAACAAGCGCAACAGGACGCCCGGGACGCTTCGGCTCAGGAGATCGAGACGCTCAAGACGGAGAGCGCCGCCGAGCAGGCCAAGGAGACGGCGGCGGCTCAGAGCGAGGTCGACGGGCTGCGCAAGGACTGGGAGTCCGAGGCCGACAAGCAGACCTCCGACGCCCGCAAGAAGGCCGACGCCGAGGTCGAGTCCGGGCTGAAGACGGTCGACGACGAGAAGAAGAAGGGCGAGGACGCCGCGCAGAAGGCCATCGACGACGGCGAGAAGACGGCCGCCGAGGAGCAGGCCAAGGGTGAGGCCGAGGCCGAGAAGCAGAAGAAGGAGGGCGAGAAGGAGAGCGGCGGCATCTTCGGCTGGCTCGCCTCGAAGGCCAAGAGCTTCTTCTCGAGGATCAAGAAGGCCATCAGCGCCGCTATCGACGCGGCCCGCAAGGCGGTCAAGGCGGCCATCGACGCCGCCAAGGCGCTGGCCTCCGCCGCGATCGAGGCGGCCCGCAAGGCGATCGTCGCGGCGATCCAGATCGTCGGCAAGGCGCTCATCGCGATCAGCGATACGCTGCTGGCGGCTTTCCCCGGGCTCAAGGAGAAGTTCCGCAACGCCATCCAGAAGCGCGTCGATCAGGCGACGGCGGCGGTCAACGCGCTCGCCGAGAAGCTCGACCAGGGTATCCAGAAGGCGCTCGACGCGCTCGGCAAGGGCCTCGACGCGGCGCTGGGTCTGCTCGAGAAGGGCCTGCACATGGTCGTCGACGGCCTCAACGCCGTCGTGCAGGGCGCCATCAAGGCCGCCGAAGGCTTCGTCAACGGGGTGCTGGCCTTCGCCGCCATCATCAAGGACGTCGCCGCGTCACCCGGCCAGTGGATCGCCAACCTGGGCGCGGCGGTGGTCGATGGCATCAAGAACCACCTGTGGGGCGCGTTCAAGACCGCGGTCAAGGAGTGGTTCCAGTCGAAGGTGCTCGAGGTCATCGGCATCGGCGGCATGGTGGTGCAGCTGCTGGCCGAGAACGGCTTCGACATGGGCAAGATCGCCGGCTTCGCCTGGGACGGCCTCAAGGCGGCGATCCCCGCGGCGCTGATCCAGATCCTGGTCGAGAAGCTGGTCTCCATGATCGTGCCGGCGGCCGGCGCGGTGAAGGCCATCATCGAGGGTCTTCAAGCGGCGTGGGGCACCGTCAGCCGCATCATCGCGGCGATCTCGACCTTCGTGGCCTTCCTCAAGGCGGTGAAGAGCGGCAACGCCGGGCCGCAGTTCGCCACCGCGTTGGCGGCGGCGGGCGTGGTGCTGATCGACTTCGTCGCCAACTGGCTGCTGCGTAAGCTGCGCAAGGTCGGCAGGAAGATCGGCAAGAAGCTCAAGGGGCTGTTCAAGAAGAAGAAGGGGAAGGGCAAGGAGAAGGACGACAACGCGAAGGACAAGGCGAAGGACAAGGAACGCCTCGACAGGGCGGTTCGAGCGATCAAGCCGAAGCTGTCGCCTCTGCTCGCTAAGGGGGTCAGCAAGACCCGGTTGAAGCTCAAACTCGCGGCTTGGCGAGTTCAGTATCGGTTGACGTCACTCAAACTGCATCAGGCGGGCCAGTCGGTGCGCATCGAAGCCCGGGTCAACCCGAAGAAGGATGTCGACTCGGCTCGTAGCCTCGACTTGGCGGACGAGGTGGCACAAGCGAGCGGCCGCCGGGCGGGTTTTCTCTTCCGGGGTGACGACCACTACAGGGAGGGAGACGACATCGGGCACGCCTGGGATCCAGATGCGCCGGAGCCTTCCCCCCAGGAGTTGATCGACCACATCCATCCAGACAAGAAGGGCGCACAGACGACCCGGTTCGTCTCTCTATCCGAAGTCATTGGCTCTGCGGCTGGTGGAGCGCGAAAGTTCACGAAGAAAAACCGCATCAGCAAGATCGCCTGGGCTGAACTCCAGGAACTCGCTCGAGAAGGCAAGATCAAGATCCTCACGCCGAGCGACGTCGAGGCGTTGATCGCCGCCTCCAGCAAGAGTAAATACCGCAAGAAGGCGCAGAGCGTCGCGAAGACGATGCAGAACAACCACGAGATTCTCATCATGGGCATCATCCCGGGCAGTATCATCCAGAAGGCGAAGTAGAGGAGAGATGTTGAAGACGCCGCCATCCGACATCGCCCGACTGCTCGCTTGCCGGTTGGAGTCGGATTTCGTCGCGGGTCGGGTGGACCCGGAGCTATGCATCGATCGACTCTCATGCCTGGGGGAGTGGGGGTTGCCCATTCTTCAGCAGTTCGTGCACACGAACGAGAGCGTGGACCTCGCCGAGAGCCTCGCTGTCGCGCTCGGTACGGTTCGCTGTGAGGCGGCGGCTCCGGCCTTGTGGTCGCTCGCGGCCCAGAGTTCCGCCGCATCCGTCCGCGCTGAAGCGTTTGCATCGTTGAGTTGGTATCCATCGCGTGAACTCCCTGCCCTCTTCGAGCATGAGATGACGCGTCGGCCTTCCTCCGGTCGCTGCGCAGCCGTGATCGCGGGCCAGATCTGGATGTATGAGATCGTCGAGTGCCGACCCGTCTACATGTGGTTGATGGCTGAGGAACGACCACATCACACTCGGCGAGTCGCCAAAGACGCTCTGCGCTTCACGTTGTCCCGCTACATGGGTCGGGATACGGAGGTCACGGCTCGTTGGCAGAAGATGCTCGATGGCATCTCATCCCCGCCCCTGCGTACGTCTCTGGCGCAGTGCCGTACAGATATATCTGGACGTGACCGTTCCCGAGTGAGCGATGCCATCCGTCGCCTGGCCATGCTCCCCATGCCAGAGGCTACTGAAGTCCTCGAAGGTTACCTCGAAGGTCAAATGTCGTCCGATCTCCGGCTCGATGCTATTTCTGCTCTCATCGACCGAAGGGCGCCTTCGGCCGTGACCTATGCCTTGGATGCCATGGGGG
This sequence comes from bacterium, assembly GCA_030426085.1. Lineage (GTDB taxonomy): Bacteria > Myxococcota_A > Bradymonadia > UBA7976 > UBA1532 > JACKDM01. The sequence goes on along the minus strand of JAUHYW010000002.1, from coordinate 215,608 downwards.
CACAGGAGCCTGGGACAATCAGAACGCTGTCCTTGGCGCTCGAAGATGTCTACGATCCACGGATCGCGACGGCTCTCCGGACGTGGTTCGTGGTCGGAGGGGACCTCCGTTCGGCTGTAGAGTGGCCCATTGCCCTACAGGGGTGGAAGTATCCCGAACTGCGGTCATGCCTCACAACGCTCGCCGCTGAAGGAGCGACCGACGTCATTCGCGAGGTGGCGACGAGCGCATGTGGCCTGAACGAGAGCCTGGACTGACCCGGCCCTATACCTCCGCCCCCTCCCTGATCGCATCCACCACGTCCGGATCGGCCAGCGTCGACGTATCGCCCAGCTCGTCGCCGCGCCCCTCGGCGATCTTGCGCAGGATGCGGCGCATCACCTTGCCGCTGCGGGTCTTGGGCAGGCCGGGCACGAACTGGAAGACGTCCACCTTCGCGACGACGCCGATGGCCTCCCGCACGATGCCGTTGAGCGCCTTCTCCAAGCCATCGCTCGATGACTCCCCGGGCTGCAACACGATATAGGCGTACACCCCCTGGCCCTTGATGGCATGGGGGTAGCCCACCACGGCGGCCTCGGCGACCGCGTCGTGGGCGATGAGCGCCGACTCGAACTCGGCGGTGCCCATGCGGTGGCCCGAGACGTTGATGACGTCGTCGATGCGGCCGGTGATCCAGTAGTCGCCGTCGGCGTCGCGGCGGCAACCGTCGCCGGTGAAGTACACCCCGGCGTGGGTCGAGAAGTAGGTCGCCACGTAGCGCGCGTGGTCCCCGTAGACCGTGCGGGCCTGACCGGGCCAGGGGTGGGTGATGACGAGGTGGCCCTCGGTCGGGCCGCGCAGGACGCGGCTGCTCTCGCCGTCGACGATGGCCGGCATGATGCCCGGGATGGGCTGGGTCGCCGAGCCGGGCTTGGTGGGGGTCGCCGGGGCGATGGGGGTGATCATGTGGCCCCCGGTCTCGGTCTGCCACCAGGTGTCCACGATGGCGCAGCGGCCCTCGCCGACGACGTCGAAGTACCAGTCCCAGGCGTCGGGGTTGATGGGCTCGCCGACGGTGCCCAGCACCCGCAGCGATGACCGATCGTGCTGGGTGACGAAGTCGTCGCCCTGGGCGGCCAGCGCCCGGATGGCGGTGGGCGCGGTGTAGAAGACGGTGATGCCGTGGCGCTCGACCATGTCCCAGTAGCGGCCAGCGTCGGGGTACATCGGGGTCGACTCGAACATCAGCGAGGTCGCGCCGTTGGCCAGCGGGCCGTAGACGATGTAGCTGTGGCCGGTGATCCAGCCGACGTCGGCGACGCAGGCGTAGACGTCGTCCTCCCGCAGGTCGAAGGTCGTCGCGTGGGTGTGCGCGGTGTAGGTCAGATAGCCCCCGCAGGTGTGCACCAGGCCCTTGGGGCGGCCAGTGCTGCCCGAGGTGTAGAGGATGAACAGCGGGTGCTCGGCGGGCACGATGGTCGCCGGGCGCTCGGCGGAGGCGCTGTCGACCACCTCGTGCCACCAGACGTCGCGGTCGGCGGTCCAGCCGACGTCGCCCCCGGTGCGGCGCACGACGAGGGCGTGGCGCACGCCCTTCTCGCCTTCGAGGGCCCGGTCGACGACGGCCTTGAGCGGCACCGACTTGCCGCCCCGGCGGCCCTCGTCCTGGGTGATGACCAGCTCGGCGCCGCAGTCCCGGATGCGGTCGCGCAGCGCCTCGGACGAGAACCCGCCGAAGACCACCGAGTGCACCGCGCCGATGCGGGCGCAGGCCAGCATGGCGACGGCGGCCTCGGGCACCATGCCCATGTAGATGATCACCCGGTCGCCGCTCTGGATGCCCAGCGCGGCGAGGGCGTTGGCCGCCCTGCACACCGCCTCGTGCAGCTCACGGTACGAGATGCGCCGCACGTCGCCCGGCTCGTCGCCTTCCCACAGGAGGGCGGTCTTGTCGGCCCGGGCCTCGAGCTGGGCGTCGAGGCAGCTCTCGGTGACGTTGAGGGTGCCGTCGGCGAACCACGAGAAGGGGCCGTCGCCGACGCAGTGATAGCCCCCGTCGAGGCCGATGGTCGGGGCCTCGCGCCAGCGCACCCGGCTGCGGGCGATGTCGAGCCAGTAGCCGTCGGGGTCGGCCTCGGCCCGGTGGCGGGCGGCGAGGTAGGCGCCGAAGTCGTCGATCGGCTGCTCGCTGCCGGCCCGCACGCGGGCGGGCACCGGGTGGGTCTGGATCTCGGGGTCGGTCTGCTTCACGGCGCCTCCGGGGGTGAGGGTGCTCAGTGCGCGCGGGCTCAGTCTGCCTGGGTGATGCGCAGGCAGGTGTGGTCGTAGCGCGGCTTGTCGTCGAGGCCGAGCACCTTCATGTGCCGGGCCAGCCGCAGCTCGCCGGGCTCGAAGGGCGGCATCCAGCCGGCGGCGACGGTCTCTTTGTCGAGCAGGGTGCGCTCGGCGATCGGGGCGTCGTCGGCGGTGAGGTGCTCGACCTGGAAGACGAGGTTCTCCACCGCGTTGGCGCCCCGGTTGCGCACGGTCAGATCCATGTGCAGCGTGCCCAGGCTCCAGCGCAGGCCGCGCAGCCCGAAGTCGAGGTCGAGGTGGCTCGGCTGGGGCATGTCCCACCGCACGCAGATGGGCTTCGACGGGGGCGGCGCGGCGGCCGACTTGCGGCGCAGCGACTCGAGGATGAGCCGGGCTCGCGTCGCGCCGGGGTCGACGGTGAACCGCCGGCCGAACACCTGCTGCTCGCCGGGGTACAGCGTCGGGTGGGCCGAGTTCAGCAGCTCGATGGGCTCCCGGGTGACGACCTCGCCCTGATCGTCGAGGAGCTCGAGCGTCGCCCCGAGCGCGTCGAGGCCCTGGCCGGCGAGGGTGTTGCGGACCCGCAGCGTGATCCGGGCGCTGGCCCGCACCCCGCGGTCGAGGGCGCTGCCGGCGCCGTCGAGCTCGATGCCTGCGAACTTGTCCCACGAGACCACCTCGACCGGCAGGTCGACGGTGCCCCGGGGGGTGGCCGGCGTCGGGGGCGGGGGGCGCTCGCCGGTCACCGGGACGGGGGGCGGGGGCTCGCCTCCGGGCGGCGGCTCGGGGCCGCTCATCATCTGCGCCATCAGGCCCGAGAGCGCGAGCATCAGCAGCACCAGCCCCCCGGCGACGAGCAGCAGGCGGCGGCGGGCGGCGCCGGGCGCGCGCGGGCGGCGGGCCGGCGGGGCGTCGAGGCGGTTGAGCAGCGCGTAGGATGGCTGGTGGTCCGGCGCGTGCTCCAGCCGGCGGCGGGCGAGCGCCCGGGCGGCCTCGCGGTCGGCCTCGTCGCCCCGGGCGGCGTAGCGGGCGGCGTGGGCCTCGGCCAGCGCGTGGGCGACGTCGGCCCGCCAGGGAGCCAGGGCCCGGGCCTGCTTCAGCTCGCTCACCGCGTCGGCCGGGCGGCCGTGGGTCAGGTAGTTGCGCCCCCGGGCCGCGTGGTCGTCGACGACCGCCTCGACCCGGGCCAGATCGGCCTCGGTCAGCCCCAGCTCGAGGGCCACCGCCTTGTAGCTGCGCTCGTCGGGCCCCTCGGCCGCGTCGGGCATGCGGCCGACGTGCCCCAGCCAGGCGGCGAGCAGCGCGTCGTCTTCGTCGTCGTGCGCCATATCGGGAGCATGGTCGCTGCGGCCCGGGGCGTCAACGGCGGGCGCCGGCGCGCTTCACCGATCCGGCGGGCTGACCGTCAGGGCCCCCGCCTCGGCGTCGGCCACCGACAGCCCGCCCCCGCGCAGGCCGCCCTGGCGGCGGGTGATGCGATCCATGGCCGCCCGGGCGTCGTCCTTGAGCGCGCGCCGGGCGAAGAAGGCCCGGGCGATGGCCGCCAGCGGGGGCACCGCGCGCTCGGTGCCCGCCTCGCCCAGGCGTTCGATGGCGGCGGAGCGGCGGCTCTCCGGGCCGTGGGTCAGCAGCGCCAGCGTCGCGGCCTCGCCCAGCCGGTCGGTCGCCTCGGGGTGCTGCTCCAGGGCCCGACCCAGCGCCCGGCCCAGCGCCGGCTCGAGGGCGGTGGCGCCGTCGCTGCGGGCGGCGCGGTCGAGGGCGTCGATCGTCGGGGGCGGCTCGCACTCGCCCAGCGCTTCGACGGCCCGGATCCGCAGCGGGTCGGGCAGCCGGGGATCGGCCGCCAGCCGGCCGAGCGTCTCGACGTCGTGCAGCATCCGGGCGACGGCCGCCCGCAGGTCGGGGTCGGCGTCCCGCAGCAGCGCCCGCCGCTCGCCGGGGGTGAGGGCGTGGCCGGCGAGCACCGCCTGCTCCATCGCCCGCCGCCGGTGACCGGGGTCGGGGTCGCGCACCATGTGTCGCCGCAGCCGGGTGAGCGGGCGCACGTCGGCCCCCAGGGTCCGGGCCACCGTCAGCATGTCGTGCAGCCGGTCGACGAGGCCCGGCGGGCGGGGGCCGGTGGCGGGGGCGACCCAGCGCAGGGCGCCGTCGGCCAGCCGACCCTGGGGCAGCAGCCGGGTCAGCCGGGCGCGGGTGGCGTGGCCCAGGCAGGCGAGCAGGGGCCGCGTCTCGCCGACGAGGTGCACCGCGGCGTCGAAGGCGGCGTCGCCGGTCAGCACGTCCTGCCCGGCGACCAGCTTGCGCACCCGGGTGATGGCGTCCTCGGGCTCGATGACCCACGCCCGGTCGATGCCCGGGTGGCGCACCTCGAGGGTCCACATCCAGCGCTCGGGGGCCAGCCGGCGGCCCTCGCCGGCGACGTGCATCGCGTGGCCCGGATCGGCGGCGAGGATCATCCGATCGGGCGCCTGCTCGACCCGCACCCCCAGGGCCCGCATGCGGGGGATCCAGCCGGTCGCCGGGGGCGCCCGGGGTGGCTGTCGACGGCGGTCGGCGCGGCGGGCCATGGCCCGAGGCTACCCCGAAACGGCGCGCCACACCCACTGCCCCGTTCTGTTATCCTGCCGCGGATGCGCACCCGCCCCGCCCTGCTCGCCCTCGGCTCCCTGCTCGCGCTCGCCGCCTGTGACGACGACACCGACCCGGCGCCCGACGCGGCCCCGCCGCCGCTCGCCGCGACGCTCGAGGCCGGGCTGGCGGCGGTGGACGGCCTCGAGCCGGCGCTGCTCGGGGTGTGGGGCGCGGCGGCCGACGCGGTGTGGTTCGCCGGGGGCACCGCCGAGCCCGAGGGCGGCGCGCTGTATCGCTTCGACGGGGCCCGCGTCGCGCCCGAGCCGGCCCCGCCCGGGCCGCTGCTGTGGTGGGTCTGGGGGGCCGACGCCGAGCGGGTGTGGGCCTGCGGCGAGGGCGGCCGCGTCCTGCGCCGGGGGGCGGACGGCTGGGTCGCCGAGGAGACCGGGCTCGACGAGAAGGCGGTGCTGTGGGGGCTGTGGGGCAGCGGGCCCGATGACCTGTGGGCGGTGGGCGGCTCGGTGCGCCGGGGCGGGCCCAAGGGGGTCGTGCTGCGCTCGGCCGGGGACGGGGTCTGGACCCGGGTCGACGATCCGGCGCTGCCCGCCGAGCTGAACCTGTACAAAGCGTGGGGCAGCGGGCCCGACGACGTCTGGCTGGTGGGCGAGGGCACCGTCACCGTGCATTGGGACGGGGTCGGCTTCACCCGCGCGGACCTGGGCCAGCGGGATCTGCTCTTCACCGTGCACGGCCGCGCCGGGGGGCCGGTGATCGCGGTCGGCGGGGTCGGCAGCGGACTGGTCTATGCCTTGGGGGCCGGCGGCTGGGTGGCCGAGGATCCGGCGGGGGTCATCGGCCTCAACGGGGTCGCGGTCCGCCCCGACGGGCTCGCGCTGGCCAGCGGGGCCCGGGGGGCGCTCGTGCTGCGGGACCTCGCCGGGCGCTGGTTCCGCCTTCGCCCGCAGCCCGACGCGGTCGGGGCCCGCACGCTGCACGCCGTGTGGCACGGGCCCGACGACAGCACCTGGGCCGTCGGCGGCGACCTGAGCGCGGTGGCCGACGGGGTCATCCTCACCGATCGCCGCCCCCTGCCTCGGCTTGCCGAGCCATGAGTGATATGCCGAAGGATGCCGCCGACGGCCGGGATGCCATGCCGGATGATGTGAGCGACGCCGCCGGTCCGACGCTGCCCGCCCGGCGTGGGCCGGGGACGCCCCGTCGCTCGGCGATGCTGACCGAGAGCCGGGGGCTGTTCCGCTTCCTCGGCCGGCGCATCTTCGGCAAAGACAAAGCGCTCGACGAGGCCCAGGCCGAGCGGCTGCGGCGGCTCGGCGAGCAGGGGGCGGTGGTCTATGTCATGCGCACCCGCAGCCTGCTCGACTACCTGCTGTTCAACCACCTCTTCCTCGGGGCCGGCGCGCCGCTCGCCCGCTTCGCCAACGGAGTCGACACCACTCTGTTCCGCGGCTTCGGGCGCTGGGTGAAGGGCCGCGTGCGGCGCCTGCTCGGGCGGGAGGACGACCCCCCGCCGGTGGCCCAGCTCGAGCAGGCGGTCGCCGAAGACGGCGCGGCGCTGCTCTTCATGAAGGTGCGCCGGCTGACCGCCGAGAAGCAGCAGCGGCCGGCCGATCCGGCGTTCATCGAGCGCCTCGTCGAGCTTCAGGCGAGCCAGGACCGGCCGATCCACCTCGTGCCGCAGCACATCTCGTGGCCCCGCAAGCCGCCGTCCAAGCGGCGCTCGTGGGCCGATATCCTCTTCGGGGATCAGGCCGCCGCCGGTCGGCTGCGCAAGCTGATCTACGCGCTGCTGCACGGGCGCAAGGCGACGGTGCAGGTCGACGAGCCCATCGACCTGCGGGCGGTGCTCGCCGAGCACGCCGACTGGCCGCCGGAGCGGGTCGCCCGCAAGGTGCGCCGGGTGCTGTTCATCCACCTCGCCCGGGCCCAGATGGCGCTGACCGGGCCGGGGTTGGTGCCGGCCCGCAAGATCCACCGGCAGGTGCTCGAGCGCCCGGCGAACCGCCGGCGGCTGCTCGAGGTCGCCGAGCGGGAGGGCATCCCCCCGGGCAAGGCGCTGGCGATGGCCGAGCGCGACGTCGACGAGATCGGGGCCCGCATCAACTTCTCGGTGCTCGCCGCGATGGCCCGCCTGCTCGACTTCGTCTTCCGGCGGGTCTTCGAGGGGGTCGAGGTCGACGAGCAGGGCCTGCGGCGCATGAAGGACGCCGCCCGCTTCAGCCGCAGCGCGCCGCTGGTCCTGGTGCCGTGCCACAAGAGCCACTTCGACTATATGGTCATCTCGTGGGTGATGCTGCGCAACGAGTTCATCCCGCCCCACGTCGCCGCCGGGGCCAACCTCTCGTTCTTCCCGCTCGGCTGGCTGTTCCGCCGCTCGGGCGCGTTCTTCCTGCGGCGCAGCTTCGCCGGCCAGCCGATCTACAAAGAGGTCTTCCGGCAGTACCTGTGGGCGCTGGTGCGCCAGGGCTACCCGACCGAGTTCTTCATCGAGGGCGGGCGCAGCCGCACCGGCAAGCTGCTGCCGCCGAAGATGGGCATGCTCGCGATGCTGCTCGAGGGGGTGCGCCGGGGCGAGTACAAGGACTTGCAGTTCGTGCCGATCCACCTCTCGTACGAGAAGGTCGTCGAGACGGCGAGCTACCGCCGGGAGCTGACCGGGGGCGAGAAGGAGGCCGAGAGCGTCGCCGGGGTGGTCAAGGCGGGCAAGGTGCTGCGGGCGCGCTACGGGCGGGTCTATGTCAGCTTCGAGGAGCCGGTCCGGCTGAGCGAGTGGCTGATGGGCGGCGACGAGGTGGTCGCGCTGCCGGTGAGCGACGAGCCGGGGGCCATCGAGGCCGCCGACGGGCACTTCCGGGACGTCACCACCCGCTTCGGGTTCCACATCATGCGCCGTATTCAGGAGGCGACGGTCGTCGCGCCGTCGTCGCTGGTGGGCGCGGTGCTGCTGAGCCACCACCGGCGGGGCCTGAGCAACGGCCGCCTGCGGGAGCTGGTCGGCTTCCTGGTGGCGATGCTGCAAGCCCGCGGGGCCCGACTGTCGCGCTCGATCGAGCACACCCTCGCCCGCAACGCCGGGCGCATCGACTCGGCCGCCGCCCGCAGCCCGCGGGCCGGCTCGCGCACCCGGGGCGAGGCGCTGCGCGATCTGATCACCGAGGCGCTCAAGCTGATCGGCAAGCTCGTCGACAGCAATGAGCGGGCGAACGAGACGGTCTACGTCGTGCCCGACAAGAGCCGCATCGAGCTGGACTACTACCGCAACGCCATCCTGGGCATCCTGGCCCCCGACTGCCTGGTGGCCACCGCGCTGCTCGGCGCCGAGCGGGCCATCCCCCTCAGCCGGCTGGCGGCCGACACCCGCAAGCTCAGCCGCATCTTCAAGCACGAGTTCATCTATCGCACCGAGATGTCCTACGAAGAAGCGTTCGCCGAGACGGTGGGCCGCATGATCGACGAGGGGCTGGTCGCCACCCTCGACGACGGCCTGTGCCTGCCGGCGGCGCCGCTGACCCTCGACTTCCTGCGGGGCATGCTGCTGCATCTGGTCGAGGGCTACTGGATCGCGGCGGACGCGATGCGGGCCCTGGTCGACGTGCCGATGGAGAAGAAGGAGTGGCTCGACTACGCCCGGGAGCACGGCGAGATGGAGTTCCTGCAAGGGGACATCCGCCGGGCCGAGGCGGCGTCGACGGCGGTGCTGGGCAACGCGCTGCAGCTCTTCGTCGACGAGGGGCTCATCGAGCGGCGGGTCAAGGTCGGGCGGGGCAAGAAGACCGAGCGCTTCGCCTTGGCGCCCGACCGCACGCTGGAAGATCTGGCGCTGCGGCGGGACGACATCGGGCTGTACCTGCTGCGGACCCACGACGAGCCGCTGCGGCGCACGGCCACCGATGAGGATCCGTCGGCGGTGGGGCCGACCGACCCCCACCGGGCGCTGCCGGAGTACGCCGAAGATCCGCTGGACGACGAGCTGGTGATGGGCCTGATGCGCCGCAGTCGGGCGCCTTCGCCGATCGCGCCCGAGGCGCTGGAGGGCGAGGGCGACGAGGGCGACGAGGAGGACGGCGAGCCGGGCCGTTGAGCGGGGCCGGGCTCAGGGCCGGACGAACGGGTCGCCGAACTTGGGGTCGCTCAGCATCTCTTCGTCGGTGAGTGTGCGCAGGAAGGCCCGCAGCGCCCGCTTCTCGGCCACGGTCATGTCGAGCTGGGGCACCTGACCCCCGACGACGCCGAACGGCAGGCCGATGTTGGCGTGAGGCTGCACCCCGTTGCTGTAGTGCTCGATGACCTCTTCGAGCGTCTCGAACCGGCCGTCGTGCATGTAGGGCGGCCGGATGGCGACGTTGCGCAGCGAGGGCACCTTGAACGTGCCCATGTGCCCGCTCTGCCCGGTCACCTCGCCGTAGCCTTCGTCCTCGGGGGCCGCGTCGAGCCCGTTGCTGGCGGCTTCGAGGCCGATGAACGCCTCGCCCCGGTGGCAGAAGAAGCAGCCGAAGCCGCCCGCCGGCGGGGGCATCGAGAAGAGATACTTCCCGATGTTCTCGTCGTCGGTGAAGTTGGGGAAGTTGTCGCCCCGGCTCTCGACCATCGCCCGCCCCTCGTCGTACCGGCTGCCGGTGCTGACCATGCTGCGCACGAACTGGGCCAGCGCCCGAGAGATGCGGTCGGCGTCGATCGCCGGGTCGCCGAAAGCCGCCTCGAACAGCGGGGGGTAGTAGTCGCCGTTCTGCACCCGGGTCACCAGACCGTCGAGGGTCATGCCCATCTCGATCGGATCCTGGAACGGCATCAGCACCTGCTCTTCGAGGGTGCCCGCCCGCTGGTCCCAGAAGAAGTGACCCGGGGCGTAGAACCGGGCGTTGACCAGGGTCATCGAGTGGCGCCCGGTCAGCCCGCCTTCGAAGCCCTCGCTGAACACCCGGGGGTCGCTGAAGCCGTGCTCGGCCTCGTGGCACGAGGCGCAGGCGACGGCGCGGTTCGAGCTGAGGTTCGTATCGTAGAACAACACCCGCCCCAGGGTGGCCCCGGCGTCGGTCACCGGGTTGTCGGCGGGGGTGTTGTCGGCGTCCATGGCCGGCCGCTGCCCGTGGAAGCCGAGGGTCTCGACCCGGAAGTGCGCCGGGATGGGCGCGTTGGCGTAGTCGAAGGGCTCGGCGGGCAGATCGAGCTCGGCGGTGTACGGCACCTCGGCGGTGGGATCGTCGGGCGCGGCGTCCGGCTCGGGCTCCGGCTCGGGTTCGGGGGCCATGTCGGACGCGGCGTCGACGACGGGCGCCGCGTCGGGCAGCGAGATCGCGGGCGCGCCGCCGCCGTCGTCACAGGCGCTGAGGGCGAAGAGCGCGAGCGTGGCCGCGACGGATCGATGGAGGGCGGGGCGGTGCATGGAGACCTCTCGCTGGTCGGCGGGCTGCGCGCGGTATAGCCCGGGTCGGCGGTCGGACTCAACGCTGCCGTCGGCGGCGCGCGCCGCTGGGCTTGCGTCGGCGTGCCTGATAGGTTCACGGTCCGCCGACCCGGCGCCGGAGAGATGATGAGAGCCCCCACGCTGCCGATCGCCGCCGCGCTCGCCCTGCTGTTCGCCGGGGGGGGCTGCGAATTCGAAGAGCCGCTGCCCGACGGCGACTACGCCCTCGACGGCGGGGGTGATCAGGGCGGCGAGGCGCCGGCCGATGAGTGCACCCTCGACGAGCACTGCCCCGGCAGCCAGCCGTATTGCGCCACCCCGGCGGGGGGGCGGTCCCGCCGCTGCGGCGAGTGCCGGGCCAGCGTGCACTGCTCGACCGAGGAGCCGGTGTGCGACGGCGAGCTGCGCTGCGTGGCCGGCGAGCAGGGGGTGTGCCGCACCGCGGACGACTGCGGGTTCGAGACGCCCCTGTGCGCCTTGTTCTCCAACGGCGAGGTCGGGCTGTGCGTCGGGTGCCTCGGCGACGAGGACTGCCCTCGCGACGAGCCCCAGTGCTCGAGCGCCGGGTGGTGCATCGGCGCCGCGGCCTTCCCCGGCTGCATCGAGGACGCCGAGTGCCGGGCGGGCCGGGTCTGCAACGGCAACGGGGAGTGCGTCGAGCGGTGAGCGCGCTGGCCATCGGTCTGGGGGCGTTCGCGCTGCTGTGGATCCTCGCCCGGCGGCGGCTCTTCGAGCTGTGGGCCGACGTGCAGGTGGCCCGGCGGCAGGTGGACATCCAGCGGCTGCGGCGGGCCGAGCTGGCCCCCCGGCTGGCCGACGCGCTCGGCGACCGGCTCGGCGCCGATCAGCAGGTGGCGCTGCGGGGCGCCGATGACGCCGCCCGGGCCGCCGCCCTCGCCGGGCTGCCCCCGCCGGCCGACGACGAGCCGGCGACCCTGGCCAGCATGCGGGCCGATCGGGTGCACATCGAGCGCCGCCTCGCCGCCCGGCTGCGGGTGCTGTCCGCCGAGAACGCCCGCTATCGCTGGTTGGCGCCGGCCTGGATCGGGCGCATCGTCGGCGCGCCGCTGCCCTCGGCCCTGCCCCCCGCGCCGGTCGAGCCCACGCCGCTGCCCGGGCCGGCGGATCCCCCGTGATGACCCCCCGCCAGCTCGACTGCGACCCGGTGCCCGGCGCCGCGCCTCGGGTCCTGCATCGGGACGCCGATCTGATCGCGGTCGACAAGCCGCCCGGCTGGCTGACCCACCCCGACGGCGTCGGCGCCCGCCCGAGCGTGGTCGAGTGGCTGGACGAGCCGGTGGGGGTGCACCAGCGGCTCGACGTCGACACCAGCGGGGTGCTGCTCTTCTCCCGCAGCCCGGCCGGCGCCGCGACGCTGCACCGGGCCTTCGCCGAGCGGCGGGCCGAGAAGGTCTATCTGGCGGTGGTCGAGGGGCGCCCGCCGGGTGAGCGGGGCGAGGCCACCGCGCCGGTCGACGGCCGCCCGGCCCGCACCGGGTGGCGGGCGATGCGCCGGGCGGGGGACGTCACGCTGGTCGAGGCCCGGCCGCACACCGGGCGGCGGCATCAGATCCGGATCCATCTGGCGGGGCTCGGCTGCCCCATCCGGGGCGACGGGCGCCACGGGGATCCGCTCGATCGGCGGGCGTATCGGGCCCTGCTGCACTGCGCCGAGGTCTGGATCGACGGGCGTCGCTTCACCGCCGATCCGCCGCCCGACTTCGCCCGCGCCCGGGGCCTGGGCTGGGCCGCGGGCCGGGCCGGGCTGGCGGCCGATCCCGACACGACCTGCTATCGACTGATCGACGGCGCGGCCGACGGCCACCCCGGTTGGACCGTCGATCGCTACGGCGAGCACCTGTGGATCCAGCAGGCGGCCGGCGCCCCGACGGGGCCCACGCCCGACGCCCGGGGGGCCTACGTCATCCGGGCGCTCAAGGACCGTTCCCGCGGGCGGCAGCCGCCGCCGGCCCTGGCCGCCGGTGCGCCGGCGCCCGAGTGGAGCACCGTCTTCGAGCACGGCACCCGCTACGTGGTGCAGCTCGGCGGGCAGCTCTCGACCGGGCTCTTCCTCGATCAGCGGCCCCAGCGGGCGTGGCTGGCGGCCCACGCCGGCGGCATGCGCGTGCTCAACACCTTCGCCCACGCCGGCGGCTTCTCGGTGGCTGCGGCCCGGGCCGGCGCCGAGACGGTCAGCGTCGATCTGTCGAAGGCGTGGCTCGAGCGCATCCCGTTGCAGCTCGCCGCCGCCGGCCTCGACCCCGGGCGCCACGACACGATCTATGGCGACGTCTTCGACTGGATCCGCCGGCTGGCGAAGCGCGGCGAGCGCTACGATCTGGTCATCCTCGACCCGCCCTCGACCAGCGTCGGCACCACCAAGAAGCGCTGGTCGGCGGCGCGGGACTACCCCGAGCTGGTGCGCCTGGCCCTGCCCCTCGTCGCCCCCGGCGGCCGCCTGTGGACCGCCACCAACCACCGCAAGCTGACCCCGCCCCGCTTCGCCCGCGCCGTCGTCGAGGGCCACCGGGGCGCGCTGGAGCTGGAGCGCGTCTGCCCGCCCGCGGTGGACTTCCCCTGCGCCGGCCCGCCGCCGGTCAAGACGCTCGTGTGGCGGCGTCCGGGGTGACGCCGTCGCTGTCGTACGGCGCCAGCCAGCGCAGCAGCGGCGGCAGGACCAGCAGATCGGCGAGCAGGGCGCTGACCATCGCCAGGGCGCACAGCAGGCCGAAGCGGGCGGTGGGCAGGAACGGCGCGGTGAGCAGCGAGGCGAAGCCGGCGGCGATGACCACCGACGTGAGGATCAGCGAGCGCCCGGTGCCCAGGGCGCAGGCCCGGGGCGGGGCCTTGCGCCACGCGATCATGAAGTGCAGCGCGTCGTCGACCGCGATGCCCAGGGCGATGGCGCCGGTCATGCAGGTGCCCGGGTCCAGCGGCAGGTCGAAGGCCCACATGACGCCGAAGTTGAGGCACACCGGGGCCAGCATCGGCAGCAGCGCCGCCAGGGCCAGGCGCAGCGAGCGCAGGGCGATCCAGACGAACAGCTCGATGAGCAGCGCGGTGGTGAGCAGGCTCCACAGCAGCGTATCGACGAGGCTCTGCTGGGCGTGCACCACCAACTCGTGGTGGCCGGTCAGATCGAGGGTGCCGCCCGGGCCCACGGTCTCGGCGAAGGTCGCCTGCAACGCGGCGTAGGCCCCGTCGAGGCCGGCGGCGTCGAGGTCGTCGATGAGCAGCGACAGCCGCAGCCGCTCGCCGGCGACGAACGGCGCGAGGCGCTCCGAGGCCAGCGCCTCGCGCAGCGCCGGGCCGGCGGGCAGGGCGTCCTGGCCGGCGATGCGCCAGTGGGTCTCGCGCAGGAAGAGCGACAGCCCCACCGCGCGGCGCACCCCCGGCAGGGCCTCGGCGGCGTCGGCGAAGCGGCCCAGGCGCTCGACGCGGGCGGCGGTGGGCGGCCCGCCGAGGTCGACGACCGCCTCGATCGTCGACAGGCCGGCGCCCGAGGCGTCGATCGCGGCGTAGTCCCGGCGGATGCGGCTGTCGGGGTCGAAGTAGTGCACCCCGCTGGTGCTCACCGGCACCGCGGTCGCCGCCCACATGCCGCCGGCCGTCACCAGCAGCGCCAGCGCCGGCCACATCCAGCCGCCGCCGAGCCCCCGCGCGACGCACCACGCCGCCGCCCGGCCCAGGTGGCGCCCGCCGCCGGGCTTCGGCTCGCCGCCGAGCACCTGGAGCAGCGCCGGCAGGATCCACAGGACCAGCGGGATGCCCAGCAGCAGGCCCGCCGCCGACAGCAGCCCGAAGACCCGCACCGCCGGCAGCTCGCTGAGGCCCAGGCTGGCGAAGCCCAGGGCGGTGGTGCCCAGGGCCAGGGTGACCGCGCGGGCCTTCTCCCGGGCGGCGCGCCACGGCGCGACGTGGCGCTCGGCGCCGCCCCCCCGGATGTCCTGCCAGGCGACGACGACGTGCAGCCCCGAGGCGAGCAGCAGCACGAAGAGCAGCGGCTGGGCGATGTTGACCACGATGTCGGTGCTGCGGCCGGTCAGCGACAGCAGCCCCATCGTCGCGCCGACGCCCAGGCCCACCGGCGCCAGCACGGCCAGCGTCTGGCGCACGCTGCGGGTCAGGCCGGCCATGAGCAGGACGCACACCCCGATGAGGATCGGCATCGACGTGCGCTCGATGGCCCGGCTGGCGCCGTCCAGCTCCAGGTTGAGCACCGGGGGGCCGACGACGTGCACCGCGGCAGCCGGGCCGTCGAGCAGCGCCCGGAAGTCGCCGATGGCCCGCTCGAGGTCGCTCGGATCGGCGTGGCCCGGCCGGCGGAAGGCGTAGATCCGGACCTGGGGCGGGTCGAGCTGCAGCAGGCCCAGGGTCTCGTTGAGCGGGCCGTCGAAGCGGGGGGCCAGCCGCTCCAGCTCGTCGAAGCCGCCCAGGTCGGGGTCGAGCAGCAGGTCGAACTCGTCGGGCCAGACGGTGATCGGGCCCAGGGTGTCGGAGATGGCCGGGGTCTCGAGCAGCGCCTGCTCGAATCCGGCGGCGGCCTCGACGAGCGCCCGGGCGTCGGGCCCCTCGGCCTGGAAGACGATCACCTCGTCGGCGCCGAAGTCGGCCCGGAAGTCGGCGTAGCGCGCCGCCCGGGGGCTGTCGTCGACCAGCATCGCCTCGATGGAGTTGTCCATCGGCGGCCGGGGCACCAGGCACAGCGCCAGGGCGCCCAGGGCCAGGGCGGCGGCGATCACCAGGGCGCGGGGCGTTGCGGGTCGGGTCACCGGCCGGCCCCCCGGCTCACGGGACGACGCATCGCTCGCCTTCGCAGATGCGGCCGTCGGGGCAGTGCCGGTCGCGCACGCAGGTGGGGTTGGCCAGCGGGGCGCAGGCCCCGAAGACGCAGCTGTCGCCGCCGCAGTCGGCGTTGGTGGCGCACTGCTGGATCGGGGTGCGGCAGGTGCCGTCGACGCAGCGGAACGCGGGCACGATCTGCTGGCAGAACGCGTCGCCCTGGCACGGCACCGCCGGGATGCAGTCCCCGCCGATGCAGGCGGCGCCGTCGGGGCAGTCGTCGACGTCGACGCAGGCCCCGTCGGCGTCCACGCAGCGGGTGTCCTCGCAGATGAGGGGGTCGGCGCACGCCGCGTCGAAGACGCACGGCGGCGGGCGGTCGATGCAGCGGCCGGCGGCGCAGCTCCAGCCGTCGGGGCAGTCCCCGTCCCGCAGGCACTCGGGCGCGGCGCAGGCGCCGTCCACGCAGATGCCGGCCGGGCAGTCGGCGTCCGCGAGGCAGCCGGGCTCGACGCACGCCCCGCCCTCGCAGATCCGCCCGTCGGGGCAGTCGCCGTCGCCCACGCACTCGGGCGGCGCCGGGACGCAGTCGCCGCCCTGGCAGACCTCGCCCGCGGCGCAGTCGCCGTCGGCGATGCACGCGGGCGGGTCGGGCACGCACTGGCCGCCCTGGCACGCCTGCCCCGGGCCGCAGTCGGCGTCGTCCACGCACTGCGGGGGGGCGTCGACGCAGGCGCCGCCCTCGCAGGTCTGGCCCGGGTCGCAGTCGGCGTCGTCCACGCACTGGGGCGGCGGATCGGCGCAGCGGCCGCTCTGGCAGGTCAGCGGCGGCAGGCACTGCGCGTCGCGGTCGCAGATGGGGACCCGGCAGCGCCCCGCCTCGCAGATGAGATCGCCCTGGCACATGGCGTCCGCCGCGCACTGCGGCGGTCGGCAGATCGTCTCCACGCAGATGCCGTCGGGGCAGTCGTCGTCGACCCGGCAGCGCGCCCCGTCGAAGCAGGCCCCGCCCCGGCAGATGCGCCCCGCGCCGCAGTCGACGTCGGCGGCGCACTCGGCGCCCACGCACACCCCGCCCTCGCACGACGCCGCGCCGGCGCAGTCGGCGTCCACCCGGCACGCGGCGAGCGGCTCGACCCGCACTTGCAGCGTCGCCCGGCCGCCCTGGCCGAAGGTGTCGACGTACAGGTAGTAGCTGCCGGCCTGCACCAGCTCGAAGAAGAGCCGGCTGGCGACGCCCGACCCGCCGTCGTCGTCGCACGCCTGCTCGCTGGCCGGCGCGTCGCACGCCAGCCGCCAGTGCAGCACGGTGTCGACCCCGTCGAGCAGGTTGACCGTCTCGGCGAGCACCGACGCCGCCCGATCCAGCTCGACGCGCACGATCTGCTCCGGCCCGTCGCCGCCGCAGGTGCCGCGCCCGATCTGGGAGCCGCCCCGGGTGTCGATCGGGAAGTCGCCGCCCGCCGGGCCCACCTCGAGCACCGGCGCCCCGTCGCAGATCACGTCCTCCCGGCAGACCCCGTTGTCGCAGGCCGTGCCCGGCGGGCAGTCGTTGTCGCCCTGGCAGCCGTCGAGCACGCAGGCCCCCGCCTGACAGCGCTCGCCGGGCCCGCAGTCGGCGTCCACCCGGCAGTCGAGCGCCTCGCCCACGCAGTCCCCGCCGACGCACTGCTGGCCCGGGCGGCAGTCGGCGTCGACCCGGCACTCGACCGGCGGCACGCAGGCCCCGTCCTCGCAGCGGAAGCCGAGCAGGCAGTCGGCGTCCCCCCGGCAGCCCGGCGCGCAGGCCCCGTCGTCGCAGCGCTCGCCGATCGGGCAGTCGTCGTCCACCCGGCACGGGGCGTCGGGCACCCCGCACAGCCCGTCGAGGCACACCTGCCCCGCCGGACAGCGGGCGTCGTCCCGGCAGCCGGGCAGACAGACGCGGTTCTGGCAGAGCTGGCCCAGGGCGCAGTCCACATCCCCCCGGCAGGCGCCCGGGCGGTCGACGCACGCCCCGTTCGCGCACACCCGCCCCGCGGCGCAGTCCAGATCGACCCGGCACTCGGGCGGCGGATCGACGCACGCCCCGCCCCGGCAGACCAGCGCCCCGGGGCACTCGGCGTCGGCCCCGCAGCCGGGGTCTTCGACGCAGAACCCGAACTCGCAGATCAGGCCCCCGTCGCAGTCGGCGTCCCGGGCGCACTCCGGGGGCGGCACGAAGAGGCACGCCCCGCCGATGCAGCTCTCGAACGCCGCGCAGTCGCCGTCGTCGACGCAGCCCCCGGGCACGTCACAGACGCCGCCGTCGCAGATCTGACCCGGGATGGGGCAGTCGGCGTCCCCCGCGCAGAACAGCGCCGGGATGCAGCGATCGGCGCTGCACCGCTGGTCGGCCGGGCAGTCGGCGTCGCCCCGGCAGGTGGTCGGCACGCAGACCCCCTGGTCGCAGCGCTCGTCGAGCCGGCAGTCGTTGTCGGCGAAGCAATCCGGCCGCGGCCGGCAGACGCTCGCCGCCTGATCGCAGTACTGCTCCGCGTCGCAGTCGGCGTCGTCCCGGCAGGCGACCACCGGGCGGCACAGCCCGCCGACGCACCGCTCGCCCCGGGCGCAGTCGCCGTCCACCGCGCAGGCGCCGTCGTCGACGCACCGTCGGCTGAGCGCGTCGCACACCTGCCCCGCGGGGCAGTCCCCGTCGCCGGCGCAGCGGCCGGTGTCGACGCAGACGAAGTCGACGCACGAGCGCAGGGGCCCGCAGTCCTCGTTGATCCGGCACTCGCCCACGAACAGGCAGCGCCCGTCGTCGCACCGCTCGCCCGGCGGGCACGGCCGCTGCGCGTCGCACTCCCGGTCGGGCACGCACAGGAAGTCGATACACGCCTGCCCGTCGGGGCAGTCGCCGTCGCCCACGCAGTCGCCCACGAAGACGCAGCGCCCGGCGACGCACTCGAAGCCGCCGCCGCAGTCCGCGCCCACCACGCACTCCGGCGGGGGCGGCTCGCAGCGGAAGTCGGCGGTGCACTCGAGCCCCGCCCGGCAGTCGGCGTCCCGCCGGCACTCGCCGGTGAAGACGCAGCGCCCGTCGCGGCACGCCTCGCCCGCCCCGCACTCGTTGTCGGCGAGGCACAGCGGCCCGCACAGCCCGCCGCGGCAGCGCCCGTCGGGGCAGTCGCCGTCGTCGTCGCACCGCCCGTCGGGCACGCACTGGAACGCCTCGCACCGCTCGCCGGCCGGGCACGGGCGCCCCGGGCCGCACTCGCCGAGCGGCACGCACTGGAAGTCGTCGCAGATGAAGCCCGCCCCGCAGTCGAGCGCCTGACGGCACTCGCCGACGAAGGCGCACAGCCCGCCCCGGCACGCCTCGCCCGCCGGGCAGTCGGCGTCGCGCCGGCACTCGGGGGCCGGCACGCACACCCCGCCCTCGCACGCCTCGCCCGCCGCGCACTGTTCGTCGACCACGCAGCCCACCGCCACGCAGCGCCCGCCCTCGCAGACGAAGCCCGCCCCGCAGTTGCCGTCGTCCCGGCAGCGGTTGTCGCCGCCGGGCACGCACTGGCCGAAGAAGCAGCTCTCGGCCGCCCCGCAGTCGGCGTCGCGCACGCACTCGGCCGGGGGGGGCACGATGCACAGCCCGAAGACGCACTCCAACGGCGGACCGGGGCAGTCCACGTCCCGCTCGCACTGCTCGCCGAGCCGGCAGCGGCCGTCGAGGCAGCGCAGCGGATCGGGGCAGTCGATCTGCCGCGCGCACAGGACCCGGGGCACGCAGCGCCCGCCGATGCAGTCCAGATCGGGCCCGCACGACCCGTCGCCGTCACACGCCGCCGCCACGCAGCGGCCGAGCTCGCACTGCTCGTCGTCGGCGCACTCCCGATCGGCGGCGCAGCCGACGCCCACGCAGGCCCCGCCCAGGCAGCGGCTGCCCGGCGCGCAGTCGTCGTCCTCGGCGCAGTTGGCCTCGGCGAAGCAGCGGTTGCCCCGGCAGGTCGAGCCCACCGGGCAGTCGCGGTCCTCCCGGCACTCCACCGGCAGGCAGGCGCCGTTGACGCAGCCGAGCGGCGGGGCGCACTGCTCGTCCGTGCGGCACGGCGGCGGCACGCACAGCCCGTCGTCGCACACCAGCCCCGGATCACAGTCCCCGTCGCCCAGGCAGCCCTCGTCCACGCAGCGGTTGTCGGCGCAGCGCTGGCCGGCGGGGCAGTCGGCGTCGAAGCGGCAGTCGGGCACGAAGACGCACCGCTCGCCCTGGCAGCGGGTCCCGAACGGGCAGTCGGCGTCGCCCCGGCACTCGGGCGCAGGCACGCACAGGCCGTCGCGGCACGCCAGCATCGCGCCGCAGTCCCGGTCGCGCGAGCACTCCGGCTGCTCGACGCACAGCCCGCCCTCGCAGGCGGTGCCCGGGGGGCAGTCGCCGTCGTCGAGGCACTCCGGCCCGAAGACGCAGCGCCCGTTGGCGCACAGGAAAGTCGCCCGGCAGTCGTCGTCGGCCCGGCACTCGACCTCGGGCACGCAGGCCCGCTCGACGCAGATCTCGCCCGGGGGGCACTCGGGGTCGGACAGGCACTCCGGCGCGAAGCGGCACTGCTCGTCGACGCACTCGAACTCGGCCGGGCAGTCGGCGTCGCCCCGGCACTCGGGCCCCGGGCGGCACTGGGCGTCGTCGCACACCTCGCCCCGGGGGCAGTCGGCGTCGCCCCGGCAGCCGCCCTGCACGCACGCGCCGCCCACGCAGAGGCGATCGGCCCCGCAGTCGGCGTCGCCCCGGCAGCCGGCGCCCGGATCACAGCGACCCTCGATGCACAAAAACCCCGGGGGGCACTGCTCGTCGGCCGCGCAGTCGGGGGCCGGGGTGCACACCCGGTCGACGCAGTCGAAGCCGAACGGGCAGTCGACCTCGCCCAGGCACTCCACGCAGGCCCCGTCGGCGGCGCACAACAGCGGCGGAGAGCAGTCGTTCTGGTTGCGGCAGCGGTCGGGCACCCGGCAGATCCGATCGGCGCAGATCAGGCCCGCGTCGCACTCGGCGTCCACCCGGCAGCCGACCCGGCAGGCGCCGTCGTCGCAGATGCGGCCCGGCCCGCAGTCCTCGTCGAAGCCGCACTCGGGCGAGACGATGGCGTCCCCGCAGGCCCCGCCGTCGCACCGGGGCACGCAGCCCCCACCGGTGCAGTCGACGATGCACGCCCCGGCGACGCACTGCGCGCCGGGCGGGCAGTCGTCGTCGATCGCGCACTGGCCGGGCAGGGCGGCCTCGTCGACGCAGATGTCGGCCACGCACACCGCCCCGGTGGGGCACAGCCCCTCGACGCAGGCCGGGCCGCCGAAGCAGCGCTCACCGACGCAGACCCGGTCGTCGCCGCAGTCGTTGTGCGAGCGGCACGACAGATCGGTGCGGCTGCACGAGGCGAGGGCGCATGCCATGCCGAGGCCGATGAGCCATCCGACGCATGTCGTGAAGGGGGTGTCTCGCATCACTTGCCTCCCAGCACCCGGAACTCGACCCGGTTGTTGCGGGCCCGCCCGCTCGCGGTGAGGTTGGGGGCCACCGGCCGCGCGCCGCCGTAGCCCCGGGCCGAGAGCCGGCGGCCCTCGACGCCCTTGCCGATGAGGTAGTCCTTGACCGCCCGGGCCCGGTCGTTGCTGAGCCGGTCGAGCGCCGCCGAGCTGCCCTGGTTGTCGGTGTAGGCCGCGACGCGCAGCCGGACCGAGCGCCGCCGCTTCAGCGTCGCCGCGACCCGGTCGAGCGCCGCCTTCGCCTTGCCCGAGAGCGTCGCCTTGCCCGACGCGAAGCGGATGGTCGGGTAGCCCCCGCGCGCCCGGCGGGCCTTCGGCTTCGGGCCCCCGGTCGCCTCGCGCGCCCGGCGGGGGCTCGCCTTCTTCTTCGCCGGCGCCTTCGGCTTCGCCTCGACCGCCTCGAGCGCCACCCGCACCGTCGCCGTCTGCCCCGCCGCGACCTCGACCGGCCGCTCGGCCCGGGCCCCGTCGGCGGTCACCGCCACCACATAGCGCCCCGGCGGCAGCTCGCCCCGGAACGGCCGGGTGTCGGTCGCCCGCCCGCTCGGCCCGTCGGCCGCCAGGACCCGCACCTGCCCCGCGGTCGCCTGACCCGCGCCGTCGACCACCTGCACCTCGATCCGACCCGGCGCCGGCGGGGGCAGCGGGGTCAGCGCGAAGGGCACCTGCACCTCGCCCCCCGGAGAGACCTGCACCGCCGCGTCGGCCGCGGTGTAGCCCGGCGCCGACGCCCGCAGCGTCATCGGGCCGCCCCGGTCGAGCCGATAGCCCGAGAACCGCCCGTCGGGGCCGGTCACCTGGGGGCTCAGCCCGGGGCCGAAGTCGATGACCGCCCCCGCGACGGGCGCGTTGGTCTTCTCGTCGACCACCGCCCCCGCGATGCGGGCCGGCGGGGGCGGCGCCTCGACCCGCACGACCTCCCGCTCGACCACCTCGGGCCGGGGGTCGAGGGTGTAGGTCAGGCCCAGCACCAGGGCCCACGGGGGGGTCGCCGGCACGCCGGTGTAGACGCTGTCCGACAGCCCGTAGCGCAGGGTGAAGTCCACCGCCAGCGCGGGGGTGGGGAAGGCCCGCAGGCCCGGCGTGAACCAGTGGGGCACCGCGTCGAAGGTGAAGTCGTCGCTGCCCGGCCCCCGGCGGGTCAGCTCCACCTGGAGCGGGGTCCCGATGTGATACTCGACGAAGGCCGCGGCGAACGGGTGGATCGGCACCTCGAGCCCCAGCCCGGCCATCACCCGGTCGTAGCGGGCGATCTGGAGACCCCACTCGCTGATGACCCCCGGCTCCTGCAGCTCGTCGGCCACCAGCGCCTCGCGGTTCTCGACCTCGTAGGCCAGGGCGAAGGTCAGCCGCACCGGGAAGCCGAAGCCCCGGAGGAAGTCGCCGGTCAGCACGAAGCGGTGGCGGTACGAGGTCGCGTCGCCGTCCAGCCCGCCGCCCCCGACGAGGCCCACCAGCGTCGCCTCGGTGGTCGCGGCGACCGACAGCGTCTCGAAGAAGGTCCACCCCAGCTTGAGGCCGAAGGTGGCGTCGCCCACCGACTGCAACACCCGGGGCAGCGACTGGTCGTTGGCGTTGCTCGTCGCCCGGACCCCGAACGCGAGCTCGGCGAACGAGAGCGGGGTGCCCGAGAGCGAGATGTCGGTCGCGGTGTAGATGTTCGTCGCCCCGTCGACCGGGAAGCCGCGGGTCTCGAAGTGGGTCACCCCCGCCCGCAGCCGCAGCGTGCCCAGCGGGCCGATGGAGCCGGTGACCAGCCGATCGAGCCCGGTCAGCCCGCCCTCGGCGGCGGTGAGCTGGTCGAGGGCGACCCGGTCGGGCCCCGGCAGCAGGCGCAGATCGGCCGCGGCGTCGGCCGGCGGGGCCTCGGTCGGGGCGGTCGGGGCGGTCGGGGCCTCGGGCGCGGGCTCGGCCGGGGGTGTCGGGGCGGCCCCGGCGGGCTCATGCGGGGCCGCGGGGGCCTGGGCCAGCGCCGGGCCCGCGCCCGCGAGCAGGAGCCAGGCGAACACGCGGAGGGGGGAGAGCATCAACGTTCGGGCATCCGGGTGGTGACGGTCGCAGAGTGTACCAGCGACGGCGCTCCGGCGCGCGGGGCACCGCCCCTGCTTCGAGCATGTGCCCCGGCGGCCCCCGCGATCGGCCCGGGGCGGGGGCTGCGGCCGATCAGCGCGGCCGCCAGAACGAGATGATCTGCCCCGCGATGCGCGCGGTGTCCCGGTCGGCGCCGCCGGCGTCGAACCGGCAGCGCCAGGTGTTGCCCAGCGCCTCGCACGCCGACTGGTACCACATGTCGTCGTCGCCCCCGTCGGGCCCGCCGGTCTGCATGCGCCCCACCGACAGGACGGGCACCCCCCAGCGGGTATAGCCCGGCACCTCGGGCACCACCACGTACTGCGGGTCGCGGGCGTCGGTCCGGATGTCGAACGTGGTCGACTCCAGCCGCATGCGCGACGCCTCGATCACGACGTACTGCGCGGTGATCTGCGGCCGGCCGAGGTTGGTGGCCCACGCCTCCAGCGTGCCCTCGCCCGCCCCGTCGGGGTTGGTCACCCCCGCCGCGAACCAGTAGTCGTCGTCGCCGCCGCTCGTGTAGTCCGTCACCAGCGGGAAGGCGACCGCGTCCCGCTCGGGCCCGAGCACCGCCGGCGCCCGCATGCCCACCCGGCCCTGGCTCTCGCCGGCCACGGTCAGCTCGCCGACGGTGGCCCCGGCCGTGCCCCGGTGCCCCAGGCTGCACAGCCAGCCGGCGACGTACGACCGGTCGTTGCCCCGGCCCGTGGTGTAGCGCATGTTCGCCCCCTCGACCGCGAGCCGATACTCGAACTGCTGGTCGCCCTCGGGGCGGTAGGTGTGCACCGCGATCAGCCGGGTCACGTCGCCCCCGAACGCCGGCGACACCGCGGGGAAGGCCTGCACCCCCGCCTGCCCGTTCCGGATCGAGAACACCCCGCACGCGATCGCCAGCCCGCAGCCGGCCAGATCCTCGTCGATCGACCCGTCGCAGTCGTCGTCGGCCCCGTTGCACTGCTCGGCGGGGAACGGCCCGCAGCCCCCGCAGAAGCGGTTCTGCACCCCGTCGTCCACCGCGCCGTCGCAGTCGTCGTCCAGCCCGTTGCAGCCCTCGGCCCGGGCGTCGCTGCGGCCGACGCAGACCGCGCGGCCGCCGTCGCAGACGAGGTCGCCCGCCGCGCAGATGCCCGGCCGCCCGGTCGCGCACTCGCCGCCGGCGGTGTCCTCGTCGAGCCGGCCGTCGCAGTCGTCGTCCAGCCCGTTGCACACCTCGGCCCCCGGCTGCCCGGCGATCGCGTCGCACGACAGATCCGTCGCCATACCCGACCCCGGCTCGGCCCGGCACACCCGCCGCCCGACCCCGTTGCACCCGCCGACGCCCACCTGGCACGCGTCGCCGACCCCGGGCACCTGCTCGTCGAGCCGGCCGTCGCAGTCGTCGTCGATCCCGTCGCACACCTCGTCCCGGGGCAGGCCCGGCGCCGCGTCGCACACCGGCGGCGCCTCGACCCCCGGCGGGCCCGCCTCGCACACCGTCACCCCCTCGGCGGCGCACGCCCCCCGCCCGGCCACGCACGCCTCGCCGGTGCCCGCCGCCTGCTCGTCGAGCGCGCCGTCGCAGTCGTCGTCCAGCCCGTTGCACACCTCGTCCGCCGGAGCCCCGGCCACCGCGTCGCACGCCAGCGCCATCTCGGCCCCCGAGCCATCGCCGATGGGGCACCGCCACCGCCCCTCGCGCAGGCAGACGCCCTCGCCCGCGGCGCACGGCTCGTCGACCCCCTCGACGTCCTCGTCGACCATGCCATCGCAGTCTTCGTCGATGCCATCGCAGCGCTCGGGCATCACATCCCCGGCCTCGGCGTCGCAGGCCACCGCCCAGCCGTCGGGGCCCTCGAAGCAGCGCCGGATGCCTTCGACCATGCAGGCCCCGGCGCCCACCGCGCACGGCTCGCCGACGAAGGCCAGCGACTCGTCGATCGCGCCGTCGCAGTCGTCGTCCCGCCCGTTGCACCGCTCGGTGTCGCAGGCCACGCCGTCGTCGACGCGGTCGGGCCCCACCTCGCCGGGCCCCATCTCATGGAGCCCCATCTCCCGGACCCCCATCTCCGGCGTCACCCCCGTCTCCGGCCCGCCGTCGAGGCCCGCCTCGACCCCCACCTCGCCCGGCGGGCTCACCTCGGGGCCGACGTCGACGACCGACGACGAGGGCTCCCCCAAGCAGCCCGCCAGCCACACCGCCGCCACCGTCGCCCACCATCGCTTCATGAGATACCCCCGGATACATCGGACACAGCGCGCCCGACGCTGGCGCGCGGGCGACCCGATCGATAGCATGACCGCCATGCCAGCCGCGCCCGAATCCGAAGCCGCCTCACCGCGCCCGCTCCTGCGCTGGTGCCTCGACCGCACCCGGCGCCACATCGCCCGCCACGGGGCCCGGCTGACCCAGGGCGGGGGGCGGCTCGGCGACCTCTACGTCAGCGTGGACGAGGTCGCCGCGGTGCTCGCCGACCGGCCGACCGCCGACGTCGCCGCCGAGCTGGGCCTGCCGCCGGCCGCCGACCCGGGCCCGGTGCCCCGCCCCGATGGGTCGCCCCTGGCTCGGATCGCCGATCGCTTCGCCCTCGAGCCGACCGACGTCGCGCTGCTCGCCGCTGCCGCCGGATCGGCGCTGTGGGTCGACGTCGCCCGGCTCTACGCCTTCGCCTGGGCCGACTTCGCGGTCAAGCTGCCCCCGGCCAGCTTCCTCGCCGAGCTGGTGAGCGACACCGCCGACGACGCCTTGGCCGCCATGGCCCGCCTGCGCCCCGACGGCCCGCTGCGCCGGGGCGGCCTCGTCCGGCTCGAGGCGCCCGAAGCCTGGGGCCGGAGCCGGGCGCCGTTCGCCCACCACGGGGTGATCGTGCCCGACCCGGTGCTGGCGCTGCTGCGCGGCGAGCCCCCGCTGGTGCTCGACCGGGCCGCCCTGCGCGCGCCGGATGACGACCCGCCGCCGTTCGACGCCCCGCCGGCCGCCGCCGAGCGCCTCGACCGCCTGCTCGCCCATGGCGGCCCGATCGTGCTGGTCGGCCCGCCGGGCAGCGGACGGGCCGAGGCCGCCCGCCACGCCGCGCGCCGCCGGGGTCAGCCCCTGCTCGACGTCGACCTCGACCGCCTGCCGCGCGACCCGGCCGCGTTCGACGGGGCCCTGCTCGACCTGCTGCTCGACGCCCGGCTGCGCGCCCTGCCGCTGCTCGTCCGGCTCGGCCGCCCCGCCGAGGACGACCCCCGCGGCGAGCCGCTGCGCCGCCGCCTCGCCGCCCACCGAGGCCCGCTGTTGATCACCGCCGAGCGCGCGCCCGACGGCCTGGGCGACGCCCCGCTCGTCGAGCTGACCCGCCCCGACAGCGCCGAGCAGCGGGCGCTGTGGCTGCGCGAGCTGGCCGACGACGCCCGCGCCGACCGCCTCGCCGCCCGGTTCGACGTCACCCCCGGGGTCCTGCTCGCCGCGCTGGCCGAGGCCCGCCGCGAGGCCCGCGCGCTGGGCGCCGAGGCCCCCGACGACGACCAGATCACCCGCGCCCTGCGCCGCCGCATGCAGCACGCGCTCGACGGCCTCTCCGAGCGGGTGCACACCGCGCTGGGCTGGGACGACGTGGTGCTGCCCGACGACGTGGTCGAGCGGCTGCGCGAGATCCGGGCCCACGCCCGCCACCGCAGCCGGGTGTTCGACACCTGGGGCTTCCGCCGCAAGATGGACTACGGCCGGGGCCTCTCGTGCCTGTTCAGCGGCCCCCCGGGCACCGGCAAGACCATGATGGCCGGCATCATCGCCCACGACCTCGGCCGCGAGCTGTACCGGGTCGACCTGTCGCGGGTGGTCAGCAAGTGGGTCGGCGAGACCGAGAAGAACCTCGGCCGCATCTTCGACGAGGCCGAGCAGGCGCAGGTCATCCTGTTCTTCGACGAGGCCGACAGCCTGTTCTCGACCCGCACCGAGGTGAAGGGGGCCAACGACCGCTTCGCCAACATGGAGGTCAACTACCTGCTCCAGCGCATGGAGCAGTACGACGGGGTCTCCATCCTGACGACCAACTTCGAGCGCGGCCTCGACGAAGCCTTCCGCCGGCGGCTCAAGTTCCGGGTGCACTTCCCGCTGCCCGACGCCGACCAGCGGGCCGAGCTGTGGCGGCGCATGATCCCGGCCGAGATGCCGGTCGACGGCGACATCGACTTCGAGCGGCTGGGGCGCAAGCACAAGATGAGCGGGGGCAACATCAAGAACGCGGTGCTGCGGGCGGCCTTCTACGCCGCCGAGGAGGGCGGGGGCCTGACCCTGGCCCGCCTGCGCCGCGCGGCCGACGCCGAGTCGCGGGAGATGGGGCGGCTGTGAGACCGTAGGCCGAAGCCCGGGGGGGACACATGAGCGCGCAATCCTACGACGCCGAGCACGCGGTGGCGCCGACGCAGAGCGTCGAGCCGCAGCCGTCGCCGATCCAGATGCTGGCCCGGCAGGCCGAGGCCGCCCGCCAGCAGAGCGCGCACGTCGTGCAGCGCATGGGCCGGGCGAGCCCGGTGCAGCGGGCCGGCGGCGGCGCGACCGAGGCGGTGCATCGGGCGGCGGCCCACGGCGTCCAGGGCAGCGGGGGATCGCTGCCGCACAGGCAGGCCATCCAGAAGTCGTTCGGCAAGCACGACGTCTCCGGGGTGCAGGCCCACGTCGGCGGCAAGGCGGCCGAGGCGTCGGACGCCATGGGCGCCAACGCGTACGCCACCGGCAACGCGGTGGCCTTCAAAGAGGCCCCCGACCTGCACACCGCGGCCCACGAGGCGGCGCACATCGTGCAACAGCGGGGCGGGGTGCAGCTCAAGGGCGGCGTGGGGCAGGTCGGTGACCGCTACGAGCAGCACGCCGACGCGGTGGCCGATCGGGTGGTGCAGGGCGAGTCGGCGGAGGGGCTGCTCGATCAATACGCCGGGTCGGGGCCGGGGGGCGGCGTCCAGCAGCGCGCGGTGCAGCTCGACTATCGCAATCGGACCGACCCGACCCAGGTGATCAGCGACGAGGAGCACCTGCGCCGGTTCGGTATGGGCCCCTATCAGGAGAACCACCCCTGGGAGTACATCCCGCCCGGCGGCACCCCCGACGGGGGCCCGACGAACGCGGCGACGCCGCAGACCGGGCCGAATCAGAGCACCGAGACGCCCCTCAGCGACGCCCAGCGCAACGCGCTGCACACCCAGCTCAGCAGCCGGCTCGGCACGGCCTACACCAAGTACAGCAACGCCTGCCAGGAGGCGCTGGCCGGCATCCGCGCCGAGCAGGCCGCCCGGGTCGAGCTGGTCATGACCCTCGTCAGCGTGGGCTTCGTCTTCGCCACCCCCGCGCTGGGGCGGTCGATCGCCGCGCTGGCCAACCGGGTGCCGGCGAGCGCGTCGGTCACCACCCACCGGGTCGCGCTGGGCATGATGAACCAGGCCCAGAACATCGCCTCGTCGATGGCCGAGCTCGGCAAGGCGGCGGCCAAGGCCGGCGTCCAGCGGGCGCTGGCCAACTCCAGCAACGCCCAGGCCTACTTCTCGGCGCTCGACCAGGGCTTCAGCCTCACCGTCGACCAGATCGTGGGGCACGTCGCGGCCAACATCACCAGCCGCACCGCGCTGCCCGACGCCCGCCTGTGGCTCTACGTGTCGCAGTGGGACCCGGCCAACATCACCAAGGACCGCTACAAGCAGCAGCTCCGGCAGAGCTACCGGGCCTTCCAGCGCCAGGTCCAGCCCATCGGGGACGACTGGCTGCCCGAGATCCGGGGCACCACCAACCTCGGCCGCACCGGGCGCAACCAGTGGCACCTCTACGAAGAGTACGCCCCGGGTCGCTACTTGCAGAAGGCGCAGGTACAGTCGACGATGCTCGAGGCGGCGGCCAACCGCAGCGTGGCGGAGTTCGGGGCCCCGTGGCAGATGACCTCGATCGGGGAGCAGATGATCAGCGGAGGCGAGATGGCCGAGATGTTCCGCCGCAGCGGCAACGCGCCGGCGCCCCGCGGCCAGCAGCAGGGGACGCGATGAGCCGCGGCGCGGCGGGGTGGCTCGCCGGGGCGGCGCTCGCCGCGCTGACCGGCTGTCAGGGCGGGTCCGCCGGGCTCGCCGCCGACGTCGAGGGCTACTGCACCCGCATCGAGGCCCGGGTGAGCGGCTGGGTCGCCGACCCGTCGGCCATGCGCCGCGCCCCCGACGCCGGCGCCCTCGCCCGGGAGGCCGGCTTCTGCTTGCGGGTGCGAGGCGGCGACGACGGCTGGTCCGACCGATCCACCCAGGCGCTGTCGCTGCACGTCGACGCCCTCGCGAACCCCTCGCCCGACGACGGGGCGCACCTCGAGGCGATCGCCGCCCTGCTCGCCGAGGCCCGCCAGCGCCCGCTGAAGCGCTGAGCGCGGCCCCCGCGTCGGCCATGACGCACAGCGCCAGCGCGCCGCCCGCCGGGCGATCGACCCTGTGCCACAGCCCGCCGCCCTCGCCCTTCGAGGCCCGAACACCCCCCCACACCCGGAAATCCGCCGCGTCGACGCGCGGGCGGGACGCCCACAGCGCGGATTCTCCGGCGGCGACCGATCTGTGCAGTGGGCACAGGCGCCGATCCACCGTCGACGACGGCGCGCGGCGGTGACGCTGCCGATTTTCGTCACCGACCGAGCGATCAGCCTGTGGCGATCGCCGAAAATCCTCACCCACCGAGCGCCGGCGGGTGTGCCACAGGTCGGATCCCGTCGCCCGATGCGCGCGCCGGGCAGCCCACACACCCGATCGCGCGGCGCCGGGCGTGACGCGGCGGCTGTACGACAGGCCCGCCACGCGGGCGCGGTGGTCGATCGGACAGCGCCGCGCGGTCGAGCGGCGAGCGCCCGGGGCAGCGGCACAGGCCGGCGCGCCGTCGATCGACGAGGGCCGCCCGCTGTGCCACAGCCGATCGGCCACGAGGCGACGAAATCGGCGTCATTCGCCCAGCGACCGCGCTCGGCGGGCGAGGATTCGGGGCTGTGGCGCACGCGGCCGGCGTCGGTCGGCGCGGATGGCGCCCTGTCGACCCCCGCGCGGTTGGCGGGCGCCGAGGGTTTCGGGCGTCGGCGCTCGGCTGCGCGGTCGGGGGGTGGGGATTTCGGGCTGTGGGGCTGCGGCGCGCGGTCGGTCGGCGGCCGATCGCGGCTGTGGCGACGGGGCGTCTCGTCGGCGGGCGGGGATGGCGGGCTGTGAGCCGGGGCGGCGCGGTCGCTCGCTGAGGATATCGGGCTGTGGCCGTCGGCCACGCGGTCGGCGGGCGAGGATCTCGGGCTGTGGCCGTCGGCCGCGCGGTCGGCGGGCGAGGATCTCGGGCTGTGGGCGTCGGCCGAGCGGTCGGCGGGCGAGGATCTCGGGCTGTGGGCGTCGGCCGAGCGGTCGGCGGGCGAGGATCTCGGGCTGTGGCACAGGGTCGATCGCCGGGCCCTCAGCGACCGCGGGACAGCCGCCCCCGCAGCAGCCGGGCGCAGTGCCGGGTCAGGATGCGGACCGGCGAGGCCCCCGCGTTGGCCATGATGAACGGCGCCAGCTCGCGCGCGGCGCCCTCCCGGTAGGCGATCCAGTACAGCACCACCGCCGCCGGGCGCTCGTCCACCCGCGCCCGGGGCAGGGGGCGCGCGGTGGGGTTGAGCCGGCGGAACACCTCGACCAGCTTCGGCGCTGTCATGCCGACCCACCACCGGCGCCCCGCCCGCTCGCTGAGCCGCTGCGCCGCGCCGAGCAGCCCCAGCAGCACCAGCCGGGCGCCGCCCCGATGGCTCGGCAGCACCGCCAGCCGGCCGATGTCGACCACGTCCGATGGCTCGATGCCATCCGGCAGGCGCAGCGCCGCCGACTCCACCGTGCGGCTGCTGTCGGTCGGCAGGTACAGCGTCATCGTGCCCACCGGCCGCCCCTCGTCATAGGCCACCAGCGTCGTCGCCATGGCATCGTAGCGGGCGCCGATCGATCGCAGGCTCGGGGGCACTCGCCCCCGCCGCTCGCCGAGCACCGCCGCCGCCACCGCCTCGGCGTCGGCCCGCTCGGCGGCGCTGCGGGCCACCCGGATCCGGACCCCGGCCAGCCGGCTCACGGCGACCAGCGCGCCGCGGAAGAGGCGATCGATCGGCGTCTGGCGGCGGGGCGGGCTCGGCAGGGCCGGCGTGGGCCGGGCGGGCGTGGGCATGGCCGGCGGGGGCAGGGTCATGGGCAGCGACATGTTCGACCTCGGCGTGAATGGGTGTCCTCGCCGGACTCCGTATCACGCGGCGTGCCAGCCCGCCGGCCGCGGCATGTCGTGGGCGCGCGGTGTCCACCGTCGGCTCGGGGGTGTCCGCGGACGTCCGCCGGACGCTGTCCGGACGGGCCGCTACAAGCAGCTCCCCGGCAGCCCCGGGGTGGCGCAGCGGCGGGTCCACTCGGCGCGGCGGTCGTGGCCGAACTCGGTGGCGAGGCGGGCGGCGAGCTGCTCGACCGCGCTGCCGTGGCACGGGCACCGGCCCATCGCCGCGGTCAGCCGGCGGTCGAGCGCGGCGGCGCAGCGGGAGAGCCCGACGCCGGCCCGCTTGGGCGCGCAGTACGCGGTGAACTGCGCCCCGCGGTCGACGCCCAGCCCCTTCAGCGTGTCCGCGGCCCGCCCGGCCTCGGCGCAGGCGCAGCGCTTCAGCGCCCCGTCGAGGGTCTGCTGGGCGGCGGCGGCGGCCTTGCGTCGGCGGTCGACGCCGAGCTGGGCGACCCGGGTCTTGCGGGGCGCCGCGCGCGGGGTGCGTCGGCGGGCCGGCTTCGGCCGGGCGGCGTCGGGGGCCGCGTCGGGCAGCGCGGCGTCGGGCGGGGCGGCGTCGGGCAGCGCCGCGTCGGGCAGCGCCGCGTCGGGGGCGGCGTCCGGCGGGGCGGCGTCCGGCGGAGGCGGCGGGCCCTGATCGGCGACCCCCGCGTCGGCCGCCCCGACGCCCGAGCGGGTCACGGCCCACCCCCCGAAGCCGAGGCCGACCAGCGCGAGCAGCGCCACCGCCGCGAGCAGCGCCCCCCGTCGCCGGCGCGCGGGCGGCGGGGCGTCGATGTCCGAGATGTCGAACGGCGTCGCGTCCGACGGGGGCCCGGGCCGCCGCTCGGGCACGATCGACGGGGTGGGCCCGGCCGGGCGCACGGCGCGTGGGCCCCGGCCTTCGAGCGCGGCCTTCATCGCGTCGGCCGAGGGGAAGCGATCGCCCGGCCGCTTGGCCATCGCGCGGCGCACCACCGCGGCGAGCGGGGCCGGCACCGTCGCCGGCAGCGGGTCCGGCGCCCGGTTGGCGTGATCCATCAGGATCTGCACCGGGGTGCCGGTGAACGGCTTGCGCCCGGTGAGGGCGTAGTACATGACACAGCCGATGGCATACAGATCGGCGGCGGGGGTCACCGGCTGGCGGGTCGCCTGCTCGGGTGACATCCACGCCGGGGTGCCGATGACCGCGCCGGTGGCGGTCAGCGTCTCGATGGCGTCCGACTGCTCGATGATCTTGGCGATGCCGAAGTCGAGCAGCCGCACCTCCTCGCCCCGGCGGCCCTCGACGAGCATGATGTTGGCTGGCTTGAGGTCGCGGTGCACCACCCCCTCGCCGTGGGCCTCGTCGAGCGCGTCGAGCAGGCTGGCGAAGAGGCGCACCACCCGGTCGGGCGCCAGCGGGCCCTCGCGGTTCACCACCGCCCGCAGGGTGCGGCCCTCGACGAGCTCCTGCACCATGAAGCACAGGCCGGCGTCCTCGCCGAAGTACAAGAGCCGCACGATCGCCGGGTGGCGGAAGCGGGCCTGCACCTGCGCCTCGCGGTGGAACCGGGCGGCGAGCGCCTCGACCCCGGCGTGGGCGATCACCTTCACCGCCACCGGCCGCTCGAGGCTCAGATCCCACGCCCGGAACACCGCCCCGAAGCCGCCCTGGCCGATCAGCCCGTCGATGCGGAACTGGCCGCCGACGACGCGGCCGACGAGGGCGTGGGGGGTGAGCATCGGGCCTCCTGGCTGGGGGGATGATGGACCGCGCCCGGCGCGTGGGTCAATCGCGGCGGCCGGCGCCGGAGACCGGCCGTCGTGATGCCCGTTTACGGTTGCCGAGGTCGCCCTCGCCGACCGGGATCACCTAAGATAGCTCCAGCCGTCTGCCTCGGGGGGAGCACGCCGTGCCCGATCTGCGATTCGAACCCGCCCTGTCCCTGCATCTGCGTCTGCTGGCCGCCGCGGCGCTGCTCGCCCTCGCCGGCGGCTGCGACGACAGCGCGCCGGCCGGGGGGCCCGCGCAGCGCGACGGGCAGGCGCCCGAGATGGGGGTCTGCGAGCCGGGCGCGGCGTGCGCGGTCGACGGTCGCGAGGGGCCGTGCGCCGACGGGCGGCTGGCCTGCACCGCCGACGGGCCGGTGTGCGAGCCGGCGGTCATGCCGGCCGACGAGCAGTGCAACGGGGTCGACGACGACTGCGACGGCGAGGTGGACGAAGAGGTCCCGTCGGTCGGCGATCCGTGCCTGAACGACGACGGCGGGCCGTGTCCGATCGCGGGGGCGCTCGCCTGCACGGCGGACGGGGTGGTGTGCGTGCCCGAGGCCGACAGCCCGGGGGACACCGAGCTGTGCAACGGCGAGGACGACGACTGCGACGGGTCGATCGACGAGGCGTTCGCCGAGCTGGGTGAGCCGTGCACCGCCGGCGAGGGGGTCTGCGCGGTCGAGGGCGAGACGGTCTGCGCGGCGGACGGCGGGGGCACGGTCTGCATGGCCATGCCCGGGGTGGGATCGGGCGAGATCTGCAACGGGCTGGACGATGACTGCGATGGATCGATCGACGAAGAGGTGACCCGCTCGTGTTATCCGGGCCCCGATGGCACCGAGGGCGTGGGCACCTGCCGCCCGGGTACCGAGGCTTGCGAGTCGGGCGAGTGGACCGGCTGCTTCGAGGCGGTCTTGCCGGTGGAGGACGTCTGCAACGCGCTGGACGACGACTGCGACGGCGCCATCGACGAGAGCGACGGCGGCGAGCTGCTCGAGGGGCCGTGCTACACCGGGCCCGCGGGCACCGAGGGGGTCGGGATCTGCGCGGCGGGCACCGCCCAGTGCAACGGCGGCGCGCCGGGCGTCTGCCGGGGGCAGCGGCTGCCGGGCGTGGAGATCTGCGACGGCGAGGACAACGACTGCGACGGCGAGGTGGACGACGTCGACCCGGCGGTCTTCCCCGAGGGCTGCAACTGCGAGCCGGGCGTCACCCAGCCGTGCTGGCCCGATCAGCCCGGCCTGCGGGGCGTCGGGCGCTGCGCCGATGGCATCCAGACCTGCCTGCCCGATCGCACCTTCGGGGCCTGCGAGGGCGCGGTCCGGCCGACGCTCGAGGTGTGCGACGGGGTCGACGAGGACTGCGACGGCGCGGTCGACGAAGCGCTGGCCGACGTCGGCACTCCGTGCCTCAACGGCGACGGGGCCTGCGGGCGGCAGGGCGTGCTGACCTGTGATCCGGCGCGGGGGCGGGGGCTGACCTGCGACGCCGAGCCGGGCCAGCCGGCCCCCGAGCGGTGCAACGGCGCCGACGACGACTGCGACGAGGCCGTCGACGAGGACTTCGACATCGGCGGGGCGTGCACCGTCGGTCGGGGGGCCTGCGCGGCCGACGGGCAGCGGGTCTGCACCGCCGAGGGCGAGGTGGCCTGCGACGCGGCGGCCGGTGATCCGTCCGACGAGCTGTGCAATGCCATCGACGATGACTGCGATGGCGCCGTCGACGAGGGCCTGGGGGTGGGCGACGCCTGCGCCGTGGGCCGGGGGGCATGCGCGGTGGGCGGCACCGTCCGCTGCGACGCCGAGGGCGCGCCCCGCTGCGCGGCGGACGGCGAGCCGGGGGCGCCGGCGGACGAGCTGTGCAATGACATCGACGACGACTGCGACGGCGTCACCGACGAGGGCTTCGACCTCGGCGAGCCGTGCGCCGATGGCGTCGGCATCTGCCGCCGGGAGGGGGTCCGCATCTGCGCCTTCGGCGGCGCGGAGAGCATCTGCGATGCCTTCGCCGGGCTGCCCGAGCGCTCGGAGACCTGCGACGGCGAGGACGATGACTGCGATGGCACCGTCGACGAGGGCATCCGCCGCTCGGGGGTGTGTGACACCGGGCTGCCGGGGGGCTGCGGGGCGGGCGCCTTCGAGTGCGTCGGCGGCGAGCGGGTGTGTATCTCGGACGACCCCGGGGACCCCGAGCGCTGCGACGGGGCGGACAACGACTGCGACGGGCGCACCGACGAGGATCTGGGCACCCTCGACTGCGGGGTCGGGATCTGCGCCCGGCAGATCGCGGCGTGCATCGACGGGCAGGCGGCGGTGTGCGATCCGCGGGTCGGGGCCCGCGACCGGGAGCTGTGCAACGGGCTGGACGACGACTGCGACGGGCGCGCCGACGAGGCGGCCCAGGGCGTCGGGCTGCCCTGCGGGGTGGGCCAGGGGGCTTGCCAGCGGCAGGGCGTGGGGCGCTGCGTGGACGACGCCTTCGTCTGCGAGGGGCAGCCGGGCGAGCCGGCGGACGAGCTGTGCAACGGCATCGACGACGACTGCGACGGCGCGCTGGACGAGGGCGCGCTCGACGGCCGCACCTGCACCCGGGGCCTGGGGGTCTGCGCCGAGACGGTGCCCTTGCGCTGCGTCGACGGGGTCGAGGTGTGCGACGCCCGCGATACCCGGGAGGACGCGGTCGACGAGGTGTGCAACGGCCTCGACGACGACTGCGATGGCCTGGTCGACGACGGCCTGGGCGAGGCGCAGCCGTGCGGGGTGGGCGCCTGCCGCCGCTCGATCAGCGACTGCGCGGGGGGCGAGGTCGCCGAGTGTGATCCGCTCGAGGGCGCGACGCCCGAGGTGTGCGACGGGGTCGACAACGACTGCGACGGGGTCACCGACGAGGAGGCGGGCGACGTCGGCGAGGCGTGCGGCTCGGGCAACGGCCTGTGCCGGCGGGACGGGGTGACGGTGTGCGCGGCGGGTCGGGTGGTCTGCGGCGCGGTGCCCGGGCCGGCGGCCGACGAGCTGTGCGATGGGCTGGACAACGACTGCGACGGGCGCACCGACGAGAACCCGGAAGACACCGGCCTCGCCTGCGCCGACGGGGTCGGCGGCTGCCGGGCGGTGGGCTTCGAGCGCTGCGTGGCCGGCCAGCTCGCCTGCGACGCGGTCGCCCGCCCGCCGGGCGACGAGGTGTGCGACGGGGTCGACAACGACTGCGACGGCAACACCGACGAGGCGCTGGCGGTGGCCATCTGCGGGGTCGGCATCTGCGCCCGCGAGGTGCCCGGCTGCGTCGACGGCGCGCCGCCCGACTGCATCCCCACGCAGGGGGCGCAGCCCGAGCGGTGCAACGGGCTGGACGACGACTGCGACGGGCGCATCGACGAGACGGCCGCGGTCGGCCCGTGCGACGCCGGCCGGGGGCTGTGCCGGGTGGTCGGCGAGCAGCGCTGCGTCGACGGCGCGATCGTCTGCGACGCCGAGCCGCTCGAGCCGCTCGACGCCGAGCGGTGCAACGGGGTCGACGACGACTGCGACGGCCGGGTGGACGAGGGCCTCGGCCTGCGCCAGCTCTGCAGCCTGGGGGTCGGGCTGTGCCAGGCGTTCGGCGAGACGGTGTGCAACGACCGCAATCAGGTCGTGTGCGACGCGGTCGAGTTCCCGCCCGAGGACGACGTGTGCGACGCGCTCGACAACGACTGCGACGGCGCGGTGGACGAGGGGCTCGACGACCTCGGGGCGTGCCAGGCGCCGGCCAACGGGGCCTGCGGCGCCGGGCGGCTGGCCTGCGAGGGCGGCGTGCGCCGCTGCCGGCAGGTGGTGCAGCCGGTCGACGAGGTGTGCAACGGCCTCGACGAAGACTGCGATGGCAACATCGACGAGGACTTCGCCGATCGGATCTGCGGGGTCGGGGCCTGCGCCCGCCCGCTGGCCACCTGCACCTTCGGCGAGCCGGTGGTGTGTGATCCCTTCGTGGGGGCGGCGGCCGAGACGTGCAACGGCGTCGACGACGACTGCGACGGCGTCACCGACGAAGACATCGCCGAGGACGACACCCCGTGCGAGGCGGGGCTGGGCCAGTGTCGGGCGGTGGGCACCCAGCGCTGCGTCGCCGGGGCGTTGGTCTGCGACGCCGAGCAGGGCGCGGCCGAGGAGGAGACCTGCAACGGGCTCGACGACGACTGCGACGGCACCGCCGACGAAGAGGCCGTCGAGTCGGCGACCCTGTGCGCGGCGGGGCTGGGCGCCTGCCGGGCGCAGGCGTTCTTCGACTGCGTCGACGGCGCGGCGGTGTGCCCGGCGGTGCCCGGTGAGCCGGGCGACGAGGTGTGCGACGTCGTCGACAACGACTGCGACGGCGAGGTGGACGAGGGCTTCGGCGACCAGATCTGCGGGGTGGGCGCCTGCCGCCGGGTGCAGGTGAACTGCAACGACTTCGGCCAGCCCATCGAGTGCGAGCCCTTCCTGGGGGCCTCGGACGAGGTGTGCAACGGCATCGACGACGACTGCGACGGCACCACCGATGAGGACGTCTTCGAGGTGGGCACCCCGTGCGGGGTCGGGGTGGGCGCGTGCTATCGGCGCTACGCCCTGGCCTGCGTCGACGGCGATCTGATCTGCGACGGGCCGGCCGGCGACCCGGCCCCCGAGGCGTGCAACGCGCTGGACGACGACTGCGACGGCGTCGTCGACGACGCGCCGGAGGACATCGACGCCCCGTGCACCAGCGGGCTGGGCGTCTGCGAGCGGCCGGGGCGCACCGTCTGCCTCGCCGGCGCGGTGCGCTGCGACGCGGCGGAGGGCGAGCCCGACGGGGACGAGCTGTGCAACGGGGCCGACGACGACTGCGACGGGGAGGTCGATGAGTCGCTGGGCACGGTGGCCTGCGGCCGGGGCGTCTGCGCTCGGGTGCTGCCGGCGTGCACCGCCGGGGCCCCGACCGCCTGCGACCCGCTCGAGGGCGCGGGCGACGAGCTGTGCAACGGGGCCGACGACGACTGCGACGGGGCGATCGACGAGGATCAGGGCACGATCCGCTGCGGGCGGGGCGTCTGCCAGCAGGAGGTCGCCCGCTGCATCGGCGGCGAGCTGGCCGAGTGCGACCCCCGCCAGGGCGCCGAGTTCGAGTTCTGCGACGGCCGGGACAACGACTGCGACGGCGAGATCGACGAGCAGGTGTTCGGCGACGGCGACCCCTGCTCGGCGGGGGTCGGCTTCTGCCGCCAGATCGGGATCCGGCGCTGCATCGGCGGCGACTTCGTCTGCGACGCGGCCCCCCGCGAGCCGCGGGCCGAGGCGTGCAACCTGCGGGACGACGACTGCGACGGCGTGGTCGACGAGGATCCGTTCGAGCTCGAGCGCACCTGCGGCCGGGGCGTGGGCGCCTGCTACCGCGAGACGCGCTTCGTCTGCGAGGACGGCGAGCTCTCGTGCCCGGTCCAGGAGGGCCAGCCCGAGCCCGATGTGTGCGACGGCATCGACAACGACTGCGACATCTCGGTCGACGAGCCGCTGCACGACGATGACGACTGCGACTTCAACGGGGTCAGCGACGCCTGCGACCTCGCCGTCCGCCCCGCGCGCTACGACTGCAACGGCAACGGCCGGGTGGACGAGTGCGACATCGAGTCGGGGATCAGCGAGGACTGCAACGGCAACTTCGTGCCCGACGAGTGCGGGGGCGACGGCAACAACTGCGCGCTCGACGAGACCCCGCCCGACGTCGAGGTGCTCGCCGACCGGGTCGTGGTCCGGGTGGGCGAGGCGGTGAACTTCGAGGTGCGGGCCACCGACGCGGTGGGCGTCGCGACGGTCCTGGCCACCATCGACGGCCGGCCGGTGCCCCTCGACGGCAACAACCGGGCGACGGTGATCTTCGCCGAGGCCGGGCTGCACGTCATCGAGGGCGAGGCCCGCGACTTCGCCCAGAACATCGGCCGGGGGCGGCTCGAGATCCGGGTCATCTCGGACGACGACGGCGACTTCCCCGTCGTCGAGGTCGACCCGCTGCCCGCCGAGATCACCCGGCCGACCCCGGTCGAGGGGCGCATCGAGGACGAGAGCCTCGTCTACTGGGAGGTCACCTACGGCCCGCCGGGGCAGGGCGACGCGGTGCGCATCGCCTCGGGCGACAGCGACATCGAGGGCCAGCTCGCGCTGCTCGACCCGGCCGCCATCGGCGAGGGCGAGTTCGAGATCCGGGTCTACGCCGAGGACGCCGCCGGGCGCAGCCGCACGGTGACCATCCTGATCACCGTCGGCCGCTGCGACCCGACGCCCGAGGTGTGCGACTACGCCGACAACGACTGCGATGGCTCGGCCGACGAGGGCTACCCGGTCACCGGCGTGCCCTGCGAGGACGGGGTCGGCGCCTGCCGGGACGAGGGCGAGATCCTGTGCCGGGCCGACGGGCAGGGCGTGGTGTGCACCGCCCGCCCCGGTGAGCCCCAGCCCGAGCGGTGCGACGCGGTGGACCGCGACTGCGACGGCGACCCGTCCAACGGCTTCCCGGTGGGCGAGGCGTGCAGCGAGGGCCAGGGGCAGTGCCGGGACGAGGGCGTGTTTCTGTGCACCGCCGACGGGGCCGACGTCACCTGCTCGGCCGACGCGGGCCTGCCGGCCAACGGCGAGGCGTGCGACGGGGTCGACAACGACTGCGACGGCGTCACCGACGAGGGCTTCCTCGAGGTGCAGTGCGGGGTCGGGGCCTGCGCCCGGGTCGTGCCCGAGTGCGCCGACGGTGAGCTGGGCGAGGCGGTGTGCGACCCGCTGCTCGGCGCTTCGCCCGAGCGGTGCGACGGGGAAGACGACGACTGCGACGGCCGGATCGACGAGGATCCCGAAGACATCGGCGACATCTGCCGGGCCGGCCTCGGCGCCTGCGGGCGGGTGGGCATGACCTTCTGCCTCGGCGGTGAGATCACCTGCGACGCCAACCCCGGCGCGCCCGACTTCGAGGTGTGCAACCTCGAGGACGACGACTGCGACGGGCGCGTCGACGAGGAGGCCGGCTGCGTCGACCTCGAGGCCCCGTCGGTGACGGTGGTGCTCGACCGGGACGCGGCCTTCGTCGGCGAGACCATCGAGGTGCTCGTCTTCGCCCGGGACGACACCGACATCGCCGCGCTGCTGCTCGAGGTCGGCGGGGCCCCGCTGGCCCTCGACGCCACCGGCCGGGCCCGCTTCGACGCGCGGGCGGTGGGATCGGTGGACGTCGTCGCGACCGCCATCGACGGCGGCGGCAACCAGGCCAGCGACATCGCGACGGTGGACGTGGTGCCCGGCGGCTTCGAGCCCCGGGTGACGGTGAGCCCCGACACGCTCGAGGCCGGCGACCGCGGCCGCACCGTCTTCACCTTCGACGCCAGCCGCTCCATCGGGCCCGATCTGACCTTCCGCTGGGCCATCCCCGGGGGCGCCGTCGTCGGCGGCGCGCTCGACGGGCCGGTGGTCCGGGTGACCTTCGCCGGGGTCGACGATGAGCCGTGGAGCGTGCGGGTGGCCAGCGCCGCCGACAGCGCCACGGTGCGCGGCACCCTGGTCGTCGACCGGGCGCCGCTGGCGCTGATCGAGGCCCCCGGGCGGGTCCAGCGGGATGAAGAGCTGACGCTCGACGGCAGCGACTCCAGCGACCCCAACGGCGACCCGCTCGACTTCGCGTGGCGGGTGATCGAGGCCCCCCGCGGATCGGCCGCCGCGCCCGACGACCCCGGCGCCGCGCTGACGACCTTCACCCCCGACGTCGCCGGCCAGTACCGGATCGAGCTGGTGGTCGACGACGGCGCGCTGTCGGGCCGGGCGACCCATGTGCTCACGGTGCTCGACGACGCCGACCGCCAGCAGCCCGCGGTGCAGGTGTTCGTCGACGACCGCCAGCCCGAGGCCGGCCAGCCGGTGCGGGTGGTGGTGCAGGCCGACGACCCCAGCGGCATCTCGGGGGTCGAGGTGAGCGTCGACGGCGAGCCGGTCGAGCCGGGCCCCGACGGGTCGGTCCAGGTGAGCTTCGATGCGCCCGGGCGGCACGTCGTCGAGGTGGTCGTCACCGACAACGCCGGCAACCAGGAGCGCGTCGAGACGACGGTCTACGTGCACCCGGCGGGCGCGGTGGACGACGGGCCGCCGGTCGCGATCATCGAGTCGCCCCGGGACGCGGTCGACGTGCGCGAGTGGGCCAACGTGATCGGCACCGCCCGGGCCGCCGATCTGGCGTACTACGCGCTGCACGCCGCGCCGGCCGGCACCGATGGCTGGGTCCAACTCCACGAGGACCACACCGGCGCCTCGGTCGACAGCGACGTGCTCGGCCTCATCGACGTGACCGTGCTCGAGCCGGGGGTCTACGACCTGCGGCTGACCGTCGAGGACGAGTGGGGCAACAGCGCGGCCGCGATCACCCGGATGAACGTCGTCGGCGGCATGCACTTCGGCAGCCAGCGGCTCGAGTTCATCGACGCGGTGGTCCCGGTGGCCGGCATCCCGTTCGTGATCAAGCGGATCTACGACTCGGGGCGCAAGGTCGTCGGCGACTTCGGCGTGGCCTGGGAGCTGTCCATCGGCGGCGGCAAGCTCGACATCACCCACCCGCTCGCGCTGCACTGGCAGTGGAACGGGGAGTGCGTCGGCGTCTTCGGCCCCCCGCCGAGCGTGGATGACACCCTCAACCACATCATCACCATCAACAACGGCAACGAGGGCTATCGCTTCGCGTTCAGCGCGCAGTTCCGGGCCTGCGGGGGCGGCTTCCGGGAGGTCATCGCGACCTACACCGCGCTGCCCGGCACGCACGGCACGCTGACCGCGCTGCAAGGCAATACGCTGTGGGAGATCAACGGCGAGTTGACGGTGGCCGGGGAGCCGTTCACCCCCTACGACCCCCAGCGGTTCCTCGTCGAGCTCGACGACGGCCGCTCGTTCATCTACGACCGCAGCCGGGGGGTGATCGAGGTCGCCGACGCCGACGGATCGGCGATCACGATCGACGACGACGGCATCCACCACTCCAGCGGCGAGTCGGTGCTGCTCGACCGGGACGGCCTCGATCGAATCACCCGCATGGTCATGCCCGACGGCGCCGAGCGGTCCTATGTCTACGACGGCCACGGCGACCTGGTGACCACCGTCGATCAGGAGGCCCGCCGGGCGGACTACATCTATGACTTCGACCACAACCTGGTCGAGATCATCGACCCCCGGGGCTCGACGAGCGGCTCGGTGGAGTACGACCCCTCGGGGCGGGTGGTCGCGGTGGTCGACGCCTTCGGCGAGCGGCTCGAGATCGGGCACGACGTGGTCGGGCGCACCGAGACCCTGATCGACCCGCTCGGGGCCCAGACGGTCATGGTCTACGACGCCGACGGCAACGTGGTCGAGATGATCGACGCGGCCAACGCCCGCTGGACCTACGGCTACGACGACCAGAGCCGGCTGATCCGGGAGACCGATCCGCTGGGCAACTCGATGCTCTACGCCTACGACGGCGACGGCAACCTGCTGACCATCACCGATGGCAACGGCGAGCTGTGGACCATGACCTACGACGGCGACGGCAACCGGCTGACCTTCACCGACCCCGAAGGCAACCAGCAGCGGTGGGCCTACGACGGCGACGGGCAGGTGACGCAGTACACCAACGGCAACGGCGAGGTGTGGACCGCGTCGTACGCCGGGGGTGAGGTCACTCAGATCGGCTACCCCGACGGCACGACGCTGGACTACGTGTATGCCGACGGTCGCATGGTGCAGACCATCGATCGCATGGGCACCGTGCGCGACATGGCCACCGATCGGGCCGGCCGGCTCACCGGAGAGACCTACACCTACACCAACCGCTTCGGGGACGTCGAAGTGGCCTTCGGCTACACCCCCAACGGGGCCGGGGTGCTCGACGGGGTGACCCTGCCCGACGGCACCCGCATGGAGGTCGAGCGGGACGAGCTCGACATGCCGACCCGCATCACGACGCCCACCGGGGACACCTACGAGCAGGTCTACGACGCGCTGGGCCAGCTCCGGGTGCGGCGGGGGCCCGACGGCAGCGAGATGCGCACCGACTACGACGCGCTCGGCCGCACCACGGCCCTGACCCTGCCCGGCGGGGCCCGCCTCTCGCGGCGCTACGACGCGGTGGGCCGGGTGACCGAGCTGAGCCTGCCCGGGGGCCGCACCCTGCGCCGGACCTACGACGCCGCCGGCCGGCTCGAGACCAGCGACAACGGCCGGGGCGCCCTGCGCTTCGAATACGACGGCGCCGGCAACCAGACCGCGGTGGTGCGCCCCGACGGCAGCCGCTCGGAGGTGATCTACGACCGCGCCGGGCGCCCGGTGGCCTACATCGACGCCGAGGGCCGGCGCACCGACTACGAGCTCGACGGCCTCGGCCGCCCGACCCGGCTGGTGACGTCCGGGGGGCAGGCCTACAACTTCGAGTACAACCCCGACGGCATGCCCAGCGCCCGCTCGGGGCTCGTCGGCGGCATGTGGCGCACGACCTACACCGCCATCGGCACCGTCGAGAGCATGAGCCTGCCGTCGGGCGCGACCTACAGCTTCACCCACGACTCGGTGGGCAGCTACGAGAGCATCACCGACCCCAACGGCCACGTGAGCCGCCAGACCCGGGACCCCTTCGGCCGGGTCATGACCATGGCGCTGCCCGAGGGCCAGACCGCCACCTGGGAGCGGGGCGCCGACGGCCGGGTGAGCGCCTTCGTCGACTTCGGCGGCGAGCGCACGACCTACGTGTACGACGCCGCGGGGCAGGTCATCCGCGAGACCCGGCCCGACGGCGTGGTCGAGCAGATGAGCTACGACGCCGGCGGCCGTCTGATCGCGGTCGAGGACGAGCGCGGCCGCTACGCGCTGACCCGGGACGGCCAGGGGCTGCTGGCCGCGTGGCAGGCCCCCGACGGGCGGGAGACGCTCTACGCCTACCGCTCGGCCGGGGCCCCCGAGCGGGTGAGCACCGCCGCCGGGGAGACGGTCTACGCCTACGACCCCCGGGGCCGGCTGGCGACCGTCGAGGCCGGCGGGCTGCGCGCGACCTACACCCGCGATCGCACCGGGCTGCCCACGGCGGTCGAGGCCGGCGCGGCCGGCTGGGCCCGGACCCGGGGCGCCGTCGGCCGGCTGGAGCGCTCGGACTACCACGACGCGGCCGGGGTGCGCATGAGCCTCGACTGGAGCTACGCCGCCAACGGGCTGATCGAGCGGCTGGACGAGGACAGCGGGCGCGCGGTGGTCTACGGCTTCGACATCGACGAGCGGCTGGTCGCCGAGACCATCACCGAGGGCGGCGTCGAAGAGGCCATCGGCTACACCTACGACGGCCACGGCAACATCACCCGCCGGGT
The DNA here is from genome assembly GCA_030426085.1 of bacterium. Lineage (GTDB taxonomy): Bacteria > Myxococcota_A > Bradymonadia > UBA7976 > UBA1532 > JACKDM01. The sequence goes on along the minus strand of JAUHYW010000002.1, from coordinate 171,682 downwards.
CGACGGCGGCGGGATCCAGGACTTCGTCTACGACCGCAACGACCGGCTGCTGGACGACGGCGTCTGGCAGTACGAATGGGACGACCACGGCCGCTTGACCCGCCGCGCCGCCGCCGGGGCGAGCGAGCAGCTCACCTACGACGGCGCCGACCGGCTGGTGCGGATCGACCGGGTGGGCGCCGGGGCCCAGCGGATCGAGATGACCTATGACTACGACGGCTTGATGGCATCCCGCACCGCCGACGGGGTCACGACGCGGTTCGTGTGGGATCGGTCGTCGGGCGGCGTGCCTCGCCTGCTCGAGCTGAGGGACGGCGCCGGGGCGTTGCTCCAGCGGTTCGTCTACGGCGAGTCGCTGCTCGGCCGGCTGCTGCCCGACGGCCGCTTCGAGCCGGCGGTCGTCGATCAGGTGGGCACCGTGCGGGGCTGGGTCACCGCCGGCGGGGTGCGGCGCTTCGACTGCGACGCCTACGGCCGCCCGCGCAGCGGCGCGCCCGATACGCTCGGCTTCGCCGGGGGCTGGACCGACCCCGACACCGGCCTCGTCTACATGCAGCAGCGGTGGTACTCGCCGCGCATGCTGCGGTTCACCCAGGTCGACCCGCTGATGGCGCTCGACGCCGAGCCGCGCTCGTTCAACCGCTACGCCTACGCCTGGGGCGATCCGGTGCACTACACCGACCCCACCGGCGAGATGAGCATCGCCAACGTGGCGACGACCCTGGGCATCGTCAGCATCCTGGCGACGATGACCGTGGCCGCCTTCACCGGGGTCCGGCTGGGCGCGTTCGACCCCCGCAACCGCAAGCACTTCGCCATCACCGCCAAGATGGGGCCCCGGGTGGCGGTGGGCCTGTTCGGGGTCGGGTTCTCCGACGTCGAAGTGGGGATAGGCTGGTGGACGGCCAGCTTCAGCGCCGAGCAGGCCTACTTCCACAATACGCCCGAGGCCGGCTGGCAGGAGAAGGTCGCCCACTACTGGACCTTCGGCATCGGCGTGCGCCGGCCGGGCCTGCCGAGCGTCTCGCTGGGCACGACCCTGCGGCCGAACGCGTTCCTGCCCGGCGACCTGCGGGCGCGGGTCACCAACTGCGCCACCGGGGGGGCGGTGGCCGGCTGGGCGATCAACTTCCAGTTGAGCGTGGGCTTCCTGCAGAACCTGTGGGCCAGGTGGATCAAGGAGAAGGGCATCCCGGTGCTGAGCGACATCCTCAGCCTGGGGGTGTCGGCCAACCTCGGCGCGGGCATCTCGCCGGCTCACGAGGCGAACGCGGTGAAGACCGAGTGGGGCTGGGACAACGAGGGGCGGGATGTCTATGCCATAAGCTGGCTCATGGGGCTGCCCCAGATCGGCTATAGCTGGTCCCAGGACACCGACGACCCACCCAAGGTGTGGGGCGGCAGCATCACGCTGAGCCACACCTGGTACACCGGCAACTGCGGCGACTGCGACTCGGCCGGCGGTGAAGGCGAGGGTGAGGGTGAAGGGGAAGGCGAGGGCGAGGGCGAGGGCGAGGGCGAGGGCGAAGGGGAAGGTGAGGGTGAGGGTGAGGGCGAAGGGGAAGGGGAAGGCGAGGGTGAAGGTGAAGGTGAAGGTGAGGGCGAAGGGGAAGGTGAAGGTGAGGGCGAAGGGGAAGGCGAGGGCGAGGGCGAAGGGGAAGGCGAGGGCGAAGGGGAAGGCGAGGGCGAGGGCGAGGGCGAGGGCGAAGGTGAGGGCGAAGGTGAGGGCGAAGGCGAAGGTGAGGGCGAAGGCGGCTTCATCTCCGGCCTGAGCTGCGACCCGGAGAACGACCCCTGCCCCCGGCCGGCCGTCACCTTCGACCACCACCGCATCGAGCCGGGCCAGACCGTGCTGCTCAACGGCAGCCCGTCCGCCGCGGCCGACTTCGCCACCTGGGTCGTCTTCCGCCAGCCGGAGGGCGCCGCGGTCCAGGTCGTCGAGGCCTTCTTCGACCCGGCCGACCCCGGCGCCGGTGGCTTCCCCGACGACCCCCGCAGCCTCACCGCGCGGGCGTGGTTCCCCCAGCCGGGGCGCTACCGCATCGGCTTGCAGATCGAGAGCCGCGACGGCTTCGTCGCGCCCTCGCCGACCTGCCCGGCCCAGGCGGTGGTCACCGTCGACGTCGCCCCGGCGGCCCCGGTGCGGGCCGAGGGCGAGGCCTGCGACCGCCTCGGCGCCGCCGACCGCTGCGCCGACGGCCTGCGCTGCGCGCCCGACGCCGGCGGCGGGGTCGGCGTCTGCGCGCCCGAGGCCGGGGCCACCCTCGACAGCGAGCCCAACCAGTTGACCGCCTTCTCCGACGCGATCGCCGTCGGCCCCGACAGCCAGACCGTCGGCACCATCGACCCCTGCGAGGCGGGCGATGGCTACGACATCTTCCGCTTCACCCTCGACGCGCCGACGGTGGTCATCGCTGAGACGACCGGCCCCGACGGCGCCTGCCAGGGCGACACCCGGCTGATGCGCATCGACCCCGGCACGTTCGCCCTGCCGGTGGACGGGCAGTACGCCCCCGAGTCCATCCTCGACAGCGACGACAACGGCGGCGATACGCTGTGCAGCCGCCTGACGATGGCGCTCGACGCCGGGGCCCACTACCTGCTCGTCGACGAGGCCGGCGCCGACCACACGCTGCTGTACGCCTTGCGGCTGACGGTCGCCGCGGCCGAGGGCGAGGCGTGTGATCCGGCGGGCGACTTCGGCGGCTGCGTCGAGGGCACGTCCTGCGTGGACGACGAGGGGGCCGGCGCCGACGGCGACGGGCTGTGCCTGCCGTAGCGCCTTCGGTCGCGGGTCGCCTCGCGGGGGGCGGCCGGGTAGGATGCCGCCCCGAGGACGCACCCGAGGAGCACCGTATGTCCACCGACGCCGCCTTCTGGGATCGCATCGCCGAGTCGTACGCCGCCAAGCCGGTCGACGACCCGGCGGCCTTCGACCGCAAGATCGCCATCACCCGGGCGCAGATGTCGCCCGACGCGGTGGTGCTCGACGTCGGCTGCGGCACCGGCTCGCTGGCGCTGCGGCTGGCCGACGCCGGGCGCGAGGTGCACGGGCTGGACGTCTCGAAGGAGATGATCCGCATCGCCGAGGGCAAGGCGGCGGCCCAGGGGGTGGAGAACGTGCGGTTCCACGTCGGCGCCTTCGACGCGCACTTCGGCGCGTTCGCCGACGGCAGCCTGGACGGGCTGTGCGCCTACAGCATCCTGCACCTGGTGCCCGATCGACACGCGGCCTTGGCCCGGGCCTTCCGGCTGCTGAAGCCGGGCGGGTTCTTCATCTCGTCGACGGTGTGCCTCGGCCGGCGGCGGTGGCTGTTCGGGCCGCTGCTGTGGCTGATGCGGCGGGTGGGCAAGGCCCCGCGGGTGACGCTGCTCACCGCCGACGGGCTGCTGGGCGACATCCGCTCGGCGGGCTTCGTGGATGTCGAGCCGACCGACGTGGGCGCCGAGCCCGACATCGCGTTCGTGGTGGCCCGCAAGCCGGGGTGAGGGCGCGCCCGGCGGCGTCGGCTACAGCGTGAACGCCAGCCCGTAATCGATCTGCGGCGCCATCGGTTCGCCGTCGACGTAGACCCGCACGATGAGCTGCGACCACTGCTCGCCCACCGTGCGCCGTACGCTGAACTGCTGGGTGGAGAACGCGTCGCCCACCCGCCCGCAGACCGGCCCCTCGACCCGCTCGGGTTCGGCGCCCACCAGCTCGAGCAGCTCGCTGTAGAAGAAGATCTCCACGCACACCCGCTCGTCGGCCCCGGCCCCCGGCGGGTCGGGGGCTCGAATGCGGGCCTGGGCCCGCAGGCTGATCGGGCCCATGTCGAAGACGAACCAGTCCTCGTCCCCCGCCGGCCCCTCCCCGTCGCACAGGTTCAGCCCGTCGAGCTGCACCGGCCCGTCGATCTGGAGCTGCGCTCCGCCGAGCTGTGCCGCCACCCGGTCGCCGTTGGGTTCGAACTCGTCGGGCAGGCAGGCCGGCGGATCGAAGACCATGCCGTAGTGGGTGGCGTAGGCGTGGTCGAGCCAGTGATGCGCCAGATCGGCGATGGCGTCGATGACCTCCAGGGTCTCGACGGTGTACGGCATGCCCTCGACCTCGACGTCGAAGCTCGTCACCAGCCCCACCACGCACGACAGCGCCCCGCCGGCGGCGGTCTGGAGGCTCTTGAGCAGGCGCGGATCGAGCACCCAGATCTTGCCGCCGGTGTAGCGGCTGCCGAGCTGCACGAAGCGCACGGCGGCGCCGCCGGCCGGCTGCACCAGCATCTGGCGCACCGCCGGGTTGGGGTGGAACCAGGCCGCGTAGACGTCGCCGTTGGTCATGCTGACGAGGGTGGTGCCCACCAGGGCGCTCAGCGCGCCCTCGGCGATGTCGTCCACCTGCGGCGGCTGGAGCACGTTGACGTGGTTCTCGCGCACCTCGCGGGCGACGATGGCCAGCGCCGGCCCCACCGCGTCGAGCAGCGCGCCGAGCGCCTCCGGATCGGCCGGGGGGTCCTCCTCGAGCGCCACGAGCAGGTGGTTGAGCTTGCGCACCGCGTCCCGCACCCGATCGCGCACCGCCGGGAAGTCCGCCGCGGTGGGGTCGGCCCACTTGAAGAAGGTGCCCACCTCGCCGCAGGCCCACCCGGCGAAGTAGTTGAACGCGGCCTGCCCGGTCGCGACCCCCAGGTTGGCGGTCAGCGCCCACGCGCCGTCGCGGAGCATCTGGATGCCCGGCGTCAGCACGGTCCCGGCGATCTCGACCCACCGCGCCGCCCGGGCGCAGGTGTCGCCGTGCAGCGGGTTGAGCACGTTGCACCCCGCCTCGACCACCCGCTTCACCACGTAGACCGCCGCCGCGTATTTGATCGAGCGCAGCAGCCCCTGGACCGAGACGACGACGAGCACCTCGGGGATGGTGAACGCGTTGGGCATGAAGGGCGACGGCTCGCCCGGCGCGTAGCGATAGGCCGGCTCGTCGCCCTCGAGCAGATCGCGGCCGTCGACCTCGACGTGCAGCGTATCGCCCGGCGCGTCCGGCAGCTCGGCGCCGAAGATCATCGGTACGTAGCGCCCCTCGGGGTCGGTCACCAGGACCCGCGCCTGCCGCTCGGCGGTGACCTCGATGTAGATCTCGACCCCGGCGGCGTCGCCCGGCTCGTCGTCTCCGGGGGCCAGCGCGAACTCGACCAGCGCCTCGTGGGTCGGGGAGTAGAAGTGGGCCACGCCGTCGGCGCCGACCGCCGTCGCGCCCGACTCCAAGCCGTCCTCGGGGTCGGGGATCAGCGCGACGGTGCCCTCCGGCGCTGGGACGCGACCCTCTGGGATGGCGTCGGGGCCGGGCGCGGCGTCCATCGGCGCGGCGTCCAGGGGGGCCATGTCGGGCGATGGTCCGGCGTCGGGTGATCGGGGGGAGGCGTCGGCGGCAGCGTCTGTGGCTGCCATGGCGTCCGCTGCGGTCGCGGCGTCGGCCTCGGGCTCCATCGTCGCGTCGGCGGTCCGGGTGGCGTCCGGCTCGGCGGTGGCGGCCGGCCCGCTCCCGTCGTCGCCCTCACAGCCGACGGCGAACGCCGCGACCGCGAGGGCGATCACGCCCATGCAGCGGTTCTTCATGGATCGTCCCCCCCGCGGCGCGGGCTGCGCCACACTTCACGTTCCCAGAGTGTGCGCTGCAGGGGCAAGGCCGGGGCGGGGGTGGGGCGCCCGGTCGCGGGCTCAGCGGGGGGCGCCGTCGAACACCAGCGGCGTGATCCAGGCGGGGCGGGGCGGGGCCTTCTGGCGCAGGCGCCGCTGCCACTGCGCGTCGGTCAGCCGATCCGACGCCGGCTGGGTGAAGGCGTAGTAGGTGAAGGTCGGCCCGACGTGCACCGCGGTGTCGCCGTCGTTGTCGATGGCGGCCACCACAAAGTGCACGTCGCCGGTGCCCACCTCGAGCACCCGGCTGCCGTCGGGGTCGGTGTGCACGTCGGCGATGGTCGGCTCCCACTCGACAGCGTCTTCGACCGTCTCGCCCTCCGGGATGTACAGCAGATCCATGTACCAGCCGTTCCACTCCGGCTTGGGGTCGTAGCCCCCGGCCGGCATCCGCCGTTCGATGGTGTCCCGCAGGAAGGCCTCGTCCTCGGGCGAGAACGGCTGGGCGGCGAGCTGCTTGCGGGCCAGCGCGCCGAGGGTCTGCATGTGCCCGGCGAAGCCGTCGAAGTACCGCACGTAGCGCCCGATGTAGCGGTCGCCGCGGCCCAGCCCCTTCAGCGCGCCGAGCCGGGTCGAGGCGGTGCGGGCGAAGGCGCCCAGGCGGTCGTAGAAGGCGGGGTAGGGCTCGACGTAGCCCGCGGGGTACAGGCAGCCGACGCTGGCGGTGTAGCTCTGCTTGGCATAGAGGATGGTGTCGTGCCGGAGCTGGGCCCAGCTCGCGAGCTGGGTCTGGAGCATCTTGCGGCCCCAGGCGTCGCCCTTCATCACCGCCGGGGCGTGGGGGCCCTCGGGCGCCTGGTTCAGAGTGCGCAGCGCGGCGAGCCACTGCATGTAGAGGCTGTCCTGCCAGTGGGCGTCGGTGTAGCCGCCGACGACGTCCCGCAGCGCCGCCAGGTTGGCCCCGTAGCGCCACTGGTCCAGCTCGCCCCGCAGGAGCCACAGCGCGACGTCGTTGCCCAGCGCGGCCAGGACGTCGAGGCCGGTGGGCATGCGCCGGTTCTGCTTCTCGCCCCGGAAGACGATGTCGTCGTAGACCACCTTGCTCAGCGCGAAGCTGTCGATGACGAAGCGCTGGCCGAACATCTGGAAGAGCGGCGGCAGCGGGACCTTCTCGGCGGTCCGGGGGTTCGAGACGAGGGTCTGGCTGCGGATGCGCTGGGCGCCCATGCCGCTGGCGGCGAGCTGCTCGACGAGGCGGGCGAGGTCGGCGGTGCGCTCGAGGGCGGCGGGGGCGAGCTTCAGGTCGCGCATCAGATCGGCGAGCTGGAACGGGGTCAGCTCGTCGGAGCGGCCGACGAAGAGGTCGATGACCGCCTTGACCGCCCCCAGGTCGTCGAGCGCGCCGCTCGTCCGGGCGGCGTGGCTGAGCAGGGCCGCGGCCCGGAGCTGGCGCGCCTGGCGGATCTCGAAGCCGGTGTCGGCTCGCCCGAGCCACATCATCGCCCGGAAGTAGCGCTTCAGGCCGGCGCTCTTGGTGTAGTGCCCCCGGGGCTTGAACTGGGACCAGTCCACCGCCCGGCGGGCGCCGTAGAGCGCGGTCGACTTGCCGTTGATGGCCGGGTTCTCCAGCTCGAGGCGCTCCACCTTCGCCAGCAGCGTGAGCACCGTTTTCTCGGCGACGCGCGCCGGGGCGAACGCCAGCCGGCCCTTGCCGGGGTCGGTGCCGAGCAGGTTGAGCGCGGTGGTGGTGTAGAGGTCGACGTCGTCGGCGGCGCGGGCCAGGCTGGGGTCGTCTTCGGCGAGGGCCACGGCGGCGGCCCGGGTGGCCTTCAGGACATCCCGGATCATGGGCGAGAGCACCGCGACCTCGAGCTCGGCGAGCATGTCGTCGAAGCTGCGGTGCATGGCGTCGAGCACGCTGTCGGTGGTGACGAGCAGCGGCAGGTCGGACGTGAAGAGCGCCCAGTACGCCGCGGCCATCGAGTAGCGCCGGGGCGGGTCGACGAGCACGAGGCCGTCGCGGGCGAGGGCCGCGGTGGCGTCGGCGTCGAGCGTCAGGCCGTCGACCACGGTCTGGTAGAAGCGCGCGGCCTTCACGTCGAACGGCAGGGGGGTCGGTGAGGGGGCGTCGACGCCGTACTTGTCGAAGAGGGCGTCGCGGGTGAGGTCGGGGTACAGGCCGAGCCGGGAGTCGAAGATCTCGTGTTCGATGGGTTCGGGCGGGGCGGCGGCGGCGGGCGCCGCGAGGGCGGTCAGGAGCGCGAGGGCGGTCGGGAGCGTCAGGGCTCGGGTCATCGGATCCTCCGTGGGTGTCGGCGCTGGGTTCGTCCGACCGGTGGATCCGATCTACGGTTCTCGATTTTTCGTCGGCGCGGGCCGGGCGACGAGCAGGTCCTCGAAGCCCTCAGCCAGATCGATCACGGGGCACGCAGCGAGGTGGGATCTCGGCGCGGGTGGCGCTCAGGGCGCCTCGCCGGCCGCGAGCGGCCAGAAGCGGGCGGCCTCGCAGGCCTCACCCCGGCACAGGCCGGGCGCGATCGGCGGGGTCGGCGGGGCGCCGGAGACCGGGGCGTCGGGGGCGTGGCCCCCTTCGAGCGCGGCGAGGGCCCGGGCGTAGCGGGCGTGGTCGGGGTGGTTCGGCAGGTCGCGCACCAGCCGGCCGAGCGCGGCCCGCAACGTCTCGAAGTCGCCCGAGACCAGCTCGGTGGCCCGGATGAGCGCCCGGCCGGCGTCGGGGCCGTCGAGGCGGGCCGAGTCGATGTAGGCCCCGGCGGCGTCGGCCAGCTTGCCCTGGGTCTGCAGGAGGCGGGCGAAGAGGATGTGGGCCACCGGCACCTGGGCGTGCTGCGGGTGGCGCTCGATGTAGGCCTTCCACGCCGGCTCGGCCCGCTCGGGGCGCAGGGCGGCGGTCCAGGCGACGGCGGCGGCGAAGCGGGCCGAGCCGGCGTCGGGCCCGCTCTTCTCGGCGGCGGCGGCGTAGGCCGCGGCGGCCTCGGCGAAGCGGCCGTCGGCCATCAGCGCGCTGCCCGGGTCGGGGCCGTCGCCGATGGCGGCCTCGAGCGCCTTGCGCAGCGCCCGGTTGCGGGCCGGCGGGCCGGCGCCCCGGCGGGACCAGCGGCGGCCGAGCTGGGCGATGCGGTCGGGGCGGGCCCGCATGAGCTGGTAGATCGCCCGCAGGCCGAGCGCGGTGTCGGGGTGCCGCTCGGCGACGCCCTCCAGCTCGGCGACGATGCCCTCGGTGTCCCCCAGGCCGAGGCGCACGGTGGCCCGGTCGACGACGAGGTCGTCCCGCTCGACGCTGCCGAGCGGCAGGGCGCCGATGAGTTCGTTCTGGGCCTCGACCAGCCGGGTGACCTCTTCCGGGGCCGGATCGCGGATGGGCGCGCCGAGTAGCCAGGGCCCGGTCGCGGCCCCGGCGGCGCCGACCTCACGGGCCCGCTGCACGTAGGCGTCGACCAGCGCCATGGCCGCCTTGCGCCGCAGCAGCGGGTCGGCGGCGCCGGTGCGCAGCGCGACGAGGTGCCGCTCGACCTGTTCCAGGAAGCCCAGCTTGCCCAGCGCGTCGCAGAGCTGGGCCCGGGCCCGGTCGCCGACCTGGAAGAGTTCGAACCGGGCGGCGACGATCGATCCGATGAGCGCCCGGGCGGCGGGTGGGACCGGCACGCCGGTCTCGACGACGCGGGCCACCCGGCGCTCGATGCGGCTCAGCAGCGCGTCCCGGGCGGCGTCGGCGGCGGGGCCGAGGTTGGCCGAGCGCCACGGGCCGGCGCCGGTGTAGCTGCGCACGAGGTGGTTGAGCAGGCGGTCGGCGTCGGAGCCCCGGCCGGCGGCCCGGTGGCTGTCGACGAGCATCAGCCCGATATAGGGCAGCGCCGGCCCCCGGTCCTTCTCCATGATCGTGAAGAGTTGGCCGGCCACGTCCACCCGCCCCCGGGAGAGCGCGTGCAGCAGCGTCGACGCCTGGAGGTGCCCCGGCACCCGGCGGGGGTTCTCGCCCGAGGCGATGGCCACGCTCCAGGCGATGGCCGCCCGCAGCCGGGCTCGCATCGCCTGCTCGGCCGGCGCGTTGCCCGCCGCCCGCAGCCAGGCTTCGGCCGAGGAGGCCCAGTCGCCGGTCTCGAGCGCCAGGGTGCCTTCGAGCGCGGCGACCTGGGCGGTCAGCGCCGGCGAGAGCGGGCCCCGGATCGAGCGCAGCCGGGCCAGCGCCTCTTCGGGCTTGCCCCGGCGCCACTGCAGGAGCGATTCGAAGAACGTCGACAGGCCGGGGTCGAACGGGCCGGCCTCGTCGAGCAGGGGCCGGGCCCGCCGGGGGTCGCCGTCGTCGAGGGCGAAGGCGGCCAGCCACAGCCCGGCGATGCCGGCGGCGCCGTCGGTGGCGTACCACCGCCGCAGCCGACGCAGGATGCGCCGCCCGCGCTTGCGGCGGGCCTTCTTGGTCGGGCGGTCGGCGTCGACGGCGAAGTAGGTGTCGGCGAGGTGCAGGAGCTGAGCCGGCTCGGGCCGCTTGCTGGAGTCGACCTGCTTCTCGAGGGCTTCGAGGCGCCGCTGGAGCAGCCGGGCCCGCTCGGCCTGCAAGCCCTCGAGCGCCCGGGTCAGCCCCTGGCGGGCGGCCTCGGGCAGCCGGGCGAAGTCGGGGTCGACCCCCGCCAGCCGGGACTCGACCTCGCGGATGCGCTCGTCGCTGCGCTCGATGGCCGCGCCGAGGTTCGAGAGCGCGTCGTCTTCGAGCGCGGGCAGGATGGGGGAGGGCACCGGCAGGTCGGGCAGCGGCCACTGGGCGAGGTCGGGGCGCTGCTTGATGGGGGTCAGCGCCCGCACGACCCGGCCGAAGTGCTGGAACAGCGCCTCTTCGATCACCCGGTCGGGCGCCTTCTGGCGGGCCTCGGCGGTGTCCCGCAGCCCTTCGAGGGTGAGCTTGAGCCCCTCGGGCTTCGACCGGTCGGCCCGGTCGGCCCGGCGGATGGCCATCAGGAGCGGCACGCTGCCCCGGGCGTCGGCGCAGGCGGCCTCGGCTTCGGCGAGCGCGCCCACCGCCACCAGCCGGTCGCAGTCGTAGGCCCCGGGGGTCGCCGGGGCGAACAAGGCGATCAGGGGCGCGAGGAGGATGTCGACGAGCATGGCTTCCCACTCTCGGGTCTTCGAAGCGCGGCCCTCGACGGCGGACCCTCCGAATGTTCCCGGGATGATTGCGGACCGGTCACAGTCTCAACCGAATGACCGCCGACCGCAATTTCGTGGCCCGAGCCCCCGCCCGGCGCCGAGTCGGAATCCGCGGTCGCTCAGCCCTCGGCGGGCGCCGCGGCGGCTTCGCGCAGCTTGTCGACCAGCCCGATGACCGCCATCCGCCGGTCGCCGCCGCTGGTCTTGGCCAGCTTGCGGCCCTCCCAGTGCAGCTCGACGAGGTCGTCCCGCTTGAAGCGGGTGATGTCGAGCTGGGCGGTGACCTCGAGGAAGCGGTCGAGGTCGGCCCCCCGCAGGTTGATCCGGCCGCTGAGCTGGGACTTGTTGAGCGCGGTGTTGTCCAGCCGGTCGAGCAGGGTGTTGACCGTGCGGGTGGTGAACAGCTTCTTGGGCGGGGCGACGGTGGGGGTCGGCTTGGGGGCCGGCGCGCTCACCGTGAGCGCGGTCGACTCGGGTGTCTTCTCGGCCGCGGATCTCTTCTTGGGGGTCGAGGCGCTCGAGGTGCGCCGGGTCGTGCCCGAGCTGCGGCTGCGGGCCCGGCGGGCGGCCTTGGCCTGCTTCTCCCGCTCGGCGGCGCGGGCGGTCAGCTCTTCGAGGGTGACCCCGGGGGTCGGCTCGACGTGGCTGGCGCTGGTCTCGATGTCGTGCAGCAGCCGCTCGACCCGCTCGCCGAAGTCGGGGTGCAGCGCGAGCTGACCCCCGCTCTCGGCGAGGACCCGCTTGCGCACGAGGTCGCGCTTCATCTGGGGGAACGACAGCTCCCAGAACTTGGCCGCGCCGCCGCTCAGGCTGCGTCCGGCGTGGTCGCGCACCGCCTCGGCCGCGCCGGGTGCGGTGGCGGCGGCCTCGACGAGCAGCCGATCGAAGGTCTGGGTCACCCCCAGGCGGCGCCACTGCTGATCATCGAGCTGGCGAAGGGCATCGGGGTCGAAGACGACCGGGTCGGACACGCGGGACTCCTGTGCTTCGGGCGGGGCGGCGATCGTGCCAGACTCCTGCACCGGGCTCAACCGATCTGCCGGGTGGGGTGTCGGACGCCGTGACCCCGGCGCCGGCCGGGGCTATCCTCGAGCGATGTCGACCGCCCGCGCCCCGCTCCTGCTCGCCGCGCTGCTCGCCTGGGCCTGCGACGGTGATCCGCTGTCGTGGCCCGCCGACGGAGCGCGCCCCGACGCTGTGGTCGAACCTCCGCCCGACGCCGGGCCGCGTATGGCCGACGCCGCCCCGGTGGAGGTCGCCCGACCGGCGAGCTGCGGCGACGGGGTCGCCGAGCCGGGGGAGGCCTGCTTCGAGCCGCCGGTCGCCTTGCCGGGGCGGGTGCAGGCGACCCGGGTCCGGGTGGTGGACTGGAGCGGCGACCGCCGGCCGGACGTGATCGCCGCGGGCTACGAGGGCACGGTCCGGCTGTGGCAGCAGAGCCCCCGCCGGCGGCTGCTGGAGCACACGGTCCTCGAGGCGCCGCTGGAGCCGATCGATCTGGCGGCGGGCGACTTCGACGGCGACGGCGCGCTGGACGTGGCGGTGGCCGGGGTGGGCGACCGCGGGCTGTGGATCCACACCCGGCGGGGCGGCGGCTTCGTGCCGGGGCCGGCGATGGCCCTGCCCGGCCGGCCGTTCGGGCTGGCGGCGGGCGACGTGGACGGGGACGGCGTCGACGATCTGGCGGTGGCCGACTTCTCGCGGGGCGGGCTGACCATCCTGAGGGCGGCGGACGACTTCGCGCCCCGGCTGTGGCCCACCGGGGTCGAGCCCCACGGGGTGACCCTGCGCGACGTGGACGGCGACGGTCACCTCGACGGGCTGGTGGCCAACGCGGGGCGGCACGAGGCGGGGCGCGACCGGGTGTCGGTCCGCTTCGGCGACGGGGCCGGGGGCTTCGCGGCGGGGGTCGACGTGATGGTGGGCAACGGGCCGTTCTGGGTCGACGCGGCCGATCTGGACGGCGACGGGCGGCTCGATCTGGTCGCCGGCAACTACGGGACGCCGATCCGGGGCGCCGACTACGTGGGCGGGGATACGATCAGCGTCGCGCTCGGCCGGGGTGATCGGCGGTTCGGGCCGGCGGTCGACTGGCCGACGGGCAACGGCCCGACCCACTTGGCGCTGGCCGACGTCGACCGGGACGGTGACGTCGACGTCGTGACCGCCGATCGGGGCGACTTCGACTTCGGTCGCCGGGTGGCCCGGGGCGGCTCGACGCTGACGGTGCTGCTCAATGACGGCGCGGCCGGCTTCGCCCGCCGGGTGACGATCGCCCTGCCCGCGGCGCCGCTGGGGGTGGCGGCGGCCGACGTGGACGAGGACGGGTCGGTCGAGCTGTTCGCGGCGTGCCTCGACGACTGGCGGGTGTATCGGGTCGAGCAGACGCCGTGAGGTGAGCGCGGGTGTCCCTCAGCCGGGCGGGGCCACGCCGATCGTCGCCAGGGTGGCCTTCAGTGCGCCGAGCATGGCCTGCCAGGCGGGGAGCCGGGAGACCGGACCGTCGGTGTCCAAGCGCTCGAGCAGAAACCGCCGGTTCTCGTTGAAGCCTTTCTTGACGCGCTTCAACCGTCGACCCGTCTCCCCGCTGGCGGTGGCCAGCGCCTCTTCGAGGTGAGGCCAGAGCGCCAGGTCCGAGGTGCCCTCTCCCACGAACGCGAATCGGACCTTCAAGCCGGCCGCCCGCCGAGCAGGGGCACCTGCGCGTTCGCCGGAACCTGGAGATAGTCGGTGATGGTTCTCAGCGGGATGCCCCGCTCGTCCCCGTCGCAGCGCCACGTGCCCGAGATCGGTACGAATCGGGTCACGCGCGCGGGATGACCGCTGGGCAGCCGGACCCCCACGCCCACCGCCATCAGCAGATCGGCCGGTCGCTGCTGCTGTACGAAGAGCGGGGAGGATGGTCGCGTGGGCCTCACGCCCGAAGGCATCCCGGACCGAGGCCGGCACGATCATCTCGGCGGCGAATCGCATGGTCGAGGCGCGCGCTCGGCCGTCGGTCCAGAACAGGTCTCGGGGGTCCGCCGAGCGCTCGTCGTCGCTTCGACGGACGCGCTGCGCGGCCTCCATGATGGGGTGCTGCGCGAGCAGGGACAGGAACTCGATCGCGTCGAAGAGGTTGGACTTCCCGACCCCGTTCGGGCCTGCGATACAGGTGAACGGGCCGAAGTCGACGCTGGCGCTCCGGAGGTTCTTGAAGCCGTCGATCTCGAGCCGGGTCAGCATCACCTACCTCCGTTCGGGGCCGAGCCTGCATGAGATCCCGAATGTGCGCGAGGTGGGGCGTACGCGCGCTCAGACCGTCCAGTGGGCCGCTTCGAAGCCGGCGTCGGGCACGGTGAACTCGATGTCGTGGTGCTGGGGGAAGCGCTCGAGGGTGACCTTGCCCCGCATCAGGTTGGCGGTGAGCGCGGCCGGCTCGCCGACGGCGAGGTCGAGGTCGGCGAAGGCGACGCCCAGCTCGACGGTGCCGTGCTGCACCCGGCCGAGGATGGGGCGGTCGGTGGGATCCTCGGCGGCGCTGGGGGTGGCCGAGGTGGCGCCCAGCCGGCGTACGCAGCCCTCGGCGGGCGCGTCCAGCGGCAGCTCGACGATGCGGTCGTCCCGGCCTCGGACGCGGATGCGCAGCACGAGGCCGCTCAGGTCGGGGGCCGGGCCCTCGGGCAGCGGTTCGAAGCGCAGGTAGAGCCGCTCGAGGTCGAAGCCGTAGCGCAGCCGGCCGAAGTAGTGGGCCGCCTGGTACATGCTGCCCGCCGGGCCGGCGAGGTCGAGGCGGCCAGCGCCGGACCAGTCGAAGTAGGTGCTGGCGGCGGTGTCGAACCGGGGGCTGATGAGGGCCTTGGGGGGCACCGTCTCGTCCCGCAGGCGGCCGGGGTACAGCGAGCGGTCGAGGCGGGTGGGGGGCTCCCCGCCGAGCCGGGCGTAGACCGCCCGCAGGTGGGCCCGGAACAGGTGGTCGAAGTCCTCGTCGTTCTCGCTGGCGAAGTGGTCGCCGTACCACCAGAACCAGTCGCTGCCCTCGGCTTGCAGCAGGTGCCGATGGGCCGCTTCGACCGCCTCCGGGTCGGCCCCGGCGGCGTTGCGGGCGAAGTACTGCCGGGTCTCGCCGAGCGCCCCCCACGCCTGGTTCTCGACCGCGCTGCCGATCCAGATGTGGTAGTCGCCCCCGATCCACGAGCCGGAGTGGATGGTCTCGAGCTGCCCCCGCGGGGGGTGGGCCTCGAGGTGCTCGCCGACCCGCACGGTGACGATGTCGTCCCGCCGGCCGAGCGCGGCGTAGAGCCCTTCGAGGAAGCCCCGCCCGCTCTCGGGGTAGTGCTCCCACGGGTTCTCGCCGTCGAGCGCGATGGTCACGAGCAGCGGTTCGTCGTCGTCGGGGCGGTGATTGCGCGCGCGGATGGCGTCCAGCCGGCCGACGAGGTCTTCGATGGCCACCGCCGCCGGGTTGCGGGCGTAGGTGAACCCGATCAGGTCGCTGAGGGTGCGGTCGCGGAAGACGACGTCGATGTGGCCCCCGTCGACGGCGAGGCGCCACGGGCGGTAGCGGTCGCGCTCCTCGCGGTGGGCGCCGAGGCTCTTCCAGAGCTGGGCTTCGTCGGTGGCGGTCCACTTCAGGCCGCTGCGGGCGAACAGCTCCATGGCCTCGGGGCTGACGGCGCCCTCGGCGGGCCAGACCCCGGCCGGAGCGGCCCCGAAGGCGTCGCTGTGGGCGTCGATGGCCCGCTTGACCTGGGCCCGGGCGTCGGCCGGCCACGCGAACCGGGGCGGCAGCGGCTGCTGGGGCTGGCACCGGGCGGCGGCGTCGGAGTCGATGAGCAGCGGCAGGATCGGGTGGTAGTAGGGGGTCGTCGTCAGCTCGATCTGGCCCCGCTCGGCGAGCCGGCGGTAGAGCGGCAGCAGGCGGCGCAGCACCGCGATCTGGAGGTCGAGCAGCTTGCGCTTCTCGTCTTCGGTGAAGCCGTGGCCCTTCTTCTCGAGCTGCTCGACGAGCGGGTACTCGGCCCGGGCGCCGAAGCCGAACCACGCCAGGTTGAACAGCACCTGGAGGTCGCGCAGGTCGGCGTCGGAGAAGTCGGCCGGCTGCCGCCGCCCGTCCCGCTGGCGCTGGTGCAGCCGCCAGTAGCGCGGCCGGGGGCGGATGTCGGTGGCCACCGGCACCGAGAAGAAGTGGCGCAGCACGAACGCCCGCTCGGCGGTGGTCAGGGTCCGGGCCGGCTTGCGCGACAGCGCCCAGTAGCGGTCCCGCTCGCCGGCGACGTAGGCCCGGATCTGCTCGACGAGCACCGGCACCAGGTTGAAGCTGGCCCGCACGTCGGGGTGCTGCTCGAGCAGCCAGGCCATGTCGAAGTAGGCCCGGGTGGCGTGCAGCCGGACCCAGGGCAGCGCGAGCTGGCCGTTGGCCGGGTCGCGGTAGCTGGGCTGGTGCATGTGCCAGACGAGCGCGAGGTGGATCGGACGGGTCATGTTCGGGCCTCGGGGGGTCGATGCGGGGGCACGTCGGCGGGGTGGGCGTCAGGCCCGGACGTGGGTGTTCTTGGACACCGCCACGATGCCGTTTTCGGTCACCGTCAGCCCCCGGGCGAGGTCTTCTTCGGGGTCGAAGCCGACGCGGGCGCCGGGGTCGATGGTGACGAACTTGTCGAGGATCGCGTTGCGCACCCGGGCCTTGCGGCCGACGTCGCACCCCTCGCCGAGCACCGAGCGCTCGACCTCGGCCCACGAGTGCACGTGCACCGAGGGGGCGAGGATGGACTCGCTGACGTGCCCCCCCGAGATGATGCAGCCGGGGCTGACCAGCGAGTTGGTGGCGATGCCCCGGCGGGCGGTGTCGGAGAAGACGAACTTGGCCGGCGGCAGGTGCTGATAGGTGGTGCGGATGGGCCACTCGCGGTTGTAGAGGCTGAACACCGGGCTGACCGCGACCAGATCCATCGAGCACTCCCAGTAGGTGTCGAGGGTGCCCACGTCGCGCCAGTAGCCCTGCTCCTTGGCCTCCTGCCCCGGGGGCCGGTTGTTGGCGAAGTCGTAGACGTAGACCCGCTTGTCGCCCCCGACCATCGGCCCGATGATGCTCTTGCCGAAGTCGTGGGCGCTCTCGGCGTTGTCCGCGTCGCGCACGACCTCGCCGACGAGGACCTCCCGCCGGAACAGGTAGTTGCCCATGCTCGCCAGGCAGCGGGTCGGGTCGCCGGGCATCGGCGGGGGGTCGGCCGGCTTCTCGACGAAGTCGATGATGCGCCCCTCGGCGTCGGCCTCGATGATGCCGAAGGCCGATCCCTGCTCGATGGGCACCGGGATGGCGGCGACGGTGAGGTCGGCGTCCTTCTCCTGGTGCAGCTCGACCATCTGGCGCACGTCCATCTTGTAGATGTGGTCGGCCCCGAAGACGGCGACGACGTCGGGCATCGAGTCCGAGATGAGGTTGAGGTTCTGGAAGACGGCGTCGGCGCTGCCCTTGAACCAATCCCGACCGACCCGCTGCTGGGCCGGCACCGGCTCGACGTAATGCCCCAGGATGGGCGCGAGCTGCCAGCCGCGGGCGATGTGGCTGATGAGGCTGCTCGCCTTGTACTGGGTGAGCACCTTGATCTGGTAGTAGCCCGAGTTGACGAAGTTCGAGAGCACGAAGTCGACGATGCGATAGCGCCCGGCGAAGGGCACCGCCGGCTTGGCCCGGTCACGGGTCAACGGCATCAGCCGGGTGCCTTCGCCCCCGGCCAGGATCAACGCGAGCAGTCGGGTCTCGGGGCTCGCCATGGCGCCCTCCGTCGTCGATGCGAGGGGAGTCTATCAGACTTGAGCGACGGGTGGATCGCGGGGGTGTGACGGGCGGGTCGGCGCCCGGTCAGAAGAAGATGAACCACGCCGCGCCGATGACCGCCGCGGCGCCGAGCACGCCGAGCACGACCCCGACCACCAGCGAGTTGTCGGTGCGGGGCAGGTTGGCGGTGCGGACCCCCGGGCGGTCGGGCGGGCTGAGGTCCTGCACCCGCTCGACGCTGGGGCGCACCGCGCGCTCGGGGCCCGGCGGCGGGGCGCCGGGCGGGCCCACCGGGGGGCGGGCGACGGGGGCCCGGGCCGGAGGTGCGCTCTGGGGGGCGCTGCTCACCGGGGGCGGGGGGAGCTGGGAGCGGTCGCCGGTGTCGACCGAGGGCGGCATCGCCGGAGAGACCGGGCGGGAGGTCTTGGGGCGGCCCCGCTTGGGCGACTTGGTGTTGTCCCGGGGGCGGGTGAGGTCGGCCCGGTTGTGCAGGTTGGGGTCGATGATGGTCTCGTCCCCGTCGAAGATGCCGAAGTCGTTCATCCAGTCCGACGGGTCGACCGCGTCGGGCATGATGTTGAGGCTGCTGTCGGGGTCCACGTCGGCGACCGACTGGAACTCCTGCCGCTCGAGCTCTTCGAGGTCGCCGATCGAGGTGAAGTCGCCCAGCGCCTTCTGCATCTCGTCGGCCAGCCGGTTGGCCCCGCTGTTCATGATCGCCGGCTGCTGCGCGGTGCTGCGGGCCTTCTCGTCGAGCACCCGCTTGACGAGCACCGCGATGTCGTAGCTGGTCACCAGCAGCTTGTTGCTGGCCAGGTACGAGGCCAGCTCGTGGCCGAGCTGCTCCGAACTCTGGTAGCGCTGGTGCGGGTCACGGGCCAGGGCCCGGCGCAGGATGCCCTCGAGCTGCGGTTCGGCCTCGACCCCCATCGAGGCCAGCGACGGGATCTCGGCCGCCCGCACCATCTTGACCGTCTCGAGGTCGTTCTTGCCGTCGAACAGCCGGCGGCCGGTGAGCATCTCCCACAGCACGATGCCGGTGGCGAAGACGTCGGTCCGGAAGTCGACCGGCTGGCCGAGGGCCGCCTCGGGGCTGAGGTAGGCGAACTTGCCCTTCACGATGCCGGGGTCGGTGAACACCGCCTGGCTGGCGGCCTTGGCCAGCCCGAAGTCCACCAGCTTGATCTCGCCCTCGCGGCTGATGAGCACGTTGGGCGGGCTGATGTCCCGGTGCACGATGTTGAGCGGCTGGCCGTCGGGGTCTTTGCGGTTGTGGGCGTGGCTGAGGCCCTTGCACATCTCGATGGCGATGAAGACGGCCTGCTCGCGGGGCACGCGGAAGCCACGCTCGGCGGCGATCTCGAGGATGCCCTTGAGGTTGGCCCCGTCGATCCACTCCATCACGATGAAGTAGCTCTGGTCGGCCTTGCCGATGTCGAACGTCTGCACGATGTTCGCGTGGTTGAGGTAGAGCGAGAGCTTCGCCTCGTCGAGGAACATCTGGATGAACTTGTCGTTCTTCGAGAGCTGGGGCAGCACCCGCTTGATGGCCACGATCTTGTCGAAGCCCTGGAGGCTGGTCGCCTTGCCCTTCCACACCTCGGCCATCCCGCCGGCGTCGAGCTTCGAGATGACGGTGTATTTCTGCTCGGCCATTCGGTGGGGGGCTTTCCGGTCTATCGGTGCAGCAGGCACATTAGAACGCGTTTGATGGCGGCTGGCAAACTCCATGCTCGGCCCGGAGGTGAGGCCCGGTGACGTTGCCGCTCGACGAATGGCTCCAGGTGGCGGCGGTCGACCTCGGCGTCCGGATGCGCGCCGAGCAGACCCCCAAGGCGGTCCGCCGAGCCGGGCGCCGGCTGCTGCGGCAGGCGTTCGACGCCCGGGAGCGGGGCGCGGTGACCCTCGATCTGGTCCGGGCGGTGGACGCGGCGGCCCACCCGCTGCGCATCGGCATCCCGGCTCCGCCCCGCATCGGGGTCCCGCCGCTGCCCACCCGGCCGGCCCCGGCGTGGCTCGATCACCTCGGCGCGGTCGAGCGGCTCGCCGAGGGCATCGCGGCCCGCACCGACCGGCTGCTCGAGGCGCTGCGCTCGGAGCAGGTGCGCCAGGCGCTGTGGCCGGTGGTCGAGCGCGGCGACGACGACCGGCCGGAGATGGCTTTCACCGAGGGCTGAGCGGCCGCCGGGGCGATCAGCGGCTCTTCTCCCGGCCGATCTTGATCGCGAGCAGCTCGCCGGCGGTCTCTTCGATGGCCCGGTCGGTCACGTCGATCACCGGCCAGTGGGGGTTGGCCTCGAAGATGCCCCGGGCATAGGCGATCTCCTTCTCGATGTGATCGCGCACCCCGTAGGCGGTGTCGGCCGGCATGCCCAGCGCCTGGAGCCGCGCCTGGCGGATGCGGAACAGCGCGTCGGCCTGGATCGAGAGGCCGTAGATCTTCTGGGGGTCGATGCCGAACAGCTCGCCCGGGGGCTCGATGCCCATCACCAGCGGCACGTTGGCCACCTTGTGCCCCCGCTGGGCGAGGTAGGTCGACAGCGGGGTCTTGCTCGTCCGGCTGATGCCCACCAGCACGATGTCGGCCTTGCGCAGGTTGCGCGGGTGCTGACCGTCGTCGTTCTTGACGGCGAACTCCACCGCCTCGATGCGCTTGAAGTAGTCTTCGTTGACCGCATACAGCCCGCCGGGCAGCGCGCTGGCCTCGACGTCGAAGTGGGCGGCGAGCTTGCCCATCAGCGGCCCGATGAGGTCGAGGGCGTCGACGTCGGCCTCCTGGCACAGCCGCTGGAGGAAGGCCCGCTTCTCGGGGTCGACGAGGGTGTGCACCACCAGCGCGTGCGCGCTCTCGGCCCGCTCGACCAGATCTTCGATGGCCTCTTCGGTGCGCACCCGGGGCATCACCTCGGTGGCGGTGGTCGATCCCTGGAACTGCTTGAGCGCGGCGTCGACGACCTTCTGCGCGGTGTCGCCGGTGGCGTCCGAGACGATGTAGATCTTGCTTTTCATGGCGGGATCCTGCGACGTGGCGGGCGTTGTGCAGAGGGAGGTCTCGTATGGCCGACGCGTCGTCCGTCGTCAAGTCCACCGTCGCCGACGGGGTCGCCACGCTGACCCTGAACCGACCGGCGCGGCGCAACGCGTTGTCGGGTGATCTGATCCGGGCGCTGCGGTCCGCGCTGGCCGACGCCGACGCCGACGAGGCGGTCCGGGCGATCGTGCTCACCGGCGCCGGGGAGAAGGCGTTCTGCGCCGGCGGCGATCTGGCGGGGGGCATGACCGGGGCCGGCGGTGGCTTCCCGGCCCAGATCGCCGAGAAGGGGCTCTACGCCGATCTGATCCGCGACCTGCGTGGGCTGGGCACCCCGGTCGTGGCCCGGCTGGCGGGCGACGCGTTCGGGGGCGGGGTGGGGCTGTTCCTGGCCTGCGATCTGGTGGTGGCCGCCGACGACGTGCGGGTCGGCCTGCCCGAGATCAAGGTCGGGCTGTGGCCGATGATGGTCACCGCGCTGCTGGTGCGCCACGTCGGCTACAAGCCGGCGCTCGAGATGATGATGCTCGGCGAGAAGTACCCCGCGGCCGCGGCGAAGACGATGGGGCTGATCAATCGGGTCGTGCCCCGGGATGCGCTCGACGCCGAGGTCGCGCAGGTGGCCGGCGCGATCGCCGCCCGCTCGCCGGCGGTGCTGGCCCTGGGTCGGCGGGCGTTCTACGAGACGGCCGACCTGCCGCTCGATCCGGCCCTGGCCGCCCTGCGCGATCGGCTGCTGCTCAATACACTGTTCGACGACGCCGCCGAGGGGGTGATGGCCTTCGTGCAGAAGCGCCCCCCCGAGTGGAAGGGGCGCTGAGCGCTCGCGGGCTTCATCCCGCGGGGGGCAGCGGCAGGGTCAGCGTGGCCAGCGCGCCGCCCTCGGGGTGGTCGGTCAGGCTCAGCTCGCCGCCCAGGTTCCGGGCCAGCGCGTAGCTGGTGTAGAGCCCCAGCCCGGTGCCCCGGCCGGGCGGCTTGGTGGTGAAGAACGGCTCGAACAGGTGCCGGGCCGCTTCGGGATCGAGCCCCGGGCCCCGATCGCGCACCTCGATGCGCAGCGCCTGCCCCCGATAGCCGGTCACCGTGATCGGGCCCCCCGGATCGGCGTCCCCCGCGTTCTGCAGCAGGTTGACGAAGATCTGGACCAGCGGGTCGAGCGGCAGCGGCGCCCCGGCGACGCCGCCGAGGTCGACCTGCACCCGCTCCCGGGCGTGGGTGAAGACCACCGCGATGGCCCGCTCGATCGCCGCGCCGACCGGGGCCTCGCCGGCCGCGGGCAGCGGGTCGAGCTGGCTCGCCCGGCCGAGCAGGGCGTGGGTGATGCGCCGGCAGCGCTGCACCTCGTCGACGATCATGCGGGCCGACTCGTCGATATCCGCCCGGACCTCGGCCGGCACCGGCCCGACCCCGATGGCGTCGAGCACGTCCCGCCCCAGCGTCTGGATGGTCGCCAGCGGGGTGTTCAGCTCGTGGGCCACCCCCTGCACCGCCCGCCCGAGGCTGGCGAGCCGCTCGGTGAGCATCAGCCGCCGCTGGCCGAGCACCTCGGCGGTGCGCTCGACGTACAGCGCCATCATGCGCCGCGGTTCGGGCAGGGCGAGCGCCAGCATCTCGTAGATCTGCTCCGGCCCCCGGCCGCCGTCGTCGGCCCGGGTGAACTGGCACCGCTCGGGCATGCCGCCCTCGCAGGCGCCCCCCGAGACGCAGCGCCCGTCGCGCCGCCCGGGGCAGCGCCACCGCTCGCCGATGCGGCCGCCGAAGAGCCGGGCCGCGCGGTGGTTCTGGAGGGTGATGGTGTCGCCCTCGATGACCTCGACCCCGGCGTCGAGGCCGTCGAACGCGAGGCGCAGCATGGCGTCGGCCGCCTGACGGGCGGTCATCTGGCGCCGCAGGGCGTCGCTGAGTCGGGTGGCGAAGTAGGCCGCCATGCCCACCGTGAGGGCGAGCGCGCCGATGGCCAGGGCCCGGTCGTAGGGCGCGATCGGATCCCAGGTGCCGACCCGCAGCCAGTCGGCCCGCACCGCGGCGAACTGGAACGCGATGCCCACCGCGCACGCCGCCCCGGTGGGCCACAGCGCCGCCCGCCCCCCGAGCAGCGCCGCGAGCAGGACCGGGAAGACGTAGAAGACGAGGAACGGGCAGTCGGCGCCGCCCGCGGCCCAGATGACCAGCGTCAGCGCGCCGGTGTCGAGCACCGCCTGGCCGACGTGGCGGTCGTCGGTCTCGCCCCGCTGCCGGCCGCGCCACGCGAAGAAGAGGTTGGTCAGCACCCCGACCGCGACCGCGGCGGCGACCACCTCGATGTTGACCCCCGGCACCAGCCCGGCGGCGGCCAGCCCGGCGCCCAGGCTCACCCCGGCCAGCGCCAGCCAGCGCAAGCGGATGAGCCACTGCAAGCGCGCGTAGCGCTCGACGCGGGGGGTGAGGGCGGTCATCGGGGCAGCATACCCCAGCGCGCCCTTCGAGCGGCCGCGGGGCGCACTCCGGCCTCGCCGTGCTGCGCTCGATAGTTGAC
Organism: bacterium; assembly: GCA_030426085.1. Classification (GTDB taxonomy): domain Bacteria; phylum Myxococcota_A; class Bradymonadia; order UBA7976; family UBA1532; genus JACKDM01. The sequence continues at coordinate 148,606 of JAUHYW010000002.1, read as the reverse complement.
ACGACGCCGACGCTGGCGCTCCATTAGGCCATGCGACGCCCATTCAGCTTCGATATCTTCCCCCGATCCATCGCCCTGGCCGGCCTCGCCGCCCTGGCCGGCGGACCGGCCGTGGCCCAGATCCCCGATCCGGCGCCGATGCCCGCCGAGCCGGACGAGGCGCCGCCGCCCGATCCGGCGCTGCCGCCGCTGCCGCCGGCCAACGCCGACTTCAAGAAGGACCAGAAGCTCTTCGAAGAGGTCGCGACCGAGCCCGAGGCCCTCGCCGAGCAGCGGTCGAACGCCGTCGATGGCGAGCCGCTGCTCTATGAGGAGCTGCCCGAGCTGGCCTACACCACCCAGGCGGTGGCCGGCCTGCTCGCGGCGGGCGTCGTCGGGCTGGCCGGGGCCAGCCTCGGAGAAGCGATCCAGGAGCCGGACGAGCTTCAGCCGCTCGGCGGATTCCGGGCGCCGCTCTTCGCCGGGTTCGCCGGCACCGCCGTCGGCAGCGCGCTCGGGGTGTGGACCGGGGGGCTGCTCTTCGAGAAGCAGACCCACCCCGGCTGGATCGCGCTCGGCAGCGCGGCGGGCACCGTCGTCGGCAGCGGCGCCGCCCTGGGCATCGCCGCGATCGGGGGCAACGACACCGCCACCGCCTCGCTGGCGGTGGGCAGCGCGCTGCTGTTCCAGATCGGGGGCGCGATCCTGTTCGGCGAGCTGTTCCTGCCGCCGCCGGACGCGGTGCGCCAGGAGACCGACCGGGGCCTCATCCGGCCGCCGGAGGGCGATCTCTGATTCGGGAGCGGGGAGGGCGCTCGAGGGGAGCGCGGGCGTCGGCGGACGGGCGTGGCCTCAGCCGCAGGGCTCGATGAAGCAGGCCGCCGACTCGAGGTTGGTCGGGGGGGGCTGGCTGTCGCAGCTGTCGCCGATGGCGAGGTCGGGGGCCCAGGTCCACTCGTTGAACTGCAGCTCGCCGAGGTGCTCGGCCAGCCCGCACTGATCGTAGGAGCGGACCTCCGCCCGGCGCACCCAGCGGGTGGTCTGGCGGTAGAAGATGCCCACCTTGCTGCGGGGGATGAACCCGGTGAACGCCTGCACGGTCTGGTCGCTGGACGACGACTGCCAGGTGCGCTGCTCGGCCTCGCTCATGCCCTGGCTGACGACCTCGTTCTGGCTGGCGGCGTTGGCGAAGTCGTAGGTCCGGGTCTCGCTGCGGGCCTCGCGATCCTCGAAGCTGCGCTGGCGGGCCCGGCTGAGCGCGTAGGTGCCGCTGACGTTCTCCGAGGTGGTGTCGGTCACCGTGCTGCCGTAGCCCCGGGTCTCGCTGCTGTTGCCGCTCATCGTGAAGCCCCGGTCGCTGGTGCGGGTCCGGCTCTGGCCCTCGGTGTTGCCGATGGAGCCGCCGGCTCGGACCCCGACCGTGGTCGAGGCGCTGCCGGTGACCTTGGCGAAGCCGGGCACCGAGCCCGACCCCTCGACGCCGACCGTGCCCGACCACGAGCCGTCGCCGTACACCCGGTCGAGCTGATCCTCGTACTCGGTGTTGCCCTCGCTCTCCCGCCGGCTCCAGCTCCAGCTCTCGCCGTCGGTGGTCGAGTAGTTCATCGAGTTGGCCTCGCTGGTGCCGTAGCTGACCCCGTAGGTCTCCTGGGCCCGCTCCTCCTCGCGATCGGTGCCCCCCAGCGAGCGGCTGCGGCTCTGGCCCTCCGAGATGCCCTCCTGCCACGACTCGGTGCGCCCGGTGCCGTTCTGCTGGGACCAGCTCTGGTTGATCGTGATGCTGACCGACTGCTGGCGGTACTCGGTGCGGGTCTCGCTGTAGGTCACCTGGGTGCCGATGCTGCCCGGGGTGCAGCTCGAGACGGGCACCGGGGTGTAGCGCTCGGCCAGCTCGCGCTTGCCGCTGTGCACGATCTCGATCGGGCGGTGCACGCTCATCGGCAGCGCGGTCTCGACCTGCCGGCCCTCGGCGTCCTCCGCGATGACCCGGATGCCGGCGGCGTAGAACTGCTGGTCGGCCGGGATGGGGTTGAAGATGATCGCCTCGTCGACCCCCAGGCTGTCGCGGTCGGTGGGGCCGTTGAAGTCGTGCACGAACTCCACGGTGCCCGGCGCGTCGTTGACCCGGCTGACCTGATAGATGAAGCGCACCGGCTTGATGCCCACCGCGCGCACGTCCATCTGGTAGGCCAGCCCGGCCAGCGCCCGCAGGGCCGGGGCCCCGCAGCCGGCCTCGAGCGGCTCGAAGCGCTCGATGACGATCGACGGGCCCACGTCCAGCGTCACCGGGGTCTTGCCGTTCGACTCGACCACCACGCCGTCGCTCAGCTCGGCGACGAAGCCGACGGTGCCCTCGAAGGTGCCCGGGCGATCACTCTCGGAGAACGGGTTGCCGAACGGCCCGAAGCGGGACAGCCGCAGGGCGTGCAGCAGGGCGTCCTCGCCCTCGACGAGCCCGTCGTAGATCGGGCTGACCGCCCAGGCGACGTCCTCCACCTGACCATCGTCGGTGAAGAAGCGCCCCTCGAACTGCAGGGTGATCGCCTCGGCGTCGGCCAGCACGCTGCGTTGGTCGGGGTGCAGCGCCTCGGGGTCGATGACCCGCACCTCGACCGTCTCGCCGATCACGAGGGTGTCGGTGGACAGCGAGGTGACCTGGAAGCCGGCCGGAGGATCGGCGTCCTCGGCGCAGCCGAGCGCCAGGGCGAGGCCCAGCGCGGCGAGCGGGACGGAAAGCGGAAGGCGGCTCATGTCGGCTCCTCTCAACCGCCGCAGGGGGCGATGAAGCACTGGGCGGTGGGCAGCTCGGACGCCGGCGGCTGGGTCGAGCAGTCGTCGCCGATGGCCAGCTCGGCGGCCCAGGTCCACTCGTTGAACTGCAGCTCGCCGGCGTGGCTGGCCAACCCGCACAGGTCGTAGGTCCGCACCTCGGCCCGGCGCACCCAGCGGGTGGTCTGGCGGTAGAAGATGCCCACCTTGCTGCGGGGGATGAACCCGCTGATGCCCTGGCTGACCGCCAGGCTCTCCGAGCTGACCCAGGTGCGGCTCTCGGCCTCGCTCATGCCCTGGCTGACCGCCTCGCTGGCCGAGATGCCCTCGGCCATGTTCCAGGTGCGGCTGTTGTCGCGGCCCTCGGTGTCGTTGATCGAGCGCTGGCGGCTGTTCGACAGGGCGTAGGTGCCGCTGAGGCTCTCGCTGCGGTTCTCGCCGACGGTGGTGCCGAAGCTGCGCGACTCGTCCCGGCTGCCGCTGGTGCTGTAGCCGGTGTCCTGGCTCACCCGGCGGCGGGTGCCGGTGGTGCCGGCGGTCGAGGCGCCGGCCGAGACGCCGACGGTGGTCTCGACCTTGCCCGAGACTTTGGCGAAGCCGGGCACCGACCCCTCGGCCGAGGCGCCGACGGTGCCCGACCACGAGCCCTCGCCGAAGACCATGTTCATCCGGCTCTCGTAGTCCTCGTTGGTCTCGCCCTCGTTGACCGAGTAGCTCCAGCTCTCGCCGTCGCGGCTCGAGAAGTTGACGTTGTTCGACGCGTTGCGCCCGTAGGTCACCCCGTAGCTCTCGCTGGCCTGCTCGCCCTCCCAGGTGCTCTCACCCAGGCTGCGGCTCGAGCTCTCGCCGACCGAGATGCCTTCGCGCAGCGTCTCGCTGACGCTGGTCGAGTCGGTGCGGTTGAAGGTGTTGGCCACGGTGACGCTGACGCTCTGCTGGCGGGTCTCGGTGGTGGTCTCGCGGTAGGTCACGCTGCTGCCGATGCTGCCCGGGATGCAGCCCGAGACCGGCTCGGGCTCGTACAGCTCGGCGATCTCGTAGGCCCCGCCGTAGCGCACCTCGAACGGCCGGTGCACGCTGATGGGCATGGCGGTCTCGACCGTGCGCCCCTCGTCGTCCACCGCGATGACCCGGATGGCCGTCACGTACGACTGCTGGCCCTCGGGGATGGGGTTGAACAGGACCGCCTCGTCGTAGCCGAGCAGGTCGTCGGCGATGGGGTTGCCCCGGCCGAAGTCGTGGTCGATGCGGGTGACCCCCGACTGGCCGTTGATGTTGTTGAGCTCGTAGATGAAGCGGGTCGGCTTGAGGCCCGAGACCCGGACCCGCATCTGATAGGCCAGCCCGGCCAGCGCCCGGGCGGCGGGCGCGTCGCACTTGGCGTCCATCGGCTGGAACATCTCGATCGCGATCGAGGGCTGCACCTCGAGGGCCACCTCGGCCGGCAGCCCCTCGACGAAGAGGCCGTCGGCCTCCTCCCGGATGGCGCTGACCTCGCCGGTGAAGGTGCCGATGCGGGCGTCGCCGGTGAACGGGTTGTGGAACGGCCCGAAGCGGCGCCAGGTCAGGATCTGACGCCCGTTCTCCTCGGCGTTGTAGGCGGCCCCGATGGCGAAGTCGACCGGCACCGTGTCGCCGTCCACCGTGGTGAAGGTGCCCACGAAGCGCAGCCGGAAGCGGGCCCCGTCCTCGGCGTCGTCCGGCAGGAACGCCTGACCGAAGAACTCGAGGGTCTCGCCGACGACGACGGCGTTGGACGACATGTCGGTGATGACCGGCGTGCCGGGGGCCACCGCGTCGTCTTCGGCGCAGCCGGCGAGGCAGGCGAGGGCCGCCCCGAGGGCGAGCAGGGTGGACGAGTGACGGCGAAGCGGCATGTACACCTCCGGATGACTGGCGCCGTGCGGCGTCTCCGGCCTCCGCTCGGCCGGGGCGGAGCGGGCGGTCGGCGTCGAGCCGGCCCGGCGGCGAGCCGGGCGCACAACTCGACGGTGGGCCGCGGACCGTACGCGCCGCGGCGATCATCGTCTTGGCATGACCGCCCGGTCGACGTCAAGGGGGCTCGGGGCCCCGAACCACATGTGTTCCGCGGGTTTGGAGGAATGTCGGTTGTCGGGGGCCGGCGAGGCCCGTCGACGGTCGTCGAGCGGTCGTGCGGCGGCCGCCCGGAGGTTCAGCGCAGCCCGTTGATCGTCAGCCGGTACTCCCGATCGCAGTGGTGATCGTCGCCCAGGCTGCGCACCTCGACGATGTAGGTGCTGTCGTCGTCGAAGTTGAACTGCTCGCCCCAGGTGAGCGACTCGTCGGTGTTGCCGAACTCGAGGCTGCTCGCCAGCTCGTTGCGGGCCCGGCAGTCGTCGGTGTTGCGGTAGAGGTAGATGTCGTAATCGTTGCCGTCGGGGATGTCCTCGAGCGTGACGATGATCTCCTCGTTGCCGAAGCCGAGGTTGTCCACGCCGGTGAAGCAGTAGTAGTCGACGTCCCCGAAGTAGTCGATGGTGGCCCGCAGGAAGACGTTCGGGTCCTCGGCGCCGTCTTCGATGAGGTAGCACGACCCGCAGTCGTCGTTGTCCTCCCACACGTCGGGTCGGCGGATCACCCGCCCGTCGCAGTCCTCGTCGCCCCGGTTGCCGCAGATCTCGGCCGCCGGGCCCACCTCGTCCCGGCAGGGGCCGAAGTCGCTCCAGGCGCATTGCCCGTTGCAGGTGCGGGTGGTCACCCCGGGGCGGCACTCGCCCACGTCGCTGCCGCAGGTGTCCTCGTCCACGTCGCCCGGCGCGCACGCGCCCTGGTCGCCGCACGCGCTCCAGTCGCCCCAGATGCGGGCCGGGGTGCAGGCGCGGGTCCGGGTGCCGCAGTTGCCGCAGGCCTGCTCCTGCTCCTCGCCCGGCTGGCACTGGTCGCCGCTGCACGCGCCGTACTCGCCCCACCGGCACTGGTCGTCGCAGGTGCGCGACTGCGCGGTCTCGCCGTCGCAGGCTCGGTTCTCCTCGTCACCGGGCGCGCAGAGGCCCTCGCTCTCGCAGGCGCCCCACTCGCCGTAGATGCAGCCCTCGCCGCAGCGCCGGGTGCGGGTGCCGCAGTTTCCGCAGGCCTCCTGCTGCATCTCGCCGGGGTTGCAGCTCAGCCCGCCGCCCCCGCCGTCGCAGGCGCCCCATTCGTCCCAGGTGCAGGCGTCGCTGCAGATGCGGCTCTGGTCGCCGCAGCCGTTCTCGCAGGCCCGGATCTCCTCGGCGCCCGGGGCGCAGACCTGCTCGCTGGCGCAGGCGGCCCAGTCGCCCCAGCGGCACTCGGCGGTGCACTGCCGGCGGCGGGTGCCGCAGTTGCCGCACGGGCCCAGCTCCTGCTCGCCGGGGCGGCACTGCACCTCGCCCTCGTCGCAGGCGCTCCACGCGCCCCACATGCCGCCGGCGCACTCTCGCTGGCGGTATCCACAGGCCCCGCAGACCTGCACGTCGGCCGCGACCCCCTCGCCGCAGGCGCAGTTCTCCGGCGCGGTGCAGCCGGACCACGCCCCCTCGGCGCAGGTCTCGGTGCCGGCGCCGCAGGCGTTGTTGCAGCCGCGGGTGAGCTGCTCGTCGATCTGGCCGTCGCAGTCGTTGTCGGCCCCGTCGCAGAACTCATCGGTCGGGGTCGGCGCGTCGCAGCCGGTGAAGGTGGCGTCGACGCAGGTCTCGGTGCCGGCTCCGCACTCGTTCTCGCAGGCCCGCTCCTCGCCGTCGGCGCAGCCGTCGCAGCCCTCGTCGACGGTGCCGTCGCAGTCGGCGTCGATGCCGTCGCCGCAGATCTCGATGCGCGGCCGGGGCGCGTCGCAGCCCCGCCACGAACCGCCGAGGCACTGCTCGTTCCCGCTGCCGCACTCGTTCTGGCACGGCCGGGTCTCGCCCTCGGCGCAGCCGGTGCAGTCGAGCAGCTCGTCGGACTGACCGTCGCAGTCGTTGTCCTGCCCGTCGCACAGCTCGCTCTGGGCCCGGGCCGAGCAGCCGCGCCAGACCCCGCCCGCGCAGCGCTCGGTGCCGGTGCCGCACGCGTTCTCGCAGGCCCGCTCCTCACCGTCCTGGCACTCGTTCTGGAAGCACTCCCCGTCGACGCAGCGCCCGCCGGGGCAGTCGTCGTCGGTCCGGCACCGCTCCTGGGGGTCGACGCAGCGCCCGCCGAGGCAGCTCTGCCCCACTGGGCACGGGCCGCCGTCGCCGCAGGGCACGTTGATGCAGCGCCCCGAGCGGCACGCCTGCCCCGCTCCGCACTGCCCGTCGACGGTGCACTCCGCGCCGCCGACGTCGGTCGGCTCCGACGCGCAGCCCCACGCCACCGAGATGGCCGCCAGCGCCGCCGCTCGCATCGCCCACTGCACCATCGTCTTCCGCACGCTGTGTGTCTGCATGGGCACAGTTATCCCGATCGGCGCCGTGGGTCTCAACCGAAAGCCGAACCGGCGCCCCGGCGACCCCGCCCGCCGCTCGCGCATCTCGTCCACAGCCCGCGCCGTGCGGGCCGACCCCCGATCGTCAGGAGCAGCCATGTCCGAGCAGAGCACCCCGACCACCCTGCCGCGGCTCAACGAGCCGGCGCCCCAGTTCACCGCGCCCTCGACCCACGGCGAGATCAGCCTGTCGGACTACGCCGGCAAGTGGGTCGTGCTCTTCAGCCACCCGGCCGACTTCACCCCGGTCTGCACCACCGAGTTCGTCGAGTTCGCCCGCCAGACCGACGACTTCGCCGCGATGAACACCCAGCTCATCGGGCTCTCGATCGACAGCATCTACGCCCACATCGCCTGGATGCGGAACATCGAGCAGCACTTCGGGGTGAAGGTGAAGTTCCCGGTGATCGCCGACCTGAGCATGGACGTGGCCCACAAGTTCGGCATGATCCACCCCGGGGCGAGCGGCACCGCCACCGTGCGCTGCGTCTTCGTGATCGACCCCCACCAGAACATGCGGGCGATGATCTACTACCCGCTGACCACCGGGCGGGTCATCGGTGAGGTGAAGCGGCTGGTGCAGGCGCTGCAGCTCAACTCGCAGCACGGGCTGGCCACCCCCGAGGGCTGGCAGCCGGGCGACAAGTGCATCGTGCCCCCGCCGGGCACCATGGACGCCGCCCGGGAGCGGGTCGAGTCGGACTACGAGGTGACCGACTGGTACTTCAGCAAGACCGACAACCCGGCGAAGTAGCGCCGCCCGCCGGGCTTGATTCCCCGGCCGGGGTCCCCGATCCTGCCCTCCATGCGGCGGATCCCCGTCATCCTGCTGACCCTCCTGCTGGCGGCGCCCGCCGCGGCCGATCTGCCCGTGCGGCGGGCGCTCGAGAACCTCAGCCGCGGCCTGCGCTTCGAGATCAAGCTCACCGCCATCGCCCAGGCGCCCTCCGATCCCGACGTCATCTACGTGGGCACCCAGCACGGGCGGGTGCACGTCAGCCGCGACGGCGGGCAGAGCTGGGAGGAGTCGACCGCGCTGACGAAGCGGGGCTCGTTCTACGGCGCGATCCGCAAGCAGGACACGAGCTATCGCCACCAACGGGTCGGCTTCTTCAACTACCGCCCGAGCGACATGTGGAGCTTGCGGCTGCGCTCGGCGGGCAACAGCTTCCGCATCCGGCCGGGGGCCCTCGACATGGGCGCCCGAGGCTACGAACACACCATCGGCGGGTATCGCCTCAACGGGCAGGCCGCCGAGAGCCTGCGCCGGGCGACGCCTTCGGGCACGGTCCGGGGCCCGTTCGATGACCAGCTCCAGGCCTCGCGGTGGGTCGCCGGGGGCAGCGCCCGGGGGGGCGGCAGTGATCTGGCGGTGGGCATCAAGTCCGGCGCCCCCCGGCTGGCCTATCAGGTGCGCCGCAAGCGCAAGTGGGGCATCGGCATCAACCTCCAGCAGACGCTGGCCCTCAAGGCGGCCCCGGCGACCGGCATCTGGTTCTTCGACGTCGACCCCCAGGACCCGAACGACGTGCTCGCCGCCACCGCCGACGGCCTGCGGCGCAGCCGCGACGGGGGCTACTCCTGGCCGCTGGTGCTGACCGGGCCCACGCCTCGCGAGCGCTCGATCAACCACCTCGCCCGCCACCCGAACGACCCCGACGTGATCTACGCCGGCACCGGCCGGGGCTTGCAGATCTCGACCGACGGCGGCGGGGAGTGGGAGCCGGCGGGGCACCCGTTCGTGGTGGCCAGCGACATCCGCTGGGTCGACTTCGACCGCACCCGGCGGGACGTCTTCTACGTCGGCGCCACCTGGGGGCTGCTGCGCACCGAGGACGGGGGCCGGAACTTCGGGCTGGCCTACCGCAGCTCGTGGCCACCACAGAGCCTCGTGCGGCAGGTGCAGATCGACCCCCACCGGCCGGAGAAGATCTGGCTGGCGACGGCCGACGGGCTGATGGTGAGCGAGGACGACGGCCAGACCTTCGAGCGGGCCGGGGGGTTGCTCTTCGTGGGCACCAACGTCAAGTGCCTCTCGCCGGGGGCCGAGCCGGGGCACATGATCGCGGTCACCGACACCGAGATCTGGGAGACCCGCGACGGCGGCCAGAACTGGCAGATCGCGCTCTTCGGGCGGGTGCAGTGGAAGATCACCTACGGGATGTTCGAGGTCGGCCGCCCGGAGTCGATGCTGGTGCTCACCGAGGCCGAGGTGCTGCGCTACGGCCCGCCCCGGCGGGCCCGACCGGTCTCCGAGGCGCTGCTCGACCGCTATCGGCGCACCGTCGCCGACGAGGCCAGCCAGTCGCGGGCGGTGACCGCCGCGCTGAAGCAGGCTGGACTCTACCGACCCGATCGCATCCGTTTCCGACGCAACGCCCGCTGGGCGTCCCTGTTGCCTCGGGTGCAGGTGCTCTACGGCTGGCGCGAGTTCAAGCTCGACGCCGACACCCTCGAGTTGCTCCAGACCGCCGAAGACGCCCTCGATGCCACATCGCTGCGCAGCGGCAGTCAGGCGTGGGACGCCTGGGCCGTCTTCGGCACATGGGATCTGGCGCCCCTCGTCTTCAGCCGGTCCGAGGCGCCCATCGCCCGGGTCGGGCGCACCAACACCTACGGTGAGTGGTCGGTGCGCTCGACGGTGATCAACATGTACCAGGAGCGCCGTCGGCTGCTGTTCGAGGCCTTCGTCGACGAGCGCCCCGACCCGCGCGCCGAGCTGATGCGCCGGCTGCGGATCGAGGAGCTGACCGCCCACCTCAACGCGATGACCGGCGGCCTGTTCGAGCCGGCCGAGGCCCTGTGACGACCCGAGGAGTTCGCCCATGACCCGTTCGATGTCCCTGCTCTGCGCGCTCCTGCTCGGCGCCCTGCTCCCGACGACGGCCGCGGCCCAAGCGCGCTTCAGCGCGGCGGTTCAGGCGCAGATCGACGCGCTCGAAGACGAGCCGAGCATCCAGCAGGCCCAGTCGGCCGCGCTGCGCTTCTTCAACGTCGACCCCGAGGGGGTCCAGGCGATGCGCAGCCGGGCGGCGACCAAGGGCCTGATGCCCTCGATCTCGACTCACTATCGCCAGTCCTGGAGCGGGGTGGGCATCGACTCGACCAACCTGCTGAGCGACGACGACCCGATCATCTTCGACAACGTCGATACGCAGTTCCAGGAGTTCCAGGTCGGGGCGTCGTGGAACCTGCCGCTGCTCATCTTCAACGCCGAGGTGCTCGACGTCGGCTCGCTCGCGGTGCTGCAGGAGGGTGTGCTCAAGGAGGTCACCCGGCTGTACTTCACCCGGCGGCGGCTCCAGATCGACCTGATCCTCAACCCGCCGTCGGATCCGGGCACCCGGATGTCGAAGGAGCTACGCATCGCCGAGCTGACGTCGACGCTCGATGCGATGACCGGTCAGCTCTTCAGCAAGTCCGAGGCCCGCCGGGCCCGGCTCGATCGCCGCGGGGGCCGCTGAGCGGCGACCCGCCCCGCGGCGTCCGGCCGGCGGTCAGTGCTTGGCGTCGCCCTCGGCCGCCGGCTTCTCGGTCTCGGCCGGCGCCTTGCCCAGCTTCTTCATCAGCGCCTTGCGCTCCTTCGACCGCGATTCGTAGGGCACGTGGTCGTTGTCGGTGGAGCTGCGGATCTCGATCTTGTCGCTCCAGCAGCCGGCGACGAAGACCGCGGCGAGGGCCAGCGCCAGGGGGCGCACCAGACGGGCGAAGTGGGGCATCGGGTCCTCCATCCTGCTCGGGTGGTGGGGATTCTAGGGATCGAGAGCGCCGAGTCAACCGATCTTCGACGCCCGCGCCGCGCGCGACGGGTCTTGACGGCGAGGCCGCGGGGATGGCACCCCTCCCGGCCCGGCTGACAGAGGAGTCCCGTGAGCAAGAAGCAGTACATCAGCGTCGACGGTTTCCGGAAGCTCGCCGACGAGTTGAACCACTTGCTGACCGTCGAGCGCCCCCGGGTGGTCAACAACGTGGCGGCGGCTGCCGCCGAGGGGGACCGCAGCGAGAACGCCGAGTACATCTACGGCAAGAAGCGGCTGCGCCAGATCGACAAGCGCATGGGCTACCTCAAGCGGCACCTCGAGGCCCTCGAGGCGGTCGAGCCGCCCACCGCGACCGACAAGGTGCGCTTCCTGTCGTGGGTCCGGGTCGAGGACGCCGACTCGGGCGACGCCCGCGACTTCCGCATCGTCGGGGCCGACGAGACCGACGCCAAGGGCGGCTGGATCTCGTGGAAGTCGCCGGTGGGTCGGGCGCTGCTGGGCAAGGCGGTCGACGACGACGTGGCGGTGGAGACGCCCGGTGGGCGGCGGGAGTATGTCGTGCTCGACATCGCCCGCCGTCGGGAAGACCTCGACGGATAGAGGGCGCCGGGCGCTCAGCCGGCCAGCAGCCGCTCCAGCCGGCGCTTGATCACGTCGTGCAGCGCCCGCGGCTCGAGGCTCGGGTCGAGGGCCCAGTCCCGATCGTCGTCCAGCGACTCGCCGGCGACCGGGCCCTGGTCGTCGCCGCCGGTGCGGAACCGCACCTGGCATTGGGGCACCACGTCCAGGCCGGGCATGCGCAGCGCCTCGTCGTGGGTGTGGTCGTCGCTCCAGGGCACCGTCGCGATCACGATCTGGCCCGCGTTGAGCAGCCCCGCCACCAGCCCCAGCGTGATCGAGCGGGGGGCCAGCTCGCCGGGGCCGACCTTCTGCACGTCGCCCGGGGCCAGGTCGAGGCGGTAGACCGACTTGCCGCCGGTCCACAGCGACTCTTCGAGCGCGGCGGCCAGCGCCCGGCCGTTCTGGTCGAGGTCGTCGTGCAGCACCAGCAGGAGCGCCCGGTGGCCGTGCTTGGCCTCCCGCAGCGGCCGGTTGATGGCCCCCACCTCGGTCGTCCAGCGCACGGCGTCGTCCTCGTCCCCCGCGGCGAGCACGTCCCGCACGATGCCCCCGCCGGCCACGTCGTAGCCGTCGACGAGCACGAAGCGGCTGGTCTCGACGAACTCGTGGCTCAGGTCGCAGGCCATCGGCCGCCGCAGCCGCAGCACCACCTCGGCCACCTCGTGCCGCTCGACCCGATCGGGGTGCCCCGCGTCGGACAGCGCCGAGGCGTCCATCACCTCGATGAGCTGCTCGACCTCGCACAGCCCGCTGAAGGTCGCCATCTTGAGCTTGTAGGTCCGCCCCCGACGCAGGGGCTGCCGCCCGAGCCAGAAGAGGTTGGCCCGCAGCCGGTTCGAGACCCGGGGCGGCCGGTCGGCGTGGGCCATCACGTCGCCCCGGGCGACGTAGATCTGCTCGGTCATGGTGATGCCGGTCGAGCGCCCGGCCTCCACCGACAGCCGGGTCGGCTCGGAGAAGCCCTCGATGCTCGCGATGCGGGTGCGCTTGCCGCTCGGCTCGAAGACCACGTCGTCGCCCACCGACAGCCGCCCGGCGGTGATGCGCCCGGCGATGATGCGCCGGGTGTCGCCCTCGCGGTTGAAGCGGTAGACGTCCTGCACCGGCATGCGCAGCGGCTTCTCGGCCGGCGCGGGGGCCTTGGCGAAGGCGTCGACGGCGGCGAGCACCGACGGGCCGTCGTACCACGGGGTCTTCTCGCTGGGCCCGATGAGGTTGTCGCCGGCCAGCGCGCTGACCGGGACGAACGCCGCCGGCTCGAGGTCGATGCGGGTCAAGAACGCCCGGTACTCGGCCTCGATGCGGTCGAAGACCGCCCGGTCGTAGCCCACCATGTCGAGCTTGTTGACCGCGACGACGACCTGCCGGATGCCGAGCAGGCCCAGCATGTAGCCGTGGCGCCGGCTGTTCTCCCGCACGCCCTCGGCGGCGTCGATGAGCAGCACCGCCGCCTCGGCCCGGGCCGCGCCCGAGATCATGTTCTTGAGGAACTCGATGTGCCCCGGCGCGTCGATGAGGATGTAATCCCTCAGATCGCTGCGGAAGAAGCACCGGGCCGCGTCGATGGTGATGCCCTGGTCCCGCTCGGCCTCGAGCGCGTCGAGCAGGAACGCGTACTCGAAGCGCTTGCCCTGCCGGGCGCACAGCTCGCGCACCTGCTCGATCTTGGCCGGATCGATCGACTCGGTGTCGGCCAGCAGCCGCCCCACCAGCGTCGACTTGCCGTGGTCCACGTGGCCCACGATCACGATGTTCATCTGTTCCCGGGTCGCCTCGCCCGGGCTCTCGGCGGCCGCCGGTGCCTGCGCGCTCATCGTCCCTCCCGCACGGCTCACATGTACCCGTCGCGACGCAGCTTCTCCATCGCGTGGGGGTCTTCCTGGTCCTGGGCCCGCCCCGACCGCTCGGCGACGTTGGTCACCTTCAGCTCGGTGATGATCTCGCCCGGGGTGCACGCCCGGGAGCGCACGTCGGCGGTGCACGGATCGCAGCCCAGCGAGCGGTAGCGTCGGCCGTTGCCCCGGTCGAAGTACAGGTCGATGATGGGGATGTTCTCCCGCTCGATGTACTCCCAGATGTTGATCTCGGTCCAATCCAGCAGCGGGTGGATCCGGATGTGGGTCCCGGGGGCGAAGTCGGTCTTGAACTGGTTCCACAGCTCGGGCGGCTGGTCGTCCAGATCCCAGTCGTTGTCGACGCCCCGCGGGGAGAAGTAGCGCTCCTTCGAGCGGCTGCCCTCCTCGTCGCCCCGGGCGCCGACGATCACCCCGGTGTAGGGCTCGCGGTTGGGATCGGGGTAGTAGCGCCCGTCGGGCATGAGCCGATAGCGGGGGCCGGTGCCGTCGAGCGTCTGCTTGAGCGCCCGGGTCTTGAGCGCGGTGCAGCAGGTCAGCCGGCCCCGGGTGTGGTTCATGCCGTCGGCCAGCGCCTCCTCGTTCTGGCCGACCACCATGGTCAGGTTCCACTCGAGGGCCAGCTTGTCCCGGTAGGCGATCATCGACGGGATCTTGTAGCTGGTGTCGATGTGCACCAGGGGGAACGGCACGTGCCCGAAGAACGCCTTGCGGGCCAGCCACAGCATGACGGTCGAGTCCTTGCCGATCGACCACAGCATGCACAGGTTCTTGAAGCTCTTGTAGGCCTCGCGGAGGATGTAGACGCTCTGCGACTCGAGCCGGGCCAGATGATCCATGGGCGGGGTCTCCACCAGCGTGGGGGCCGGATGCGGCGGCAAACTATCGCATGGATGCGGGCGGCGCAAACCGGGATTCCAATTCCGACCGGGTTATGGGGTTTATCGAGCGGGTCACGCGACCCGCGGCAGCGCGTGGGCTTCACGGGCCAGAGCGGCCAGCGTCTCCCGGTCGAGCTCACCCCTGTCGCGGAAAGCGAAGCCGACGACCGCGATCGGCCCGCCGGTCCCGTCGAAGACCGGCAGCGCCGCAGCTCGACCAGCGGCCACCGCCCGGGCGCCGGGCTGGATGTCGTCGGTCGGATCGCTCTTCAGATCGCAGGTGGTCACCGGGGCCGCCCGCTGCCAGGCGAGGCCGGCCATGCCTTTGCCCCGGGGGATGACCCGGGTCCGCTCGATCACCGGCGGGGGGATGCGCCAGGCGGCGGTGAGGTGCAGCACGTCGTCGCGCCGGCGGTGCACGGTGCCGGCGCTCGCGCCCACCCGCTGGCAGACCTCGACCAGCCAGCGGGTGTCCGGGCCGTCGTCGAGGCCGCTCACGACGCCCGCTGCAGCGTGCGGTCGTCGCCCTCGGCGTAGCGCTGCTCGTCGTCGTCGTACACCCGGGCGAAGCCGTCGACGATGCCCTCGGCCGCCACCCGGGCGAACCACGCCCGCACCGCGTTCCGGATCGGCTCGATCTCGAAGCTGTGGAAGATCGCGTCGCGCAGCTCGGCGCCGTAGGGCAGGCCTCGGGTGAAGTAGCCGGTGACCTTCTTCATGCGCCCGACCGCCCGTCGGGTGGGGTCGACCCGTTTGCGGCGGGCGCGGGCGGCGCTCTCTTCGGCGTCGAGCCGGATCATCTCGAAGTAGCGCAGCAGCACCGCCTCCCGGTCGGCCAGCGGCGGGCGGTAGGGGGTCCGCCCGGCCAGCCGATCGGCGATGCGCCGCAGGATCCACGGGTCGCGCATCGTGCCCCGGCCGACCATGACCCCGGCGGCGCCGCTCTCGGTCAGCGCCCGCACGCCGTCCTCGACGGTGAGGATGTCGCCGTTGACCAGCACCGGGATCCGCACCGCGTCGACGGTCTCCCGCACCCGGCGCCAGTCGGCGACGCCGGTGTACATCTGCATGCGGGTCCGGCCGTGCACCGCGATCATCCGCGCGCCGGCGTCCTCGGCCATGCGGGCGATGAGCGGCGCGTTGAGCGCTTCGTGGTCCCAGCCGAGCCGCATCTTGACCGTCATCGGGATCTCGATCGCCGCCGCCACCGCCTCGAACATCGCCCGGGCCAGCTCGGGTTCGCGCATCAGCGCCGAGCCGCTGCACCCCCCGGTGACCCGCTTGCTGGGGCAGCCCAGGTTGAGGTCGACGACATCGGCCCCGATCTCCTGACACTGCACGGCCGCCTCGGCCATGCTGCGCGGGTCGCGGCCGTAGATCTGGATGCTCACCGGGTGCTCGTCGGGGTCCAGCTCGGCGGTGGCCCAGGCCCGCTTGTCGTGCTTGGCGAGCTGGTCGCTGCGGATGAACTCGGTCACCGTCAGCCCGCATCCGCCGAGGCCCCGGATGAGCCGGCGGAACGGCCGATCGGTGATGCCCTCCATCGGCGCGAGCGCCGTGGGCGGGTCGACCCGCAGGGGGCCGAGGTCGAAGCCGGCGGGCAGGGGGTTCATCGGGCGGACGTTAGCGATCGGCCCCAGCCGATGCAACCGCGGGCTCGCGGGGCGTCAGGGCGAGCAGACCCGCTCGTCGCCGTCGGCGTTGATCGGGTCGCAGCTCAGCTCGAGGCAGGTCGGGTCGCCCTCCGCGGCGCAGGCCAGGGCGCAGTAGGGCCGGATCGCGCCGGCCACCGTCTGCGCTGCGAGGCACACCCCGCTCTCACCGCAGCCCCGACCGCCGGCGCACGACGCCGAGCAGATGCCGCCGCCCTCGACGAGCACGCAGGTCCCGGTGGGACAGTCGGGGTCGGGCGCGGGCAGCCCCAGGTCGTCGCCGCCGTCGCACGCCTGCACCAGCACCTCTGCCGGGATGGGGGCGCAGGCGCCGTCGACGCAGGCGTCGGCCGGGGTCGCGCAGTCGGCCTGGACGGCGCAGGCGTCGCCGGTCGCCACCAGCCCCCGGGCCACCCCGCCGCATTGGTTCTGCACGTAGTCCTGCCACTGCCCGACCCACGAGGCGGGCGGGGTCTCGAGGCACGGCGCGTCGCGCAGCGCGGTCGCGCAGCGGGCGCCGCCCTCGGCCGAGAAGCTCAGCGTGCCCCGGGCCTCGCGGTCGCTCAGATCGGCGTGGCACCCCTCGGCCTGATCGGCCACGCAGTCCTCCAGCTCGGGGCCGGTCAGTTCGAACGCGGCCAGCGTGCCGGTGGCGCCGAAGCAGCCGTAGGCCCACCCGCAGATCGCCTCCGCCCGGGCGTCGCAGTAGTCCCGCAGCGGGTCGGCCTCGGGCATCGGCGCCATGTCGGGCATGGGCTGGCCGATGACGATCGCGTCGGCCTCCCCACCGCCGTTGCCGCCGTCCCCTCCGGGGGCGAAGCACCCGCCCGTGAACACCGCGCACAGAGCGATCCATCGCGCCCCGCTCCCCATCATCGCTCCGCGCATGCCAGTCCCTCCGGTCTCCCCGCAGCCATGTTGGCCCCGCCCCTCCGACGGCGCAAGCCGGTCGGGGGCGGTGGACGGCGGGGCCCCGGCGGGACATGATGGCCCCATGCACGTCGACTTCCACTACGACATCGTCTGCCCCTACGCCTACCTCGCCTCGACCCGCATCGAGGCCCTCGCCGCCCGCTGCGGCGCCGAGGTGCGCTGGCGCCCGCTCCTGCTGGGCGGGATCTTCCGCCACATCGGCCGCACGCAGAACCCGATGCAGGCGATGAGCGCGCCCCGGGCCCGGCTGAACCTGCTCGACATGCACCGCTGGGCCGACCACTGGGGCGTGCCGCTCCAGATGCCCCGGGCCCACCCCCGGCGCTCGGTGGACGCCATGCGGCTGTGCGTCGCCGCCGACGACGCCACCCGCCCGAAGCTGAGCCACGCGCTGTATCGGGCCTACTGGGTCGAGGGGCGGGACATCGCCGATCGGGCGGTGTTGGGCGAGATCGCCGCCGCCCACGGGCTCGACGGGGCCGTCATCGATCGCCCCGCGGCGCGCCAGGGCCTGTTCGACGCCACCGCCGAGGCCGCCGAGCGAGGGGTCTTCGGGGTGCCGGCGTTCTACATCGACGGGCGGCTGATCTGGGGCCAGGACCGGCTCGACTTCGTCGAAGCGGCGCTGGGCGGGGCCCCCGAACGCGACACCGCGAAGAGCCGCGGGGGGCGCGTCCGCTTCTTCCACGACTTCGCCAGCCCGTTCAGCTACCTCGCCGCGACGCAGATCGAGCGGGTCGTCGAGGCCCACGGGGCGCAGCTCGAGTGGGCCCCGATCCTGCTCGGCGGGCTGTTCCGGGCCATCGGGACCCCCGACGTGCCGCTGTTCGAGATGAACCCGCCCAAGCGGCGCTACGTGGCCCGCGATCTGGCCGACTGGGCCGCGTGGTGGGGGGTCGACTTCCGCTTCCCGAGCCACTTCCCGATGCGCAGCCTGCTGCCGCTGCGGGCCGCGCTGGCCGAACCCCGGCTGACGCCGACGCTGTACCGGGCCGCCTGGGCCGAAGACCGGCGCATCGACGACGCCGAGCACCTCGCCCCGATCATCGCCGAGGCCGGCTTCGACCCCGAGGCGGTGCTGGCCGCGACCGCCGACCCGGCCGTCAAGGCGGCGCTGCGGGCCAACACCGAGGCGGCGCAGGCGGCCGGCGCGTGCGGGGTGCCCACCTTCGAGGTGCGCAGCGCGCCCGACGCCGAGCCGATGCTCATCTGGGGTCAGGACCGCATCCCCATGCTGCGCCGGGCGCTGGATGGCTGGCGCCCGGCCTGCGGCTGACCGCCGCACCCCGCCACCGAGGAGGCCCCGTGCCGACGCCGATCCCGATCCTCGACTTGAAAGCCCAGCTCGCCCAGTACCGGGACGCGGCGCTGGCGGCCATCACCCGGGTCGTCGACAGCCAATCGCTCATCCTGGGCGCCGAGGTGAAGGCGTTCGAGGCCGATCTGGCGGCCTACATGGGCCTGGAGCACGCGGTGGGCGTCTCCTCGGGCACCGACGCGCTGCTGGTGGCGCTGATGGCGCTCGGCGTCGGCCCGGGCGACGAGGTATTGACCACCCCGTTCAGCTTCTTCGCCACCGCCGGGGTCGTCGCCCGCCTGGGGGCCACGCCCCGCTTCGCCGACATCGACCCGGTGACCTTCAACCTGGACGAAGCCGGCGTCCGGGCGGCCATCGGGCCGAAGACCCGGGCGATCATCCCGGTGCACCTCTTCGGGCAGATGGCCGACCTCGGCGGCCTCTACGACGACCCGCAGGCCCCGCCCATCGTCGAGGACGCGGCCCAGGCGCTCGGGGCGACGCTGCGGGGGCGCATGACCGGGCACCACGGGGCAGCCACCTGCATCAGCTTCTACCCGACGAAGAACCTGGGCGCCTTCGGCGACGCGGGGGCGGTGGCCACGACCGACCCCGCGCTGGCCGAGCGGCTGCGCATGCTGCGGGTGCACGGGGCGAAGCCGAAGTATTTTCATCATGAGGTCGGGGGCAACTTCCGGCTGGACGCCCTCCAGGCGGCGGTGCTGGCGGTGAAGCTGCCGCTGCTCGACGGCTGGGCCGCGGGGCGACAGGCCAACGCCGCCCGCTACGCCGAGCTGTTCGCCGGGTCGGGTCTGGTCGAGCGGGGCCTGGTGACACCGCCTGCGGCCACCGTCGACGGGGCGCACGTCTTCAACCAGTACGTCATCCGCGCCGCCCGGCGGGACGTGCTGCGGGCCCACCTCGCCGAGCAGGGCATCGGCACGATGGTCTACTACCCCGGTCCGCTGCACCTCCAGCCGTGCTTCGCCGGGCTGGGTCACGGGCCGGGGGACTTCCCGGCCGCCGAGGAGGCCTGCGCCGAGGCGCTCGCCCTGCCGATCCAGCCCGAGCTGGGCCCCGACGCGCTCGCCCGGGTGGTGGCGGCCATCCGCGGCTTCCATCGGCTCTGACGGCACCCAGGATACCCGTAAGGGGGGCACCGTAAGCGGTGCAGGGGGCGCCCGCCGGACGCGCCGACCGTTTTTTGCTCGATCCGGTGAAACACATCTGTAATAGTCGAGCGTCTGCGGCGCGGGCGCGCTCGCATTCCCGCATGGCAACCTCGCTCTCAGGTCTCTCGAAGAACTGTCCGGCGGTCCCGCCGCGCAGCATCGGCTGCCGGGGCGCCCGAGCGATTCGACCACACCCGGAGGCACGGCGGACGGCATGCGCCTGTCGACCTACATCCAGCGAACTCGCGCCTTGGGTGACCTCCCGGTCACCCCGCACGACATCGAGGCCATCGGTCAGCTCATCGAAGAGGGCGCCGGCTTCGAGGCGGTCATCCGCAAGCGCACGACCTCGCTCACCCCCCTCGTCCTGCTCGGCATCTGGCGCGCGCACCGGCGCTACAGCGAGCATCAGGCCTACCTGCAACAGGTCGCCGAGCTGCGCCGCCGCGAAGGCCAGCACGCCATCGCCTGGAACCTGCTCAAGCAGACCGTCGCCCGCCATGAGGTCGCCGTGCTCGAGCGGGCCGAGGCGCTCGCCCCGCCGGGGCGGGCCTCGGAGCACCGCCGACGGGACGCGATGAAGGCGGTCATGGCGCTGTGGAAGGCGTGCCTGGCCATCGTGCGCAAGATCGCGCCGCTGAAGGTCGAACTCGACACCGACCTGCCCGAGCTGGTCGAGACCTACGGCGACTACTGCGGGCGCACCACCCTGGCCGACGTGGCCGGGCACCGGTGGCTGGCCATCCGCCGGGGCGAGCGCCTCGGCGCGCTGCGGCTGACCTTCGAACTGCCCCGCGAGCGCATGGAGGAGCAGGTCGAGGCCCGCGCGGTGCAACTCGCCGCGGTGGCCGCCGGGCGCGACGCCGAGGTCCTGCTCGACGCCCTGGTGCTGACCGACCTCGAAGAGTGGGCCCGGGCGCTCAAGGACGAAGAGGCCGAGTTCCTCGCGGTCCGGCAGGCGTGCAACACGTGGCTCGGCATGCTCACCGCCGAGAAGGCCGACCACCCCATCGTCGCCGCCGTCGGCGTGCCCTCCGGCGGGCCCCTGGGTGTCGCCATCGCCCTGCGCGACGGGCGCATGGTCGGCTCGGGGCTGGCCGACGTGGACGGCGACCCGGTGCGGGCCGTCGAGCAGATCATCGGCCGCCACCCGGTCGAAGCGGTGGTCCTGCCGAGTCAGAGCCCCCGCCGGGGCTTGCTCGAGAGCCTCGTCCGGGGCTTCGGCGGGCTGACGGTGCTCCGGGCCGACGGCCGGGCGATGAAGGCCGCCTGCGCCGCCACCCCCGAGGGCGACAGCACTCCCATCAAGCAGGCGCTGGTGCTCGCCCGGCGCGCGCTGCAGCCGATGGACACCTGGCTGACCATCGACCCCGCCGGCCTGGGGCTGGCCGAGTATCAGCACGAGCTGGATCAGGACGACCTGCGCGCGGCTCTCGACGATATGCGGGTGCTCGCCCGGGCCGGGGTCGGCCCCGGTGATCTGGAGCGGGCCCGCAGCAGCGCCGCGCCCCGCACCGCGGCCCGCCCGGCCAACCGCCCGCTCAACCCGCTGGTCAAGAACGTCGACGATCTGCGGCCGGGTATGGAGGTCAACGGGGTGGTGACCAACATCACCCAGTTCGGGGCCTTCATCAACATCGGCCTGTCCCACGAGGGGCTGGTGCACGTCAGCGAGCTGGCCGACCACTTCGTCAACGACCCCAACGAGGTCGTGACGGTCGGGCAGCAGGTCAAGGCCCGGGTGCTCGGGGTCGACCGCGGCCGGCGCCGCATCTCGCTGTCGATGCGCCCCGACCGTCAGGCGGCGCCCAAGCCGGCGGGCTACGGCGACCGGGTCGACGGCCCCCGCCGCGACGCGGGTGGCCGGGGCGGCGTGCCGCTCGACGACATCCCCGGCCGCGGCCGGCGCAAGCAGTCCGGCGGCTTCGGCGGCCCCCGCCCGGCGGGCGGCAACATCAGCCGGGCCCAGGCCTTGGCCGATCTGGAGCGGCTGTTCAAGAAGTAGCCGGGTGGCCCGAGCCGGGCCCGCTCTCAGTCGCCCGGCTCATCGAGCGATGCGTCGCTCGGCAAGCGGCGATGCCCCTCGAATATAGTCAGGATCCGAACGGACGCCTCTGAGACCGCATAGACGATGCGGTACCCCTTCACGATGACTTCGCGCACGTCCTCCCGACCGATTTCGGGCACCTTACGACCCGAATAGGGGAGGTCGGTGACGGCCTCGGCGCGCGCTATGAGGCGAGCGACCCATCGAGCGGCGGCGGCCGGGTCGTCCTGCGCGACATAGAGCTGAATACGTCGAAGGTCGCCCAGTGCCCGACCCTCCCAGATGACTCTCACGCGCCCGACAACTCCTCGAGATCCCGCGCGAGGATGGCCCGCACCTCCGCGCTCGTATAGCCGACGCCGGCCTCGGCTTCGGCGAGGCCCTGTTCGACGGCCGAGACGAACCGCTCGCGATACGTCAGCCGATCGTACTCCGCCGGGGTGATCACGACCCCGGCGGGCCGGCCGTTCTGGGTGATGACGACGGGTCGCCCGCGCTCGGCCAGTTCGCGCAGGATGCGCGAGAGGTGGGCCTTGGCCTCGCCGATAGGCAGGATGTCGTCGCTGACTCGGAGGGGTCTGGTGGCCATCTGCATGACTCGCATGTTAGTCGGCAGGATGGTCGGAGTATAGACCTGTATCCGGTGTGCCGTCGAGCGTGTGTCGCCCCGGACGGCGCGTGCCTGCCGCCTCAGACGTTGAACAGGAAGTGCATGATGTCGCCGTCCTGCACCACGTACTCCTTGCCCTCCACCCGCAGCTTGCCCGCCGCCTTGAGCGCCGCCTCGCTCTTGAACTGCTCGAGGTCGTCGAGCCCGTAGACCTGGGCCCGGATGAAACCCTTCTCGAAGTCGGTGTGGATCACGCCCGCCGCCTGGGGCGCCTTGGCGCCGACCGGGATGGTCCAGGCGCGGACCTCCTTCTCTCCTGCGGTGAAGTAGGTCTGGAGGCCGAGCAGGTCATAGGCCGCGCGGGCCAGGGTGTGCAGGCCGGGCTCTTCGAGGCCGATGTCGGCGAGGAACTCGGTGCGCTCGGCCTCGTCGAGCTCGGAGATCTCGGCCTCGATCTGGGCGCAGATGTGGATGCAGCCGGCGCCTTCGCCCTCGGCGTGGGCCCGCACCGTCTCCACCATGGCGTTGCCCTCGGCGGCGGCGCCTTCGTCGACGTTGCACACGTAGAGCACCGGCTTCTGGGTGATGAAGCCGCCGTCGCGCAGGTGCTTCGCCTGAGCCGCGTCCCACTCGCCGGCCCGGATGGGCTTGGCGTCCTCGAGCAGCGCGAGGGCCGGCTCGTAGACCGCCAGCCGCTCCTTGCTCGGCGCGTCATTGGCCCGGGCCTTCTTGCGCAGCTTGTCGATCTGGCGCTCCATCGAGTCGAGGTCGGCCAGGATCAGCTCGGTGTCGATGGTCTCGATGTCGCGCAGCGGGTCGACGCTGTCGTCGACGTGGGTCACGTCGGCGTCCTCGAAGCAGCGCACGACGTGCAGCACCGCGTCGACGTTGCGGATGTGGCCCAGGAACTGGTTGCCGAGCCCCTCGCCCTTGCTCGCCCCCCGCACGAGGCCGGCGATGTCGACGACTTCGACCACCGCCGGGATGACCTTCTGGGTGGCGATGTGGGCCTGGATGCGGGCCAGCCGGGCGTCGGGCACCGGCACGATGCCGACGTTGGGCTCGATGGTGCAGAACGGGTAGTTCGCGCTCTCGGCCCCGGCGGCGGTCAGCGCGTTGAACAGGGTGGACTTGCCGACGTTGGGCAGACCGACGATCCCGGCCTTCATGGGCGCCTCCGCTGAGGGTGGGGGTGAAGGAAGGGCCGGAACGTAGGGGAGGGGCGGCGCCCGGTCAAGCCGGTATCAGTGGAAGTCCACGTAGTCGAAGTCGATCGGCTGGCCGTTGATGCCCCGGGGCGGGGGCGCGATCCAATCGGCGAACTGCCCCGGCGCGACGATGGCCTTGGTCATCAGGCTCTTGACGTAGGCGCTGTCCTCGGGCGTCGGCAGCCAGGTGTGCTTGCGGGCCTGCCACTGCTCGGGGCGCAGCCACTCGCCCTCGGGGGTGAAGTACAGCCCCGAGTAGACCCCCTGGTGCCGGTGGAATCGCCGGTGGGGCAGCGACACCCGCAGGTCGCAGCCCGCCTTCTCGAGGATGCGGTTCCAGCTCTTGATCACCTTCTCGCAGTCCTCGACGTAGGCGTCGCGCAGCACCTCGTTCATCGCCCGCCGCAGGGGCAGCGTCTCGATGACGTGGTTGCCGTCCTTGTCGAACACCGCCAGGTCGTAGGTCTGCCCCAGCGCGGTGTGCTCGTCGTACTTGCCGTCCTTGCCCTCCTGGTCCCGGCCCTTGAGGCTGGCCCCGAAGAAGGTCGCCGCGTTGGACGAGTCCTCGCCGCCGAAGAGGTCGAGCGACAGCGAGTACCAGAGGTTGATGTACTTCTGGACCATCTCGACCGGGATCGCGCCCAGCTTGCGGGGGTCGCCCTGCTTCATCATCTCGGCGCTCTTCTTGAGCACCCGGCCCACGCCGGTGTGACCCACGAACATGTGGTGGGCCTCTTCGGTGAGCATGAAGTTGGTCGTGCGGGCCAGCGGGTCGAAGCCGCTCTCGGCCAGCGCCCGGAGCTGGTACTTGCCGTCCCGGTCGGTGAAGGTCGTGAAGCAGAAGAAGCTCAGCCAGTGCTCGCAGGGCTCGTTGAACGCGCCCAGGATGCGGGGGCTGTCGACGTCACCCGAGCGCCGCTCGAGCAGGGCCTCGGCCTCCTCGCGGCCGTCGCGGCCGAAGTAGCGGTGCAGCAGGTAGACCATCGCCCACAGGTGGCGGCCCTCCTCGACGTTGACCTGGAACAGGTTGCGCAGGTCGTAGAGCGAGGGGCAGGTCTGGCCCAGCAGGCGCTGCTGCTCGACGCTGGCCGGCTCGGTGTCGCCCTGGGTCACGATGATGCGCCGCAGGATGTTGCGGTACTCACCGGGCACCTTCTGCCACGCCTTCTCGCCCATGTGGTCGCCGAAGTGGATCGCGCGATCGGGGTCGGACGGGGTCAGGAAGATGCCCCAGCGGTAGTCGGGCATCTTGACGTGGCCGAAGTGGGCCCAGCCGTCGCGGTCGACGCTCACCGCGGTGCGCAGGTAGACGTCGTCCTGCTGGAAGCCCTCGGGCCCCATCTCCATCCACCAGTCGATGTAGTTGGGCTGCCACGCCTCCAGGGCGCGCTGCAGGCGTCGATCGTTGCCGAGGTCGACGTTGTTCGGGATGCGCTCTTGGTAGTTGATGGTGCCCATGTTCAGGTCCTCTCCCAGTCGAAGGTGGCGGCGGTCGGCTGGCCGAACGCCTTGAGCGCCCCGTGGGGGCCCACGGCGTTGGGGCGCTGGAAGATCCAGTTCTGCCAGGCGCTCAGCCGTCCGAAGATCTTGGTCTCCATGGTCTCGGGGCCGGCGAAGCGCAGGTTGGCCTCCATGCCGGTCAGCGCGTCGGGGGACAGGCTGGCCCGCTCCTCGAGCGCGACCCGGACCTCGTCCTCCCAGTCGATGTCGTCGGGGGCGAAGGTCGTCAGCCCCAGCTCTTCGGCCTCGGGCGTCACCAGCTTCTCGCCGGCCCGCTCGAGGATCTGGCCGACCATCTCCGGCTCGCCGAGGAAGCGGCACTCGAGCCGGGTGATGCCGTTGCCCATCGGGTAGGCCCCGCCGTTGAGCGGGCTGGCGGCGACCCACACCGCCTCGTCGGGGTCGTCGAGCATGAAGGTGCGGTCGGCGGCCAGGGCCAGCTCGAGCAGCGTCCCGGCGAAGGCGGTGCCCTCGTCGATCAGCGCGAAGAAGGTGCGGCTGGTGACATCGACCCTCTTGAGCACCCGCCGGATGTAGTGTCGGACCTCGCCGACGAACCAGTCGTCCTTCAGCGCCTCGAGCACCCCGTCGACGCCCAGCGCGACCTCGCCGTCACCCTCGGCCCGCAGCACCACCGAGCCGATGTCGAGGTGGTTGAACCGCAGGTGCAGCAGGGCGTCCTCCAGCTCGCGGAAGGCGCGCAGCGGCCACCAGCTCATGCCCGCCTCGCGCGCCGCCTCGGCGGTGGTCGGGCCGACCGCGTCGGGGGTGCGCACGGTCAGGGTGGCCCGGCGCCGCTCGGCGTCCAGATCCAGATCGACGAAGCCATAGCGCCGTGAGCCGTCCTCGCCGACCTCGACCGACAGCGGGGTCCACGCCATCGGTGAGGCGCCCGGCTTGTCGGGGATGTCGCCCAGCAGCGCCTCGACCCGGCTCTGCACGCCCGTCTCGAACTTCGAGAGCTTGAAGGTGGCGTCGATCAGGTTCCACTTCACCGCCCGCTTGCCGCGCAGCCCTTCGGCGAGGCTCGAGAAGTAGTCCGCCCGATCGCGGCGCACCTTGCGCTTGTCGGTCACCCGGGTGAGACCGCCGGTGCCCGGCAGGACCCCGAGCAGGGGCACCTCGGGCAGGCTGACCGCCGAGCTGCGGTCGTCGACCAGCACGATCTCGTCGCAGGCCAGGGCCAGCTCGTAGCCCCCGCCGCTCGCGACCCCGTTGCACGCCGCGATGTACTTCTGGTGGGCGGTCTCGCTGGCGTCCTCGATCGAGAGCCGGGTCTCGTTGGTGTACTTGCAGAAGTTGACCTTGAACGCGTGGGGGCTCGACGCGAGCATCGGGATGTTCGCCCCGGCGCAGAAGATGCGATCCTGCCCGCTGGTGACCACCACCACCTTGACCTCGGGGTGCTCGAAGCGCAGCCGGTTGACCGCGTCGGCCAGCTCGATGTCGACGAAGACGTCGTAGCTGTTGAGCTTGAGCACATACGGCTTGCCCGTGCCGTCGTCCTCGACCACGTCCATCACCAGCCGGGCCACCGGGCCGTCGACGCTCAGCGTCCAGTGGGTGTAGCGGTCGGGGTGGGTCTCGAAGGACGCGATCTGCATGGGCGCTGCCTCGGGTGCTCGGGTTCTGGGGCGACCGTAGGGCGTCAGTCTAGGCACTCGTCGGGGGTGGCGCAAGCAACATATTGCACCGAGGGGCGCTCTTGTGATGCATTATGCTTCATGTCGATCGAGACCCGAAACCGCCTGGGCGCCCGCCTGCGCAGCCGCCGGCTGGCCCGGGGGCTGACCGTCAAGGCGCTGGCCGAGGCGAGCGGCCTCAGCGCGCGCTACGTCATCAGCGCCGAGCACGGGCGGGCCAACCTGTCGGTGGACAAGATGGAGCAGCTCTGCCGGGCGCTCGACCTGTCGATGGCGTGGCTGCTCTCGGACGCCGAGCGGGGCGAGATCGACGCCCTGCTCGCCGGGCGCAGCCGGTCCGAGCTGGCCGAGATCGCGACCTGGCTGCGGGCCCGCTACGCCCCGCGGGGGCCGCGCCACATCGCGCTGCTCGGCGTGCGGGGGGCGGGCAAGTCGGCGGTGGGGCGGCCGCTGGCCGAGACGCTCGGGCGGCCGTTCGTCGAGCTCGACGAGCGGGTCGAGCGGCTGGCCGACCTCGGCCTGGGCGAGATCTTCGCGGTGCACGGCGAGGCCTACTACCGCCGGCTCGAGCTCGAGGCGCTCGCCGCGGTGCTCGGCGAGCCGCCGGCGGTGCTGGCGACGGGCGGGGGCATCGTGACCCACCCCGAGGCGTACGCCCGGCTCCGGGCGGGGGCGACGACGGTCTGGCTGCGGGCCGAGCCCGAGGACCACTGGGATCGGGTGATCCAGCAGGGCGACCAGCGGCCGATGCGCGATCACCCCCACGCGATGGCCGAGCTGCGGGCGCTGCTCGCCGCCCGGCGGCCGCTCTACGCCCAGGCGGACCACACCGTGGACACCAGCGCCCACCCGCTTGAGCACATTATCCTACATCTCGCACAAAAGCTTGCATGACCTACATTGTGGGTGTAGCGTCGCTCTCGATGGCGAAGCGAACCACATCCCGACCGACCCCGCGCCCCTTCCTGAAGTGGGCCGGTGGCAAGCGCGCTCTGATGGGTGACATCCTCGAGCGCATCCCCGACGGCCCCATCGAGCTGTTCATCGAGCCGTTCCTCGGGGGCGGGGCGGTGTTCCTCGAGCTCGCCCGGCAGGGGCGCATCGGCAAAGCGATCCTCAACGATCGCAACCCGGAGCTGGTGCACACCTGGCGCATGGTCAAGGCGGCCCCCGACGCGCTCATCGAGGCGGTGCAGCAGTGGTCGGTCGACAGCGAGACCTACTACCACGTACGCGACGAGATCGAGCCGGCGGCCCTGTCCGACGTCGACCGCGCGGCGCGGGTGCTGTGGCTCAACCGGACCTGCTTCAACGGCCTGTACCGCAAGAACCGCAAGGGCAAGTTCAACGTGCCTTTCGGCAAGTACAAGCGGGTCAACCTGGCCGACGCGGAGAACATCCGGGCGGTGAGCCGGGCGCTGCGGGATGTCACCATCCACGACTTCGACTTCGAGTCCATCCTGCTAATGGCCGGCGACGGGGCGTTGGTCTACTGCGACCCGCCCTACTGGCCGGTCAGCAAGACGTCGTCGTTCAACAACTACGACGGGCTGCCCTTCGGGCCGCCGGAGCAGCTTCGGTTGGCTGAGGCGTTTTCGGCACTCGAAGAACAGGGCGCTTTCGGCATACTCTCCAACTCGTGGACCGAAGAGACCCTCGAGTTGTATGCGCGCCATGGTCTGTTCATCGACCAGGTGTTCGCCCGCCGAAACATCAACAGCAAGGCCGGCAAGCGCGGGCCGGTGCCCGAGGTGATGGTGACGACCCGCCCGTGGGACGTCGCCGAGCGCCGGGTGGCCAACGGCGGCTGAACCCCGCCTGGCCGGTCGCCGCCCTCGGGCTGTGCCTGCTCGCCTGCGACGGCGACAACGCCATCGGGACCCCGATGGACATGATGCCCGACGCCGAGGTGGTCACCGGCCGCCCCGACTTCGGGCCGTCGCCCGCCGCCGAACCCCCGGCCGGCATGCAGGGCTTCATCGACGCATTCGAAGGCGAGGTCGGCTTCTACGCGGTCGACCTCGAGACCGCCGCGGCCATCGGGTTCGACGAGCAGGCCCGCTTCTCCGCGGGCGGCCTCTCGGCCCTGTTCGGGGTCATCGCCTACGCCGCCCGGGTCGAGGCCGGCGAGGTCCTGCCCACCCGCTCGGTGCAGATCCGGCCGGACGACGCGCGCGGGCGGGGGCTCGGCCTCCCCGACGCGGGCAGCGTCTACACCCTCGCCGAGTTGGCGACCCTGGCCCTCAACGGCGACCGCACCGCCGAGCACCTGCTGGTCGAGACCATCGGCGGCGCCGAGGCGGTGGACGAGACCCTCTCCGTGCTGGCCGACCTCGACATCGACGGCGTCGGCAGCTACCTCGACCCCTGCGCCCGGGACCGGGTCTTCGCCGAGGCGCTCGACGCCCGCTTCGCCTCGGTGAGCTGCGACGACCTGGGGCGCTGGCTGTACGCCGGGGTGACGACCGGGCTCAGCCCGATGCCCTTCGCCCGCCCGCCGACCTTCGACGACGCCGCCCTGGAGATGGCCGCCGCGGCCCGCATCCGGGCCAGCGCGGGCACGCTCACCGCCCGGGGCCTGGCCCGAGTGCTGGCGCTGCTCGACGCGGGGGGGCTGATCTCGCCGGCGGTCGACGCTCGGGTGCGAGCGCTGCTCGACGGCGGCCGGGCCAGCGGCGGGGGCGACGATGAACTGCCGGCCACCATCTGGTCCGGCTCGATGGAGGGGCTCACCGAGGATGGCCACCACTGGGCCGGTCGGGTGCGGGCCCCGGGCGGCATATCGTTCGTGATGGTGGTGCTCAACGCGGGTGGGCAGGAGGTCGACGCCCTGACCCGGGCCCTCGGCGCCCGGGCGTGGATCGCGCTGCTCGGCGGCATCGAGTGGCCGCCGATGGCCCCGGCGTCGCCCGGCGAGGCCACCGCCGAGGTGCTCGGGGCCGACGCCTCGGACGCCTGCGACACTGCGCCCGGCGGCCTCGAGGGTCAGGCGGTCTGCCGGTCCAACGCCGCCGCCGAGGTGTTCGCTCCGGGGGCCGCGGTTGCCGCCAGCCTGATCACGCCCGGCCCCGGGCCCCTCGAAGCGGCCTGGATCTGGGCGCCGCCGGACGGCCCCCGGGTCCGCACCCAGCAGCGCCTGCCCCGCAGCGCGTGGTGGGTCTGGTCCGAGGCCCGGCGCCTCTTCGAAGAAGGGCAGTGGTCGGTGACCGTCAGCCTCGACGGCGAGGTGGTGCGCAGCGTGTCGTTCGACGTCAGCGCCGAGTAGCGGCGGGGCGGGGAGCGCTGGGCAGTCGGCGGCAAACGGTGTACCGTCCGGGCATGCACGCGCCCATCTTCGAGTTCAACCGCCACCGGGAAGACATCGAGCGCGAGGTCGCGGGTCGGGTCGTCGACGCCTTCGCGTCGCGGGCCGGCGCCGACGACCCGGCCCGCGGCTTCCAATATGTGCTCAACGACGCGGCGTTCCACGAGATCGACCGCCTGGAGCGCGCCCGGGGCAGCGCTGAGCGGCTGGCCGACTGGCAGCGCCTCGCCCGCCGCATCGGCCGCATGACCGTCGACGAGCTGCGCGACGAGACCCGCCGCCGGGCCGAGTGGTACGTGCAGGACGTCGTCGGCCACTTCGACCGCCGGGTCTACCGCTTCGCGTCGAGCGTGCTGCCGGTGGGCCTCGGCGCGCTGTTCAATACGACTGATCTGGCCCGCGGGCTGCGCTCGATGCGCGACCTGTCGAACCGCATCCGGGTCGAGGGCCCGCTCGATCAGCTCCGCCGGCTGGCCGCGATGGGCACCCTGGTGGTGGTGCCGACCCACTCCAGCAACCTCGACAGCATCGTGCTCGGCTGGTCGCTGCTGCACGCCGAGCTGCCCCCCTGCACCTACGGGGCGGGCAAGAACCTCTTCGGCAACCCGCTCGTGGGCTACTTCATGCGCAACCTGGGCGCCTACCGGGTCGACCGGCGCCTGCGGCATGTGCTCTACAAAGACGTGCTCAAGTGCTACTCGCAGGTGCTCATCGAGCGGGGGTACCACAGCCTGTTCTTCCCCGGGGGCACCCGCGGGCGCTCGGGCGCCGTCGAGCAGAAGCTCAAGCTGGGCCTGCTCGGCAGCGCCCTGGCCGCGTTCTCCGAGCGCCTCCAGCGGGGCGACACCCGGCCGATCTTCGTCGTCCCGGTGACCATCAACTATCCGCTGGTGCTCGAGGCCGAGACGCTCATCGAGGATCACCTCAAGGCCGCCGGGCAGGCCCGGTACATCATCGAGGACGACGAGTTCAGCCGCCTGGGGCGCATCGCGCAGTTCGCGGTGCAGGTGATGGGCTTGCAGACGACGATGGTCATCCGCTACGGCACGCCGCTGGACGTGTTCGGCAACCCGGTGGGCCCCGAGGGGCGCAGCCTGGGGCCCGGCGGATCGCCCGTCGACCCCGCCCGGTATCTCATGCGGGACGGCGTGGCGGTCGACGATCCGGCGCGGGACGCGGCCTACACCCGGCAGGCGGGGGCGGCGGTGGCCGAGGCGTTCCTCTCGGAGACGGTGCTGCTACCGACCCAGTTCCTCGGCTGGCTGCTCTTCGAGCGCGAGCGGCGGGCGGCCCCCCACCTGGATCTCTTCGCGCTGCTGCGCACCACCAGCGGCGACCGCCACGACCTGACCGAGCTGTGCGCCGACGCCGACCGCCTGCGGGCCCGGCTGGCCGAGATGGAGGATCGGGGGCGGCTGCGGCTCGACCCGAGCCTGCGGGGCAGCCCGATCGACGAGGTGCTCGACGACGCGGTGCGGGCCTTCGGCATGTACCACCTGCGGGCGGCCGTCGAGCGGGAGGCCGACGCGCTCGTGGTGCGCGACCCCAAGCTGCTCTACTACTACGGCAACCGGCTCGCCGGCTGGGCCGACGACCTGCGGCCGGTGATCGGGGCGGGGGAGGGGCGATGAGCCAGTGGATCATCGTGGGCGACGGCGCCTGGGGCCGGGCGCTGAGCCGCCGGCTGGTGCTCAACGGCCACGCCGCGCTGCTCGTCGGCGAGCGGCGCATCGGCAACCGGGTGCCCAAGGACGTCGAGCACACCATCGACCTGCCCGGCGCCCTCGAAGCGGGCGAGCGGGTGATCCTGGCGGTGCCGGCCGATCGGCTCGAGGCCCTGCTCGTCGACGCCGCGCCGCACCTGCGGGGCGATCACTGCGTCGCGACCGCCATCCGCGGCCTGACCCCGGGCAGCCACCTGCGCCCGTCGGAGGCCGTGCGCCGCCATACGCCGGCGCGCCAGCTCGCGGTCCTCGCCGGGGCGGCCGACGCCCGGGCGCTGCGCAAGAAGACCCCCGCCGCGCTGGTGGTGGGCACCGCGTTTCCCGCGCTGGCCGACGAGCTTCAGCAGGCGCTGGTGGCGCCCTCGCTGCGCATCTACTCCAACACCGATCCGGTCGGCACCGAGCTGGCGAGCATCGTCGCGATGGTGCTGGCGGTCGCCCTGGGCATCGCCCGCGCGCTGGAGGTGGGCCCATCCACCGAGGCCACCGCCCTGACCCGGGCCGTCGCCGAGATGGACCGGGTGGTCGTCGGGCTCGGCGGCGCGGCAAAGACCGCCTACGGCCTCGCCGGCCTGGGGCTGCTGGCCGAGCTGGCTCTGGATCCTGCCGCCGCGTCGGCCGCCGCTGGGGCCGCGCTGGCCGCGGGCGACCGGGAGAAAGCGGCCGAGGTCGTCGAGATCCGCTCCGCGGCCCGGGCGCTGGCCGCCCGCTGCGCCCGCCACCGGCTGCGGGCGCCGATGCTCTCGGTGATCGACGCGCTCTTCGACGGGCACGTCGACGCGCCGACGGCGATGCGGGGCCTCATGACCCGCAGCGCGCGCGCCGAGTAGGGCCGCCGGTCAGAAGTCGGGGAAGATCCGGACCCGCATCATCGAGAGCGGGCTGCCGCCCCCCTGGAGGGGCACGAGGCCGTCCAGCTCGCCCTGCGCGTTGTAGCCGACGATCTGGGCCGTCCCGGCCAGGTTGCTGTTGAGCACGAGGAAGCCGTTGGGCAGGCCGATGAGGCCGATGCCGTCCACCACGTCCTCCGAGGCCGGCACCAGGATGGTCTCCAGCTCGGGCGGGGCCCGGCCGCTGATCGCCGGCTCGTAGAGCATCACCCCGTAGCCGTTGCCCGCGCCGCCCACCTGGGCGGTCATCAGGATCTGCAGCCCGTCTTCGGTCTCGACCCCGGCCACCGCGTTGCCCGGACCCACCTCGTCGGCGGGCCACTCCGGCGCGAACGGCGCCTTGAAGAGCTGCGCCGGCCGGTCGGAGAAGGTGGCCAGCATCGCGTCCTGATCGAGGAAGAGGATGTCGGTGATGTTGTCGACCCGCGAGCCCTGCCACTGCGGCGGCTCGAAGAGCGTGCGGAAGGTGCCGTCGCTGTCCAGCTCGAACATGTTCTGGCTGACGCTGCTCCAGGCCACGAAGCGCTCGCCGAAGGTGTTCCAGATGCCGCCCACGCCCTCCAGGTTGACGTTGGTCGTCACCTTGCGCTCGAACTCGCCGTTGGCGTTGAAGGCGTAGACCGACCCCCGGTCGCCCTCCGGCTGCACGACGTAGAACGTGCTGCCGTCCCGGCTCTGGACCATGCCCGTCGCGTTGGTGATGCCGTTGTCGGCCAGCGCGAGGAACTCGCAGGAGTAGACCGCGCTCAGGTCCGGCTGGCGATAGGCGTCGACCCGATCGGGGAACAACACCAGCAGGTAGGTGCCGGCCTGGGCCTGAGGGCAGCGCTCGTCGATGGGGCGCTCCATCATCATCATGCCGCCCTCGCCCTCGCCCTCGCCCTCGCCCTCTCCTTCGCCCTCCCCTTCGCCTTCGCCCTCGCCCTCGCCCTCACCCTCGCCACCGGAGTCCACCGCCGCGTCGGGCACGACCCCGCCGGTGCCGCCCTCGCCGCCGGCGCCGTCATCCCCGTCGTTGGCGGGCACGCAGCCCCAGGTGGCGACCAGCGCCAGCAGCATTCCCCACAGCGCACGCTTCATTCGAGTCTCTCCCCGGTTTGCACCACCTGGGTCTAGCAGACCCGCCCGATGCGGGACAATCCTCGCTCCGCACCCCCGGCGCCGTGCTATGACGCCGGCCCATGCTGCGGCTCAAGACCACCACCGATCCCGCCTGGGTCGACCGGGCCATCGCCCACCTCGACGAGGTGCTCGTCGACCACGCCCACTGCGAGAAGAAGGCCGCCTCGATGGCGCTGACGCTGATGTTCCGCTACCCCGAGCGGGGCGCGCTGCTGCGGCCGCTCTCGGCGCTCGCCCGAGAGGAGATGCAGCACTTCGAGCAGGTGCTGGATCACATCGAGGCCCGCGGGATCCGCTTCCGTCGCATCGGCACCGGGGGCTACGCGGCGCGACTCCTGAAGGCGGTGCGCACCGCCGAGCCGGCCCGGCTGCTCGACACGCTGCTGTGTTGCGCGGTCATCGAGGCCCGGAGCTGCGAGCGCATGAAGCTGCTCGCCGAGGGGCTCGCGGAGCACGACGCCGAGCTGTCCCGCTTCTACCGGGGGCTGCTCGCCAGCGAGGCCCGGCACCACGCGCTGTACGTCGACCTCGCCGACCACCTCTTCGACCGGGCCGAGGTCCGGCGGCGGCTGGACGCGATCTGCGCCCACGAGGCGACGGTGCTCGCCGAGCTGCCGCCCACCGCCCGGATGCACGGCTGAGCCGCCCCGGTGTAATGCCGCTGTCATCCGCATACGGTTGAATCCGCAGGCGACCCTCGACCATCCTAGCGCCCTGTCCGTCCATGCCGAATCTGGAGAGACCGTGCATCACCACCTCGACGCCGAGCCCCCCCTCATCCCGGTCCTGCCGCTCCAGTCGACGGTGGTCTACCCCCAGGGGGTGGCGACGGTGCAGGTGGGGCTCGCCCAGAACATCGCCCTGCTCAAAGCCAACCCCGAGCCCGACGCCCGCATCGCGCTGGCGTTCTGCGACATCGAGACCGGCGGCGACATCCGCCCCGAGAGCCTGGGGCGCATCGCCGTCGTCGGCCGGATCATCGACCGCCTCAAGCTGCCCGGGGACAGCTACCAGGTGACCTTCCAGGGGCTCAAACGGGTCGAGATCGTCGAGCTGTACGCCGACGGGGCGTGGTACCGGGCCCGGGTGCTCGACGTCGAAGAGCGCACCCTCGACCCGTTCCGGGTCAACGTCTTCGTGCAGAAGGCCATCAACCTCTTCGAGCGGCTCGTCGGGGCGTCGAGCACCTACTCCAAGGAGCTGGTGCACATCCTCAAGATGAACGTCGACAACCCGGGGCGCTTCGCCGATCTGCTCTGCGCTTCGCTGAACGTCGACTACGCCGAGAAGCAGCGGGTGCTTCAGGCGGTGGGCATCGACCAGCGCATGCAGCGGGTGCTCGACCTGCTGCGGGGCGAGCTCGAGCGGGTCAAGGTGGCCCAGGAAGTCGAGAAGCGGGCCAAGGGCGACATCGAGGAGTCCCGCCGGGAGTACTATCTGCGGCAGCAGCTCAAGACCATCCAGCGCGAGCTGGGTGACGAGGATCTGAGCCGACGCGACGCCGACGAGTACGCCGAGAAGCTCGAGGCGCTCGAGCTCGACGAGGAGATCGCTCGCGAGGCGGGTAGAGAGATCGAGCGGCTGCGGCACATCCAGCCGTCGAGCAGCGAGTATCAGGTCATCAAGACCTGGCTCGACCGCTTCTTCGCGCTGCCCTGGGGCACGTTCACCGAGGAGCACATCGACCTCGCCACCGTGCGCGACACCCTCGACGGGGGTCACTTCGGGCTACAGCAGGTCAAGGCCCGCATCCTCGAATTCCTCGCGGTGCGCAAGCTCAACCCGAAGCACAAGGGGCCCATCCTGTGCTTCATCGGACCCCCCGGCGTGGGCAAGACCAGCCTGGGCAAGGCCATCGCCGAGGCCATCGGGCGCGAGTTCTTCCGCATCAGCGTCGGCGGCGTGCGGGACGAAGCCGAGATCCGGGGCCACCGGCGGACCTACGTGGGCGCGCTGCCGGGCAAGCTCCTCAACGGGCTGACCCGGGCCGGCACGATGAATCCGCTGCTGATGCTCGACGAGATCGACAAGATCGGCAGCGACCACCGGGGTGACCCGGCCGCGGCGCTGCTCGAGGTGCTCGATCCCGAGCAGAACAACACCTTCACCGACCACTACTTCAACGTGCCCTTCGACCTGTCGAACGTGCTGTTCGTGGTCACCGGAAACTACCTGCACGACATCCCCAAGCCGCTACTCGACCGGCTCGAGGTCATCTCGATCGAGGGCTACACCGAGAACGAGAAGCTGGAGATCGCCCGGCGGCACCTGCTGCCCAAGGTCGTCGCCGACCACGGCCTCGCCGCCGCGCCACCCGCGATCGGGGACGGGGCGGTGCGCACCGCCGTCCGCCACTGGACCCGCGAGGCCGGCGTGCGCAACCTCCAGCGCAGCCTCGAGAAGCTGTGCCGCAAGATCGCCCGGGAGCAGGTCGAGGCCGAGGCCGAGGCCGAGCGGGGCGACGCCGAACCCTACACCCCGCCGAGCATCGAGGCCGACGACCTCGACCGCTACCTCGGGCCGCGCAAGTTCCTGCACGACGAGGGCATCGACCGGGACGAGGTGGGGGTCGCCAACGGGCTGGCGTGGACCGCGAGCGGCGGCGAGATCCTGGTCATCGAGGCTCTGCGCATGCCGGGCAAGGGCAAGCTGGTGATCACCGGCAAGCTCGGCGAGGTGATGAAGGAGTCGGTGCAGGCGGCCTACAGCTTCGTGCGCTCCCGAGCCGACGAGCTCGGCCTCGACCTGAGCGACATCGAGCAGACCGACCTGCACATCCACTTCCCGGCGGGCGCGGTGCCCAAGGACGGGCCGTCGGCCGGGGTGACCGTGACCACGGCGCTCGCCAGCCTGCTCTCGGGGCTGCCGGTGCGGTCCGACGTGGCGATGACCGGCGAGGTGACGCTGCGGGGCAAGGTGCTGCCGGTGGGCGGGGTGAAGGACAAGCTGCTCGCCGCCTACCGGGCCAACATCCGCCACATCATCCTGCCGCGGGACAACGCCAAGGATCTGGTCGAGATCCCCGACGAGGTGCGGGACGCCACCGAGTTCCACCCGGTGGGCCACGTCGACGAGGTGCTGCCCCTCGCCCTGCGGGGGTTCGGCGACGGCGCGGCGGCCGAGCTGCCGCCCATCCCCGAGTCGGAGGCTGCGCCGGCCTCGGTCCGGGTCTGACGACGGGGCCGGCTACTCCGGCAGTCGGAAGCCGTCCGCGGTCACCTCGAGCACGAAGAGCGCCGGCAGCGCGTCTCGGCCACCGAAGTCCAGCCCCGCGCTCACCCCGTCGACCGGGCCCACCCGGGCGATGCTCTCCGTCGGCGCATCGCCGGTGCGGGCGTGAATCGCCCAGCCCTGCTCCAGCCCGCTCAGCGCGTCGACGAGCAGCGCGTCGAACGCCGTGGGTGCCCGCCCCATGGCCGCCCGGACCCGCTCGGCGAACGGCGCGCCCCGGGCGGTCTCGGCGGCGAAGGGGACCGGGACCGAGACCCCCCGCACGTAGCGCCCGCCCAGTCGGGGCAGATCGGGCTTGTACCAGGACGGGGTCCCGATGATCCGGATCTCGCGCACGCCCTTCTCCCCCTCGAAGCGGCGCTTCGACCCGAGAGCCCAGATGCCTTCGGCCGCCAGATGCCGCATCAACTGCGCCGCGCCGGTGGCGTCGGCCGGCACGAAGAGCGTGTCGAAGCGGGCGCCGGCGAGCTGCTTCGCCACCGCGGCGTAGTCGGCCTTCTTCGCGTTCCACGCGATCTCGCCCAGCACCGTGCCGCCGCCCGCCTGCCACGCCGCCGCGAAGAGCCGGGCGTGGGTCTTGCCGAAGGCGTCCGAGCCGCGGGCCACCGCCGCGACCTTGCCTCCGGCGCCGAGCCCGACCCCCGCCGCGGTGCGGACCACGAGCGTCGGCGTGTGCAGCGCGCGCCAGACCGGCCCCTCGACCTGCAGCGGCGCGTCGCTGAGGGTGAGCATGACCAGCGGCAGCCCGACCTCGGCCGCCGCCCGGGCCGCCGCCGAGGCCGACGTCGAGTCGAAGACGCCGACCGCCCCGAAGACCCCCGCGTCGGCGAGGGCCCGCACCGCGGCCGCGGCCTTGGGCCCGTCCCCCCCGTCCTCGACCCGGACCGCGGCCGACGCCGGCCGATCCTCGCCGCCGGGGTACAGCTCGCCGACCAGCCGCTCCAGATCACGGCCCAGGGGCCGCGAGCGCCCCGACAGCGGCAGGATGACCCCCAGCGGGGCCCGGCTCACCGCCGCTCGGGCTTCGGCGGCCAGCGGATCGCCCTCCGGCAGCATGCGCAGCGCGCGGGCGAGCCGCTCTCGATCGTCGGCCGCGCGGGCGACCTCGGCCAGCCGGCGGGCGAGGGGCACCGCCAGCGGGCCGTCGGCGAAGCGCTCGGCGGCCGCGGCCAGCGCGTCGAGGGGCAGGGTCGCCGCGATCGCCTGGGCCCGCGCTGCGTCCTCTTCGTCCGGCTCGATGCGGGCCGCGCGGTCGAGCAGGGCCAGCGCCTTCGGGCCCTCTTCGCAGCGGGACAGCGCCCGCGCCGCCCGAGCGTCCGGCGCGTCCTCGCCCGCCAGCGGCCCCAGCAGGCGGCGGGCCGTGATGCACTGCTCGCCGCGCACCGCCGCCAGCCCGCCGTACAGCTGCGCCTCGCGGGCGACCGGGCCCTCGACCTCGGCCTCGGCCAGCGCCCGCAGCCGGTTCATGCCCCGGATCGGATCGGCCGCCGCCTCGACCCGCCCCGCCTGAAGCTCGACGTACGGCGCCAGCTCACTGCCCGCCGCCTCCCGGGCCAGCCGCTCCAGGCGCCCCGCGGCGTCGCCGTGACGGCCGGCGTCGACCGCCGCGACAGCCGCCTCGTAGCGCCGTTTCAGGTCGGCGTCGACCGACTCGGGCGGATCCAGCGTGCGGTCTGGGGGGCGGGTCCCACACGCCGCGAGCAGGCAAGCGGCGGCGAGCAGCAGGAGGGGGCGTCGGGCAGCGAGCAGGGGGGGCTTCATGGCCGGTGTGTGTCGCACGGTACAGCCGCCCGCCGCAACCCGACCTGCGCCCGGGCGAACCTTGACCACGGGGGGACGCTGCTGTAAACCGGAAACGATGTGGGGTGTACGACCGCCCCGTCGCACGGCGGTCGGGGTTCACACCCGGCGCTCACGCCCGCGGATGGACCATGCAA
Organism: bacterium; assembly: GCA_030426085.1. Taxonomy (GTDB): domain Bacteria; phylum Myxococcota_A; class Bradymonadia; order UBA7976; family UBA1532; genus JACKDM01. Next base: position 110,049 of record JAUHYW010000002.1, on the reverse strand, counting down.
GTCTGCCGACACTGCGGCTGGGAAAACCCCGAGATCGCAGCGTTCTGTACCAATTGCGGCACGGGCCTCGGTCGGGGCCGCGCGACCGGGCCCCGCTTTCGGGCCCTGGGGCTCACCGATCAGATCGACGAGCCCGCGGGAGGCTCGGTCGACGCGGCCTGGCCGACGAGCGCCGGGCCGGCGAGCCCGCTCGCCCGCACGCTGGTCGACTTCCCCGCCCCCGATCTCGACGACGACGCCCGGGACGGGTCCGCGGGTGCCTCGCCGCTGGTCTCCCCACCGCGCAACGCCGCGATCACCCGCCGCACGACCGGCCCGGTGCTGCTGCCCGACGAGGCGGCCAGCTCGGTCGACATCCGCCCGGCCGAGGTCCTGAGCGCCGACATCGTGCCGGCCCCGCCGGCGTCGGCGCCACCCGAGCCCGAGCCCGAGCCCGAGCCCGACCCGGAGGCGAGCACCGCCGATCTGGAGGTCCCCGACGACGCGTTGCCGGTGACCGTCGAGACCCCCATCGCCGTCGTACCCGAGCCGACCCCCGAGCCGGACCCGCCGCCGGTCGAGGATCCCGAGGACGACGAGGTGGAGCAGCTCAACACCGAGCCCCATCCGGTCGTCGCCGAAGGCGTGCCCGGTCCGGGCGACTCGGCGGAGGAGGACGGCTTCGACGAGTTCGTCGACCCCGCGCGCCCGGACAGCGTCGAAGAACCCCCGGTCGACGTGCCCACCGGGGACTCGGGCGAGATCGAGATCGCCTCGCCCGAGGACTCCCTCGGCGAGGCGATCGACGACTTCGCCCGTGACGCCGACGTGCGCATCGAGCCGCCGAGCGACAGCCCGTACGCCGACGACTTCGAGGACGAACTCGAGCTGTCGACGTCCGACCTGCACACCGTCGATCTGTCGGTCGACGACGGCCCCGACGACCTCGACCCCGGCTCGACCCACCCCGCGGTGCGGGCGGTCCCGCCGCCGCTGCCCGCCGTCAGCCTGCGCTACGTGCTCCGGCCGTTCTCCCAGCGAGACGGGCACCGCGAGCTGATCCCGATCGGCCAGGGCCCGGTCGTGATCGGCCGGCGGGATGGCGACGTCCGGGTGACCGACGACGACTACGTCTCGCCGCGCCACGCGCGCTTCGGGGTGCAGGACTCGACGCTGTTCGTCGACGACCTCGACAGCCTCAACGGGGTCTGGCTGAGGGTCCGGGTCGACGCCCACCTGCGAGGCGGGGACGAAATCCTCATCGGCCAGCAGCTCCTGCGGGTCGAGGCGGCTCCCCAGCGCTCGGGCGGCAACGGCGCCGAAGACGGCACCCGGCGGCTGGGCATCGCCAGCAACGGCACCCGGTTCCGCGTCGCCCAACTCGCCGACGATGGCGAGCCCCTCGACGTCTACCACCTGCCCGGTGACGGCTGCCGCATCGGCCGCCGGCTGGGCGACATCGTCTTCACCGAAGACACCTTCATGAGCGGGACCCACGCCCTGCTCGTGCCGCGCGACGAAGACGTCCTCCTGCGCGACCTGTCCAGCCGCAACGGCTGCTGGGTCCGCATCCGGGGTCGGGCCGCCCTCGACACCGGCGACGCGGTCATGATCGGCCGCACCGTGTGGCGCGTCGGCCGGCCGGTCGGCTGACGTCCGCCCCGCGCGGCGCCTTGTCGCCGCCCCGGCCATCCGGTATACACCGCCCACCATCCGTCCGGGAGCCGCCCCAATGCGCATGACCCGACTGCACGCGCCGACCCTCAAAGAGACCCCCAAGGACGCCGAGGTGGTCAGCCACCAGCTCCTGGTGCGCGGGGGTTACATCCGCAAGCTCGCCGCGGGCATCTACGACTTCCTGCCGCTCGCCCAGCGGGTGCTGCACAAGATCAGCCGCATCGTGCGGGAGGAGATGGACCGCGCCGGGGCCCAGGAGGTGCTGCTGCCCGCGGTGCAGCCGGCCGAGATCTGGCAGGAGTCGGGGCGTTGGAGCAAGTACGGCCCCGAGCTGCTGCGGATGAACGACCGCAAGGGCGGTGAGTTCTGCCTCGGCCCGACCCACGAAGAGGTCATCGTCGACCTCGTGCGCCGCGACGTGCGCTCGTGGCGCAGCCTTCCGCTGAACCTGTATCAGATCCAGACCAAGTTCCGGGACGAGATCCGGCCCCGGGCGGGCCTGATGCGGGGGCGGGAGTTCATCATGAAGGACGCCTACTCGTTCGACGTGGACGAGGCGGCGGCCAACGAGAGCTACGACGCGATGTTCGAGGCCTACCAGCGCATCTTCCGGCGCTGCGGGCTCGACTTCCGCCCGGTCGAGGCCGACACCGGCGCGATCGGCGGCTCCCGCTCTCACGAGTTCCAGGTGCTCGCCGACAGCGGTGAGGACGCCATCGTCGGCTGCACCGCGTGCGACTACGCGGCCAACGTCGAGCAGGCCGAGCTCGAGCCCGCGCAGCGCGAGGTCGCCCCCGCCGGCCCGGCCCTCGAGACCGTCGAGACGCCCGACAAGCGCACCATCGCCGAGGTCTCCGAATTCCTCGGGCTCGACGCCACGCGCTTCGTCAAGACGCTCATCGTCGACGCCGACGGCACCCTGCACGCGATCCTGGTGCGGGGCGACCACGACCTCAACGAGATCAAGCTGGCCAAGGTCCTCGGGGCCGACGCGGTGCGCCTCGCCGACGACGCCCAGGTGGTCGCCGCGACCGGCGCTCCGGTGGGCTTCGCCGGCCCGGTCGGCCTGAAGGGGGTCGAGTCGATCATCGCCGACCACGCCGTGCGCGGCCTGCGGGACGCGGTGGTCGGGGCCAACGCCGCCGACGCCCACCACATGCATGTGGACGAAGGCCGCGACTTCCGGGTCGCCCGCTTCGCCGACCTGCGCCTCGCCGTCGACGGCGACCCCTGCCCCCGCTGTGGCGGCGCCCTCAAGGGCTACCGGGGCATCGAGGTGGGCCACGTCTTCTTCCTCGGGACGAAGTACAGCGAGGCCATGCGCTGCAACTACCTCGACGAGTCGGGGCGTGAGCGGCCGATGGTCATGGGGTGCTACGGCATCGGCGTCACCCGGATCATGGCCGCCGCGATCGAGCAGAACCACGACGACCGGGGCATCGTCTGGCCCCGCGCCATCGCGCCGTATCAAGTGGCGGTGCTACCGCTTCAGATGAACAAGACCGACGTCGTCGAGGCCGCCGAGTCGATCTACACCCGGCTGAGCGACGCCGGCATCGAGACGCTGCTCGACGACCGCAACGAGCGGGCCGGCGCCAAGTTCGCCGACGCCGAGCTGATCGGGGCGCCGCTGCGCATCGCCATCGGCGGGCGCGGCCTGCGCGAAGGCATCGTCGAGCTCAAGGTGCGCGGCGGGGATGCGGTCGAGAAGATCCCGCTCGAGCGGCTCCACGACGAGATCCGGAGCCGGCTGGCGTGAGCCCCGACCCGAGACTGTGCCTCGCCCTGGATGTACCCACCGCCGCCGACGCCGCGCGGTGGGTCGCCCGCACCCGCGACACCTTCGGCACCTTCAAGATCGGCCTGAGGCTCTTCTGCGCCGAGGGGCCGGCGGTGGTGCGCCAGGTGCGCGCCGCTGGCGCCGCCCGCATCTTCCTCGACCTCAAGCTGCACGACATCCCCAACACCGTCGCCGGGGCGATCGGGAGCTTGGCGCCCCTGGGGGTCGATGACCTGACGGTGCACCTCTCCGGGGGACCGGACATGCTCCGGGCCGCCGTGCGCGCCGCCGAGGCCGGCGACATCCACCTGCTCGGGGTGAGCGTGCTCACCAGCCTCGACGGGCCGGCGCTGGCCGCGACCGGCGTCGAGCGCTCGGTCGAAGAGCTCGTCGTGCAGCGAGCCCGGCTCGCGGCCGAGTGTGGTCTCGGGGGCCTCGTCTGCAGCCCCCGGGAAGCCGCACGACTCCGGGCCACGCTCGGCGCGCGGCTCGAACTCATCACCCCGGGCATCCGCCTCGTGCCGGGCACCGAGGGCGATCAGAAGCGCGCCACCACGCCTCGTCGCGCCCTCGCCGACGGCGCCGACCGACTCGTCATCGGGCGCGCCGTGACCGCAGCCACCGACGTCGACGCGGCACTCGATGCCCTGCGCGACGCCTGTGGCGCGCAGCCGACCTCTGCCGGTGCATCGTGAAGGCCCGCCGCAAGACCCGGGGTGACCGGCGGGGCGGCACCGCGCTCGTGCCCGGCATCCGCGCCGTCGAGGCCATGCTCGACCACCAGCCCGGACGGGTGAAGAGCCTGCGCTACGTCGGCGCCCGGGACGGCAGCCGGGGGCGGCTGCTGGCGCGGGCCGAAGAACTCGGCATCGAGACTCGGGAGACCACCGAGAAGGCCATCGCCGAGCGCCTCGGCGACCTCAGGACCCAGGGGGTGGTCGCCGTCGTCGAGCCGGCCGGCTACCGCTCCTGGAGCGCGCTGCTCGAAGCCGACGCCCCGTTGCTGCTCGCCGCTGATCAGATCACCGACCCCCGTAACCTCGGCGCGATCCTCCGGGCTGCCGAGGCGATGGGGGCCACCGGGGCCCTGCTGACCTCCAACCGCTGCGCGCGCCTCGGGCCGACGGTCACCCGGACCTCCGCCGGCGCCAGCGAACTCCTGCCGGTCGCGATGGAGACCAACCTCGCCCGCGCCCTGCGCGCGGCGGGCGACGCCGGTCTGCAGATCGTGGGGGCCGACCTCGACGGGCAGCCGCCCCACCAGATCGACCTCGCCCGGCCGACCGTGATCGTGATCGGCGCCGAGGGTCGGGGGCTGCGCCGGCTGACCCGGAGCTGCTGCGACGCGATCGCCACGATCCCGCTCGGGGGCTTGACCGAGAGCCTCAACGCGGCGACGGCCGCGGCGATCCTGGTCTACGAGGCAGCCCGGCAACGTGGGGGAACGCCCCTTGCAGAAAATTTCCAGAAATGAGTTGACCTCGCTCGGAGGCTGCCCTATAAACCGCCGCACTTTGGCGTTTCGATCGGGGTGCGCATCCGATCGATTGGTCCTTGAAAGCCCGCGCCCGCTCTGTTACGGTCCGCGACCGTCTCAGGCTGGCGTAGCTCAATTGGTAGAGCAGCTGATTTGTAATCAGCAGGTTGCGGGTTCAAGTCCCTTCGCCAGCTCCAGAGCGGGGCGGTCGAACGCCGAGAGATGAGTATCCTGTGGAGGGGTACCCAAGTGGACAACGGGAGCAGACTGTAAATCTGCCGGCTCAGCCTTCGTAGGTTCGAATCCTGCCCCCTCCACCATGGTCGTTTTCGGTCCGGTTTTCGGGCCGTTGCGGGAGTAGCTCAGCTGGCAGAGCGTCAGCCTTCCAAGCTGAATGTCGCGGGTTCGAACCCCGTCTCCCGCTCAATTTTTGTTTTGCCCGACGCGGACTTGCCTGTGTCGGGCACGACGCCGGCGTAGCTCAGTAGGTAGAGCACGTCCTTGGTAAGGACGGGGTCACCGGTTCAAGTCCGGTCGTCGGCTCCACTGAAACGAACGGCAAGAAGGTGCCCTCTCCGCGCGGAGCGAGTCGGGCCAGAACATCAGGAGGCGCGTTCAGATGGCCAAGGAAAAGTTCGTCCGGACCAAGCCCCACGTCAACGTGGGCACCATCGGCCACGTCGACCACGGCAAGACCACTCTCACCGCGGCGATCACCAAGGTGCTCGCCGACGCGGCCGGCTCGGGCATGGTCAAGGCGTTCGACGAGATCGACAACGCCCCCGAAGAGCGGGAGCGCGGTATCACCATCTCGACCGCTCACGTCGAGTACGAGACCGAGGCGCGGCACTACGCCCACGTCGACTGCCCGGGTCACGCCGACTACGTCAAGAACATGATCACCGGCGCCGCCCAGATGGACGGCGCGATCCTGGTCTGCTCGGCCGCCGACGGTCCGATGCCCCAGACCAAGGAGCACATCCTGCTCGCCCGTCAGGTGGGTGTGCCGGCCATCGTCGTCTTCCTCAACAAGAAGGACCTCGTCGACGACGACGAGCTGCTCGAGCTCGTCGAGATGGAGGTGCAGGAGCTGCTCGCCAAGTACGAGTTCCCCGACGACGGCCCGATCATCGCCGGCTCGGCCCTCAAGGCGCTCGAGGGTGATCCGGAGGGGGTCGCGCAGGTCAAGGAGCTGATGGAGGCGGTCGACTCGTACATCCCGACCCCCGATCGGCCCATCGACAAGCCGTTCCTGATGCCCGTCGAGGACGTCTTCTCGATCCAGGGCCGGGGCACCGTGGCCACCGGCCGCGTCGAGACCGGCATCGTCAGGGTCGGCGACGAGATCGAGATCTCGGGTATCCGGGAGACCCAGAAGAAGGTCGTGACCGGCGTCGAGATGTTCCGCAAGCTGCTCGATCAGGGGCAGGCGGGTGACAACATCGGCGTGCTGATCCGCGGCATCAAGCGGGAGGACATCGAGCGGGGTCAGGTGCTCGCCAAGCCCGGCAGCATCACCCCCCACAAGAAGTTCAAGGCCGAGATCTTCGTCCTGTCGAAGGACGAGGGCGGTCGCCACACCCCGTTCTTCAACGGCTACCGGCCGCAGTTCTACTTCCGGACCACCGACGTCACCGGCATCATCAACCTGCCCGAGGGCACCGAGATGATCATGCCCGGCGACAACACCAGCATCGTGGTCGAGCTGATCACCTCCATCGCCATGGACAAGGGCCTGCGCTTCGCGATCCGCGAAGGCGGGCGCACGGTCGGCGCGGGTGCGGTCACCGAGATCATCGAGTAGAACGCAGGGCGCTCGCCTGTCGAGCGAGCGCACCCGCATGAAACCCGGTCGGCGGTCGCTGACCGGGTTTCGGCCTGTCTGAGGAAAGAAGGCCCGTGCCCCGCAAGAGCCGAATTCGAATCGGTCTCGAGTGCACGATCTGCGGAACGCGCAACTACTCGCTCTCGAAGAGCAGGGACGCGGTACGAGGCAAGCTCGTCCTCAACAAGTACTGCCCGACCTGTCAGCGCCACACTGAGCATCGAGAAGGTCAATAGGTTCGGATCCCGGCGTGAACGCCGCCCTGCCTCGTGACCCGATTGAGGGAGACGCATGGACCGCAGCAAGCGAATGGTCAACCTGTTCTACGCGGGCTCGACGCTCATCGCGTGGGCGATCTTCGCCAAGACCTTCGGGCTGTTGTTCGGCGTGGCCGGCATGCGCAATGCCCACCTGCTCGGCAAGGACTTCACCACCACGACCCTTCTCGGAGCTGGCGCGGCCGTCGCGCTGCTCTTCTGGTCGTGGCGCAGTTCGCAGGTGCGGCCCGTGGTCAACGAGGTGGCCGACGAACTCGTCAAGGTGACCTGGCCGACCTGGGAAGAGACCAAGAACAACTCCAAGATGACCATCGTGGTGACCATGATCGTCGCGATGATCCTTTGGGTCTTCGACCAGGTCTTCGGCAACCTGACCAACCTCATCCTGGGCGGCTGAGGTCGAGCCTCGCGGTACCCGGACACCCGGAGAGGAACCATGGCACACAAGTGGTACGTCGTACACACCTACTCCGGCTACGAGAACCGGGTCGAGACCGCTCTCGCCGAGCGGATCAAGCAGCACGATGCCGAGGAGTTGTTCTCCGAGATCCTCGTGCCCCGGGAGAACGAAGGTGACGCGCAGCGCGAGGGTCGGCGGGGCCCGGCGCGCAAGTTCTTCCCCGGCTACATCTTCGTGAAGATGGAGCTCAACACCCAGACCTGGCACATCGTCAACGATACGCCGCGGGTCTCGGGGTTCGTGGGGGGTGGGAAGGACCCGGGGTCGGTGCGGCCGGTGCCCGACCACGAGGTCCAGCGCATCACGAACCAGATCGAAGAAGGCACCGCCAGCCCGGCGCCCAAGCAGCGCTTCGAAGAGGGTGAGACCGTGCGGGTCACCGACGGTCCGTTCGCCAACTTCAACGGGACCGTCGACGAAGTGAACGTCGACAAGAGCAAGCTGCGGGTCCTGGTGAGCATCTTCGGCCGCGCCACGCCGGTCGAACTCGATTTCAGTCAGGTCGAGAAGGCCTGATTCATCCGTCCGATTGAGGAGTCTCCGCCATGGCCAAGAAGGTCACCGGCTATATCAAGCTGCAGGTTCCCGCTGGCAAGGCCAACCCGTCGCCCCCTGTGGGCCCGGCGCTGGGTCAGCACGGCGTGAACATCATGCAGTTCGTCAAGGAGTTCAACTCGCGGACGGCGGACCAGATCGGGATGATCATCCCGGTGGTGATCACGGTCTTCGCCGATCGCTCGTTCAGCTTCATCACCAAGACCCCGCCCGCTGCGGTGCTGCTGCTCAAGGCCGCCGGTATCGAGAAGGGCTCCGGTGAGCCCAACAAGACCAAGGTCGGCACGGTCACCGAGGAGCAGATCCGCGAGATCGCGCGCATCAAGCTGCCCGACCTGAACACCGACAGCGAGGACTCGGCCTTCCGGACCGTGTCGGGGACCGCGCGGTCGATGGGGCTCGTCATTCAGGGCTGAGCGGGGACGCTGGCCCATGTAACCACCCGGGAGCGCCGGCGGCGGCGTGTTCGGACCGGGTCACGCGAGAGGAAGAGTCATGCCCAGGCGTGGAAAGAATTATCGCCGCATGGTCGAGCAGATCGATCGGACCCAGAACTATGGTTCCGAGATCGGGCTCGCCCTGCTGAAGAAGACCAGCTTCGCCCGCTTCGACGAGACCGTCGAGGTTGCGGTGAACCTCGGGGTCAACCCCCGGCACGCCGACCAGATGGTCCGGGGCGCGGTCGTCTACCCCCACGGGCTCGGCAAGCCGGTGCGGGTCGCGGTCTTCGCCAAGGGCGAAAAGGCCGCCGAGGCCCGCGAGGCGGGCGCCGACTTCGTCGGGGGCGATGATCTCGTCGCCCGGATCAAGGACGAGGGCTGGCTGGACTTCGACAAGGCGGTCGCGACGCCCGACATGATGGGCCTCGTGGGTCGCATCGGGCGCATCCTCGGCCCCCGTGGCCTGATGCCCAACCCGAAGGTCGGTACGGTGACGTTCGACGTGCAGCGTGCCGTGCAGGAGATGAAGGCCGGTCGGGTCGAGTTCCGGGTCGACAAGGCGGGCATCGTGCACGCCCCGATCGGCAAGAAGTCGTTCGAGGAGAGCGCGCTGCGGGGCAACCTCATCGCGCTCATCGAGACGCTCATGCGGCTCAAGCCGTCGACGGCGAAGGGGATCTACATGAAGCAGGTCACGCTGACCTCGACCATGGGCCCCGGCATCCGCCTCGACGTGCCGAGCCTCCAGGCGGAAGCCGGATTCTGATTCGAGAGAACACATTGGGCCGACCGGCCAGAGACAGCGGGTGCATGTGCTCAAATCCACGGGGATTCACCCCGGGAGCCCGCCGAGGCGGGGTCGGGCTGTTCGTGTGGCAGCACCCCCCGCTGCAGCTCGTCCTTCGGGGCGGGCCCGGCGGAAGGCCATTGAGTAAAGGGGGTCGATCGATTTGAACCGCACCGAGAAATCGGCGGTCATCGAACGGTTGAGGGTTGCCTTGGCCGACGTCCCAGCGGTGATCGTGACGGACTTCAAGGGCCTGACTGTAGAGCAGGTCACTGGACTCCGGAGCGAGCTGCGCAAGGCCGACGTCAAGTTCGAGGTCGTCAAGAACACATTGGCGCGTCAGGCGATCAAGGGTTCGACCAAGGAGAACCTGGGGGAGATGTTCCGGGGCAACTCGGCCATCGCCTACCACGACGACGATCCGACGGCTCCGGCGAAGATCCTGACCGAGTTCGCGAAGGACAACGACAAGCTGGTCCTCAAGGGGGCCTGGCTCGACGGCAAGCTGCTGGACCCCTCGGGGGTCGAGCAGCTCTCGAAGCTGCCCGGCAAGGACGAGCTGCGGGGCAAGCTGTTGAGCGTCATCGCCGGTGTGCCGACGAAGTTCGTCCGCACGCTGATCGCAGGACCTACGCAGTTCGTGCGCGTGCTCCAGGCCCGCGCGCAACAGCTCGAAGGCTGACCACAACCATCGCTGAACGCGAATAGCCCGAATCATCCAGGGAGAAGCAGAATGTCCGATATCACCCGCGAGCAGGTCGTCGACTGGCTCAGCAACCTCACCGTGCTCCAGATCGCCGACATCACGAAGGAGCTCGAGGACAAGTGGGGCGTGAGCGCCGCGGCCGCGGTGGCCGTGGCCGGTCCCGCCGGCGGTGGGGCCGAGGCCGCCGCCGAGGAGCAGACCGAGTTCGACGTCGTGCTGACCAGCGCCGGCGCCAAGAAGATCCCGGTCATCAAGGTCGTGCGCAGCCTGACCGGCCTGGGCCTCAAGGAGGCCAAGGCCGCCGTCGACGGCGCCCCGACCACCCTCAAGGAGGGGATCTCCAAGGAAGAGGCGGAGTCGGTCAAGGCGCAGATCGAGGAAGCCGGCGGCAGCGTCGAGATCAAGTAGATCTCGCTGTCGCGACCGGCGGGCTCTCGGGCCCGCCGGTCAAAACATGTTGCGTCATCGCGCCGGCTGCGCGATGACGCCGTTTCACGTTTGGCATCGGGAATTGATTGGCCGCGCCCGATGTTCGACGTCCGATTCTTCCGCGTCCGCACCCTCTGCTCGAACAGGAGCCCTGCATGGCGTCCGTCGTCCAGAAGAACTTCCGTATTCGCAACAGCTACGGACAGATCAAGAAGGTCATCGACATCCCGAACCTGATTGATATCCAAAAGCAGAGCTACGTGAAGTTCCTGCAGATGGATACCCCGCCCGATGAGCGGGACGACATCGGGCTGCAGGGGGTTTTCAAGAGCGTCTTCCCGATCAAGGACTTCAACGAGACCTGCTCCCTGGAGTTCGTCTCGTACCACCTCGAGAAGCCCAAGTACGACGTTCAGGAGTGCCACCAGCGGGGCATGACCTATGCCGCGCCGCTCAAGGTGGTGATCCGGCTGGTGGTCTGGGACAAGAGCGAGGACGGCGGCATCCCCTCGATCCGCGATGTCAAGGAGCAGGAGGTCTACTTCGGCGAGATCCCGCTCCAGACCGAGGAAGGCACGTTCATCATCAACGGGACCGAGCGGGTCGTGGTCTCGCAGCTGCACCGCTCGCCGGGCGCCTTCTTCGACCACGACAAGGGCAAGACCCACTCGTCGGGCAAGCTGCTCTTCAGCGCTCGGGTGATCCCCTATCGCGGCTCGTGGCTCGACTTCGAGTTCGACGCCAAGGACGTGCTGCATGTGCGGATCGATCGGCGGCGCAAGCTGCCGGCGACGGTGCTCCTGCGGGCTCTGGGCTACTCCACCGAAGAGCTGCTCGAAGAGTACTACCAGCGGGAGACGGTGTACCTCGGCGAGCCGGGCAGCGGCGTCTTCTACCGCCAGCCCGACGATCTCCGGCTGCTGCTGAGTCAGAAGGCGACCCTCGAGGTGGTCAGCGACAGCGGCGACATCCTGGTGCGCAAGAACCGCAAGTTCACCCACAGCGCGCTGCGCAAGATGAACGCAGCGGGCATCGAGCGCATCCCCGCGATGCTCGACGAGATCGTGGGCAAGGTGGTGGCCACCGACATCGTCGACATGGAGACCGGTGAGATCCTCGTCGAGTGCAACGAGGAGATGACCGAGGCCAAGATCGAGCTGCTGCGCGAGCGGAACGTCGACGAGGTCGAGACGCTGTTCATCGACGGGCTCACCTCGGGGCCGTTCCTGCGCAAGACGCTGCTCGTCGACAAGATCGAGACCCCCGACGAGGCCGTCCTCGAGATCTACAAGCGGCTTCGTCCGGGCGACCCGCCGACCCTGGAGACCGCCTACACCCTGTTCAACAACCTGTTCTTCAACCCCGAGCGCTACGACCTCAGCAAGGTCGGCCGGCTCAAGCTGAACCACAAGTTCCGCTTGGACGAGCCGCTCGAGAATACGGTGTTGACCAAGCGCGACATCATCGAGGTGGTGCGCTACCTCATCGCGTTGCGCGACGGTCGCAGCGAGATGCCGCTGACCCGGGAGGACGGCAGCTCGGTCGAGATCTCGGTGAAGATCGACGACATCGACCACCTCGGCAACCGCCGGGTGCGGGCCGTCGGCGAGCTGATGGAGAACCAGTACCGTATCGGTCTGGTCCGCATGGAGCGCGCCATCAAGGAGCGCATGAGCATGTCTCAGGAGATCGAGACACTCATGCCGCACGACCTGATCAACGCCAAGCCGGTCTCGGCGGTGGTCAAGGAGTACTTCGGCTCGAGCCAGCTCTCGCAGTTCATGGACCAGACCAACCCGCTGAGCGAGGTGACCCACAAGCGGCGCCTTTCGGCCCTCGGGCCGGGTGGTCTGACCCGCGAGCGGGCCGGGTTCGAGGTCCGCGACGTGCACATGACCCACTACGGTCGCATCTGCCCGATCGAGACCCCCGAAGGACCGAACATCGGCCTGATCGCGTCGCTGTCGACCTACGCCCGGGTGAACCACTACGGCTTCATCGAGACCCCCTACCGCGAGGTCGACGGTGGCACCGTGGCCACCGACGAGCCGCGCTATTACAGCGCGCTGGACGAAGAGGGCCACCTCATCGCCCAGGCCAACGCGCCGCTCGACGAGAGCTTCCGGCTGATCGACGACAACGTCAGCGCCCGCAAGTCGGGTGACTTCGTGGCTGTGCCGGCCGACAAGATCGACCTGATGGACGTCAGCCCGAACCAGCTCGTGTCGGTGGCGGCGTCCCTGATCCCGTTCCTCGAGAACGACGACGCCAACCGCGCCCTGATGGGCTCGAACATGCAGCGTCAGGCGGTCCCCCTGCTGGTGACCGACGCCCCGCTGGTGGGCACGGGCATCGAGCGGGTCGTGGCGCGGGACTCCGGGGTGACCTCGGTGGCCCGTCACGACGGCGTGGTGGAGTCGGTCGACGCGACCCGGATCGTCATCAAGGTCGACAGCGACGACATCTCGACGAAGCCCGATATCTACAACCTGCTCAAGTTCCGGCGATCGAACCAGAACACCTGCATCAACCAGAAGCCCATCGTCGAGAAGGGCGACCGGGTGCGGCGGGGTGATGTCATCGCCGACGGGCCGGGGACCGACACCGGTGAGCTGGCGCTCGGCCGCAACATGGTCGTCGCCTTCATGCCCTGGGGTGGTTACAACTTCGAGGACTCGATCCTGATCTCGGAGAAGGTGGTCAAGGAAGACGTCTACACCTCGATCCACATCGAGGAGTTCGAGTGCGTCGCCCGGGACACCAAGCTGGGCAAGGAAGAGATCACCAAGGACATCCCCAACGTCGGCGAGGAGGCTCTGGCCAACCTCGACGAGTCGGGCATCGTGCGCATCGGCGCCGAGGTCAAGTCGGGCGACATCCTGGTGGGCAAGATCACGCCCAAGGGCGAGACCCAGCTCAGCCCTGAAGAGAAGCTGCTGCGGGCGATCTTCGGCGAGAAGGCCGGCGATGTGCGCGACACCTCGCTGCGGGTGCCCCCGGGGGTCGTCGGCACGGTCATCAGCGCCAAGGTGTTCAGCCGGCGCGGCATCGACAAGGACGAGCGGGCGCAGGACATCGAAGACGCCGAGATCGCCAAGCTCGAGAAGGACCAGAACGACCAGATCAAGATCATCCGCAACAGCGCCTACCGGAAAATCCGGGAGCTGCTGATCGGCCAGATCGTGACCAACCGCCTCGTAGACGACCAGGGCCAGGTCCTGCTCGAGAGCGGGCAGGAGCTGACCGAGAAGTTCATCGACTCGATCCCCCAGATGTACTGGAACGTGATCGAGGTCGAGCGCGACAGCGGGGTGCCCGACAACATCGAGCGGGTGGTCGACGATCTGCGGGAAGAGATCCAGGCGATCCGGGCGATCTTCCAGGACAAGATCAACAAGCTCAAGAAGGGTGACGAGCTGCCGCCGGGCGTCATCAAGATGGTCAAGGTCTACGTGGCCATCAAGCGCAAGCTGCAGGTCGGTGACAAGATGGCCGGCCGCCACGGCAACAAGGGTGTCATCTCGCGGATCCTGCCCGAAGAGGACATGCCGTTCCTCGTCGACGGAACCCCGGTCGAGATGGTGCTCAACCCGCTCGGCGTGCCCAGCCGGATGAACATCGGTCAGATCCTCGAGACCCATCTGGGCTGGGCGGCCCGGGGTCTGGGCATGCGGCTGAACCGGCTGCTCGAGGAGCACTACAGCACCGACAAGCTCAAGGCCGAGCTCAAGAAGTACTACCACTCGGCCGAGCATCACGCCCTCGTCGACGAGATGAGCGACGAGGACGTGCGGCGCGCGATCTACAAGATCAAGCGCGGGGTTCACGTCGCGAGCCCGGTGTTCGACGGGGCGCCCGAAGACGGCATCCGCGCGGCGCTCGAGCTGGCCGGCATGAACGTGAGCGGGCAGTCGACGCTGTTCGACGGCCGAACCGGCGACCCGTTCGACGGCGAGGTCACCGTCGGCGTGATGTACGTGCTCAAGCTGCATCACCTGGTCGACGACAAGATCCACGCTCGCTCGATCGGCCCGTACAGCCTCGTCACCCAGCAGCCCCTGGGCGGCAAGGCCCAGTTCGGCGGGCAGCGGCTCGGCGAAATGGAGGTGTGGGCGATGGAGGCGTACGGTGCCGCATACGCTCTTCAGGAGTTCCTGACGGTCAAGTCGGACGACGTGCTGGGGCGGACCCGCATGTACGAGGCCATCGTCAAGGGCGAAAACGTGCTCGAGAGCGGGCTGCCCGAGTCGTTCAACGTGCTGATCAAGGAGCTCCAGAGCCTCGCGCTCGACGTCGAGCTCATCGAAACCGAGCAGCTTTGATCCACCCAGTGAGAGAGGACGCGCGATGAAGGACATCTTCAACTTCTTCGAGAAGCCGACAGACCCCCTCAGCTTCAGCGCCATCCGGATCTCGCTGGCGAGTCCGGAGAAGATCAGCAGCTGGTCCTACGGCGAGGTCAAGAAGCCGGAGACCATCAACTACCGGACGTTCAAGCCCGAGCGGGACGGCCTGTTCTGCGCCAAGATCTTCGGACCGGTGAAGGACTACGAGTGCTTGTGCGGCAAGTACAAGCGCATGAAGCACCGGGGCGTCGTCTGCGAGAAGTGCGGCGTCGAGGTCATCCAGAGCCGGGTCCGCCGCGAGCGCCTGGGGCACATCACCCTGGCGACGCCGGTGGCTCACATCTGGTTCCTCAAGAGCCTGCCCAGCCGGATCGGCAACCTGCTCGACGTGACCCTCAAGGACGTCGAGCGGGTGCTGTACTGCGTGGCGTATATCGTCACCGACAAGGGCGAGACGCCGCTCAACGTGGGCGACATCCTCAGCGAGGACGAGTACTACGAGGCGCTCGACAAGTACGGTGACGACGCGTTCGACGCTGGAATGGGCGCCGAGGCGATCAAGAAGCTGCTCGAGCGGCTCGACATCCCCGCGCTCTCGGTCGAGCTGCGCGAGGCGATGCGCAACGCGACCAGCGAGGCCAAGCGCAAGAAGATCGCCAAGCGGCTCAAGGTCGTCGGCGCGCTCAAGGACAGCGGCAACCACCCCGAGTGGATGATCCTCGAGGTCATCCCGGTCATCCCACCCGATCTGCGGCCGCTCGTGCCGCTCGATGGAGGGCGGTTCGCGACCAGCGACCTCAACGACCTCTACCGACGGGTGATCAACCGCAACAACCGCCTCAAGCGCTTGCAGGAGCTCAACGCCCCCGAGATCATCATCCGCAACGAGAAGCGGATGCTGCAGGAGGCGGTCGACGCGCTGTTCGACAACGGTCGTCGGGGCAAGGCCATCACCGGCCCCAACAAGCGCCCGCTCAAGTCGCTCAGCGACATGATCAAGGGCAAGCAGGGGCGGTTCCGCCAGAACCTGCTCGGCAAGCGGGTCGACTACTCCGGCCGTTCGGTCATCGTCGTCGGCCCCGAGCTGCGGCTGCACCAGTGCGGGCTGCCCAAGAAGATGGCGCTCGAGCTGTTCAAGCCGTTCATCTACAACAAGCTCGAAGAGCGGGGGCACGTCACCACCATCAAGACCGCCAAGCGGATGGTGGAGAAGGAGAAGTCCGAGGTCTGGGACATCCTCGACGAGGTGATCAAGGAGCACCCGGTCCTGCTCAACCGGGCGCCGACGCTGCACCGCCTCGGCATCCAGGCCTTCGAGCCGGTGCTCATCGAGGGCAAGGCGATCCAACTGCATCCGTTGGTCTGCGCGGCCTTCAACGCCGACTTCGACGGCGACCAGATGGCGGTGCACCTGCCGCTGTCGGTGGAGGCGCAGGTCGAGGCCCGGGTGCTCATGATGAGCTCCAACAACATCCTCAGCCCGGCCCACGGCAAGCCGATCATCGTGCCCTCGCAGGACATCGTGCTCGGCTGCTACTACATGACCCGCGATCTGCCGTTCGCCCTCGGCGAAGGCAAGGTGTTCTCGGGCCCCGAAGAAGTGCGCATGGCGTACGACGGGGGGCAGGTCCACATCCAGGCTCGCATCAAGTGCCGGGTGGACGGCAAGCTGTACGACACCACCGTCGGCCGGGTGCTGATGTGGGAGATCGTGCCCGACGGCCTCGTCTTCGACGACGTCAACCAGATCATGGGCAAGAAGCAGCTCGCGGCGTTGATCGACACCGCCTATCGCCGCTGCAAGGCCAAGGACTGCGTGATCCTCGCGGATCGCCTCAAGAACCTGGGGTACGCCGAGGCGACCCGGGCCGGCATCTCCATCGCGGTCGGGGACTTGACCGTGCCCGGCCTCAAGGAAGAGCTGCTCGGCTCGGCCAAGGCCGAGGTCGAGGAGATCGAGCAGCAGTACTACGACGGCCTGATCACCACCGGTGAGCGGTACAACAAGGTCGTCGACATCTGGGCCCAGGCGACCGAGAACGTCGCCAAGGCGATGATGGAGGCCATCGGCAAGGACAGCTTCGAGGGCCCGGACGGCAAGGTCGAGGAGGGGCCCAGCTTCAACTCTATCTACATCATGGCCGACTCGGGTGCTCGCGGTGGTCCGGCGCAGATCCGGCAGCTCGCCGGCATGCGCGGCCTGATGGCCAAGCCCTCCGGCGAGATCATCGAGCGGCCCATCACCGCGAACTTCCGCGAAGGCCTGACGGTGCTGGAGTACTTCATCAGCACCCACGGCGCCCGCAAGGGCTTGGCCGACACCGCGCTGAAGACCGCCAACTCGGGCTATCTGACCCGGCGGTTGGTGGACGTGGCCCAGGACGCCATCGTCACCGACTACGACTGCGGCACGCTCGATGGCATGGAGGTCACCGCACTCGTCGAAGCCGGCGAGATCATCGAGCGGCTCGGCGACCGGATCCTCGGCCGGGTGGCGCTCGACGACATCTACCACCCGCACACCGGCGAGCTGCTCGTGCCGGCCGGTATCGAGCTCGACGAGCACCGGGTCGCCCTGATCGAAGACTCGGGCATCAACCGGGTCATGATCCGATCGGTGCTGACCTGTCAGACCAAGCGTGGCGTCTGCGTGATGTGCTACGGCCGTGACCTGGCCCGCGGCCGCATGGTGAACGTCGGCGAAGCGATCGGCGTGATCGCGGCTCAGTCCATCGGCGAGCCGGGCACCCAGCTCACCATGCGCACCTTCCACATCGGTGGGGCGGCGACCCAGTCGGCGCAGCGCAGCACGCTCGAGAACCGGGGCCCCGGTGTCGTCAAGTTCGAGAACATCGAGACCGTGGCCCGCTCGGCGGGCCCGGACGAAGAGCGGGGGCACCTGGTGGTCATGAACCGCCAGGGCGTGCTCGTGATGACCGACGAGCAGGGGCGTGAGCGCGAGCGGTACCAGGTGATCTACGGGGCCAAGGTCCTCGTCGAGGACGGTCAGAAGATCCCGGCCGGTACGACCCTGGCCGAGTGGGACCCCTTTGCGGTGCCGATCCTCACCGAGGTGGGCGGCAAGATCCGGTTCCACGACATCAAAGAAGGCCTGACCATCACCGAGGAGCTCGACGACGTGACCGGGCTCTCCCGGAAGGTCGTCGTCGAGAGCCGGGACGCCGAGATGCGCCCGGCGCTCATCCTGCGCGACCCGGAGACCAATCAGGTCCGCAAGCTGGAGCACGGGCGGGGTGACGCGCGCTACCTCCTGCCGGTCGGGGCCAACATCGTCGTCAACGACGGCGACGTGATCGAGGCCGGTCAGATCCTGGCCAAGATCCCGCGTGAGACCTCGAAGACCAAGGACATCACCGGCGGTCTGCCGCGGGTGGCCGAGCTGTTCGAGGCCCGCAAGCCCAAGGACCACGCCGTGATCACCGAGATCGACGGCTGGGTCGAGTTCGGCAAGGACACCAAGGGCAAGCGCAAGGTCATCGTGCGGCCCGACATCGGGGACCCCAAGGAGTACCTCATCCCGAAGGGCAAGGCGCTCGCCGTGCGCGTCGGGGACCGGGTGCAGGCTGGTGAGCCCCTCATGGATGGGCCGGCCAACCCCCACGACATCCTCAAGGTGCTTGGGGACAAGGAGCTGGCCAAGTATCTCGTCGACGAGATCCAGGAGGTCTACCGGCTGCAGGGCGTGCGCATCAACGACAAGCACGTCGAGGTGATCGTGCGCCAGATGCTGCGGCGGGTGAAGATCCGGGACGTGGGTGATACGAACTTCCTGATCGACGAGCAGATCGAGAAGTGGATCTTCGAGGAAGAGAACGAGCGGGTGCTCAATGCCGGCGGCCGCCCGGCGGTCGGGGAGCCGCTGCTGCTCGGCATCACCAAGGCCTCGTTGTCCACCGAGTCGTTCATCTCGGCTTCCTCGTTCCAGGAGACCACCAAGGTGCTCACCGAGGCCGCGCTGTCGGGCAAGGTCGACTACCTGAGGGGGCTCAAGGAGAACGTCATCATGGGGCGGCTCATCCCCGCGGGGACGGGCCTCGAGGGCTATCGAAACCTCAGCATGGAGGTCGACGAGCCCCTCGAGGACGAAGGCGTGGAGGCGATCTCCAAGCTCGGGTGAGGCCCGGTAGGCGTCTGCCTCGGAGAAAAATGATCTTCGAGGTTGACCCTGAAACCGGAATCTCTATAATGCCGCCACTGTCCGCCAACGGTCGGACGGTGTCAGGGACCGCCCAAAAGGGGGGCCCGGGCGACTTCCCGGAAGGCGGCCGACGCGACTCGCGCCGGCCGAACCCTCGGGGGGATGGCATGCTGCTCCGGCACATGCCCTTGCTGCGACTCGCAGCGACCCTCCCTACTTCCGCAAGACCGTTTCGTTCACGACGACTGCGATGTGCAGTCGTACGAAGGTGGGAATCGAATGCCGACGATCAGCCAGCTGGTCCGGATGGGCCGCAAGCGCAAGGCGAAGAAGGCGACCGCTCCGGCCCTTCAGCAGTGCCCCCAGAAGCGCGGGGTCTGCGTCCGGGTCTACACCTCCACGCCGAAGAAGCCGAACTCGGCTCTGCGCAAGGTCGCCCGTGTGCGGCTGACCAACGGCATCGAGGTCACCAGCTACATCCCGGGTGAAGGGCACAACCTGCAGGAGCACTCGGTGGTGCTCATCCGCGGCGGGCGTGTCAAGGATCTGCCCGGTGTGCGCTACCACATCATCCGAGGCACCCTCGACGCCACCGGCGTCAACGCCCGCAAGCAGGGGCGCTCCAAGTACGGCGCCAAGCGCCCGAAGAAGTAAGGAGACCTGAGCGATGCCGCGTCGTCGAGACGTTCCCAAGCGCAAGGTCCAGCCCGATCCTCGGTACGGCGATCGGCTCGTGGCCAAGTTCATCAATTGCCTCATGCTGCGGGGCAAGAAGTCCGTGGCCGAGCGGATCCTGTACGGCGCCTTCGACATCATCGAGCGCCGGACGAAGGACGACCCGCTGCGGATCTTCAAGAAGGCCGTCGAGAACGTGAAGCCTTCGCTCGAGGTCAAGAGCCGCCGGGTCGGCGGGTCGACCTACCAGGTCCCGGTCGAGATCCGGGGCGAGCGGCGCACCGCGCTGGGCATTCGCTGGCTCATCTCGTACGCCCGCAAGCGGCACGAGAAGACGATGGCCGAGAAGCTCGCTGGCGAGCTCATGGACGCGGCCGCCGGTCGCGGCAACGCGGCCAAGAAGAAGGACGATACCCACAAGATGGCCGAAGCCAACAAGGCTTTTGCCCACTACCGCTGGTAAACGCGCCTGTTGCGCGCCTCGAGGCTCCCGAAACGTCATGACCCGCTCTACGCCCATCCGCCGTACCCGAAACATCGGGATCATGGCGCACATCGACGCGGGTAAGACGACCACGACGGAGCGGATACTGTTCTACACCGGTCGCAACCATCGCATCGGTGAAGTCCATGATGGCACTGCCACCATGGACTGGATGGAGCAGGAGCAGGAGCGCGGCATCACCATCACGTCGGCTGCGACGACCTGTGCCTGGGCGGCGCGGGTGTGGTTGGGGGATGGCGAAGGCAAGACCCAGCATCAGATCAACATCATCGACACGCCGGGGCACATCGACTTCACGATCGAAGTCCAGCGCAGCCTGCGGGTGCTCGATGGGGCGATCACCGTCCTGGACGGCGTGGCCGGTGTCGAGCCGCAGACCGAGACCGTCTGGCGGCAGGCCGACAAGTACCGGGTGCCCCGGCTGGTCTTCGTCAACAAGCTCGACCGGGTCGGCGCCGACTTCGATGCCTGCGTCGAGGCGGTTCAGACCCGGCTGGCGGCGCGGACGCTGGTCCTCCAGCGGCCGATCGGCCGCGAAGGGGGCTTCGAAGGCATCATCGATCTGGTGTCGATGACCCAGGCGGTCTGGTCCAGTGACCACCCGGACGCCGAGATTCAGCATGGGCCGCTCGACGACGCTCATCGCGAAGAAGCCGAGCTTCACCGGGAGGCGCTGCTCGATGCCTTGTCGACCCACGACGATGCACTCCTCGAGGCGATCCTCGAGGGGGCCGTCGAAGAAGGCGACGTTCGGCGGGTGATCCGGAAAGCCACCATCGCCTCGGCGGCGGTGCCCGTGCTCTGTGGTGCGGCCTTCAAGAACAAGGGTGTACGCCACCTGCTGGACGCGGTGGTCGACTACCTGCCCTCACCCCTCGACGTGCCGCCGGTCACCGGCGTGCGGGTCAAGAGCGGGGAGGCGCTCGACGAGGTGGTCGAGCGACCGCCGGAAGACGACGCACCGTTCGCGGCCCTGGCGTTCAAGATCGCGAGTGATCCCTACGTCGGTCAGCTGACCTACTTTCGGGTCTACTCCGGTAGCCATCAGAGCGGCAAGGTGACCTACAACGCGACCAAGGGTCGCCGCGAGCGGGTTGGCCGGTTGCTGCGGATGCATGCGAATCAGCGCGAAGACATCGACGCCTGCCATGCGGGCGACATCGTGGCTGCGGTTGGTCTGCGGGGAGTGACGACCGGCGACACCTTGTGCGCCGAGCACCAGCAGCTGCTGCTCGAGCAGATCGAGTTTCCCGAGCCGGTGATCCGCATCGCGATCGAGCCGAAGACCAAGGCCGATCAGGACAAGCTCGCCGACGCGCTCAAGCGTCTGGAACTCGAGGATCCCTCGTTCCGGGTCGGTGTCGACCCCGAGACGGGGCAGACGATCATCGCCGGGATGGGCGAGCTGCACCTCGACGTGATCGTCGATCGGCTCGTGCGGGAGTTCAAGGTCGTCGCCAATGTCGGCAAGCCGCAGGTGACCTACCGTGAGACGGTGACCGGCAGCGCCCGAGGTGAGGGCCGCTTCGTGCGGCAGGCGGGGGGCAAGGGCCAGTACGGCCACGCCATTCTGCACGTCTCGCCCGGTGAGCGCGGCTCCGGTTGTGCGGTGGTCTCCGAGGTCAAGGGCGATCAGATTCCGAAGGAATTCATCCCGGCCATTGAAGCTGGGGCCCGAAGCGGGTATGAAAGCGGGCCGCTCGCCGGCTACCCGATGGTCGACGTGCAGATTCGTATCATCGGCGGCTCGTACCACGAGGTCGACAGCAGCGAGGTCGCGTTCAACATCGCCGGGACGA
Organism: bacterium; assembly: GCA_030426085.1. Taxonomy (GTDB): domain Bacteria; phylum Myxococcota_A; class Bradymonadia; order UBA7976; family UBA1532; genus JACKDM01. The sequence continues at coordinate 88,172 of JAUHYW010000002.1, read as the reverse complement.
TGGCGTTCCGCGATGCGTGCGAGAAGGCTGCTCCGGCGATTCTCGAGCCCGTCATGGAGGTCGAGATCGTCGTGCCGGAGGAGCACGTGGGTGATGTCATCGGCCACGTCAACAGCCGGCGCGGTGAGATTCAGCGCATGGTGTCCCGCGGCCCGAACCAGTTCGTGACCGCGCTCGTACCGCTCGCGAGCATGTTCGGCTATGCGACCGACCTGCGGTCTGGGACCCAGGGTCGAGGTACCTACACGATGCAGTTCGCCCACTACGCGCCGGTGCCATCGGCGGTGGCGAAGAGCATCGTCGGAGAGTGACGGCCTCCGCGGCCGTGAAACGAAGCCGCCGCATGGTACGCGGCGACGGCAGACATTGTGGTCCGCTTGGTGGCTCCATGGGGCTCACCGGCGACCGGTAGACTGAGCAGGACGTTCGAAATGTCGACCAGTCAGAAGATTCGAATCCGGCTCAAGGCCTACGATCATCGGTTGCTCGACCAGTCGGCAACCGAGATCGTCGACATCGCCCGCCGGACGGGAGCCAAGGTCGCGGGGCCGATCCCGCTGCCGACGAGCATCAACCGGTACACGGTGCTGCGTGGCCCGCACATCGACAAGAAGAGTCGGGAGCAGTTCGAGATTCGGACGCACAAGCGCCTGCTCGACATCCTCGAGCCGACGCCCCAGACCCTCGATGCGCTCATGAAGCTTGACCTCTCGGCAGGGGTCAACGTCGAACTGAAGTCCTGAGGAGCATCGTCGAGATGGCTACCCTCCCGGTGTATAACCTGAGTCGCGAAGAGGTCGGCACGATCGACGTGTCCGACGCTGTCTTCGCGGTCGAGGTCAACCAGCACCTCTTCTACGAGGTGGTGAAGTGGCAGATGGCCAAGCGACGGGCCGGCAACGCCTCGACGAAGGGGCGTAGCGAGGTCTCCGGTGGTGGGCGCAAGCCCTATCGCCAGAAGGGGACCGGCCGAGCGCGTCAGGGCAGCCGTCGCGCGCCGAACCACGTCGGCGGTGGCATCGTGCATGGCCCCCGGCCGCGCAGCTATGCCTATCGCCTCAACAAGAAGGTCCGTCGGGGCGCCCTGCGCTCGGCGCTCAGCCTGCGTGCCTCCCAGGAGAGGTTGATTGTGGTGCAGGAGTTGACCTTCGCCGAGCCCAAGACGAAGGTCGCCGCCGGCATCTTCGACCTGCTCGCCGAGGGCAACGCCCTCGTCGTGGACGGGCCGAACGAGAACCTGCAGCTCTCGGTGCGCAACCTGCCCAAGGTCAAGTACCTCAACGTCGAAGGCTTCAACCTCTACGACGTGCTCAACCATCGCTTCCTCGTGCTCTCCGAGCCGATGGTCCGACGGTTGGAAGGGACGCTGGCGAAATGAGGCGCAGCGACATCCATAGCGTTCTCCGTCGCCCGATCGTGACCGAGAAGACCACCATCCAGAAGGAAGACGACAACCAGGTGGTCTTCCGGGTGCGGTCCGACGCCAACAAGGTGCAGATCCGCGAGGCCGTCGAGCGTCTGCTCGAAGTCAAGGTGCTCTCGGTGAACACCGCCATCGTGCGCGGCAAGGTCAAGCGCATGGGGCGTCGTTTCGGGCAGCGGCCCAACTGGAAGAAGGCCATCGTCACCCTCGCCCCGGGCGAGGAAGTCGAGTTCTTCGAGGCGCTCGACGACCTGGGCGAACTCGATATCCCGGAGGAATGACCGATGGGGATCAAGAAGTACAAGCCGACGTCGCCCGGCCGGCGCAACATGAGTTCTTCGGACTTCGCTGGCGTGACCGCGACCGGCCCGCTGAAGAAGCTCACCCGCGCCCTGCGCAAGCAGAGCGGGCGTAACGTCTACGGCCGGATCACCGTCCGCCGTCGCGGCGGGGGCCACAAGCGGCGCTACCGGGTCATCGACTTCCGGCGGGACAAGTACGGCGTGCCGGCTCGCATCGAGAGCATCGAGTACGATCCCAACCGGAGCGCCCGGATCGCGCTGCTGGTCTACGCCGACGGCGACCGGCGCTACATCCTCGCCCCCAAGGGGGTCTCGGTGGGTGACGAGCTGCTGTCGAGCCGCGAGGCAGACATCAAGCCCGGCAACAGCCTGCCGCTGCGCAACATCCCGGTCGGCACCGTGATCCACGCGATCGAGCTGAAGATCGGCGGTGGAGCGAAGCTCTGCCGCGCCGCGGGGGTGGCCGCGCAGCTTCTGGCGAAGGAAGACGACTGGAGCCAGATCCGGCTGCCCTCGGGCGAAGTCCGCCGTGTGCACCTCAACTGCCGGGCCACGATCGGCCAGGTCGGAAACGAGGAGCACGGCAACATCAAGCTCGGCAAGGCCGGGCGCAGCCGCTGGCTGGGCCGGCGGCCCAAGGTGCGCGGCGTCGCCATGAACCCCGTCGACCATCCGCATGGTGGTGGTGAGGGGCGGACCTCGGGTGGTCGTCACCCGGTCAGCCCTTGGGGCAAGCCCACCAAGGGCAAGAAGACCCGGAAGAACCGTCGGACCGATCGCTTCATCGTCCGTCGCCGCGGCCGGAAGTAGGAGACTGGACGATGCCGCGTTCGATCAAGAAGGGCCCGTTCGTCGACGTCCACCTGTGGGACAAGGTCGAAGACATGAACCAGGCCGGTCAGAAGCGGGTCATCAAGACCTGGTCCCGGCGTTCGACCATCCTGCCCGAGTTCGTCGGACACACCTTCGCCGTGCACAACGGCAAGAGTTTCATCCCGGTGTTCGTCACCGAGAACATGGTCGGCCACAAGCTCGGTGAGTTCGCCCCGACCCGTATGTTCCGGGGGCATATCGCCGACAAGAAGGCCAAGCGGAGGTAGAGGAATGCGTGCGAAGCTTCGCTACCTGCGGGTCGCGCCGCGCAAGACGCGGCTCGTGGTCAACCTGGTCCGGGGCAAGGACGTCGAGGAAGCCATCAACATCCTCACGTTCACCCGGCGTGCGGCGAGTGAGCCGGTGCGGAAGTTGATCGAGAGCGCCCTGGCCAACGCAGAGGCGGTCGATGCCAACATCGACGACCTCTTCGTCGAGCAGATCTTCGTCGACGAGGGACCGACCCTTCGTCGATTCCGGCCCCGTGCGCAGGGGCGGGCGACCCGAATCAACAAGCGGACGAGCCACGTGACCTGCGTGCTCGCCGAGCGCGGCTAGGAGTCAACCGTGGGTCAGAAGACGCATCCGATCGGTTTTCGTCTGGGCATCATCCGGACGTGGAACTCCAAGTGGTACGAGGAGAAGCGTTACGCGGAGTGGCTCCACGAGGACATCAAGCTCCGGCGCTTCATCAAGAAGAAGCTCTACCACGCGGGGATCTCGAAGATCGAGATCGAGCGCATGGCCAACAAGGTCAAGGTCAGCGTGTACACTGCGCGGCCGGGGATCGTGATCGGCAAGCGCGGCGCGGGGGTCGACGAGCTCAAGCGCGAGGTCGAGAAGCTCTCGAGCGGTGAGGTGTACCTCAACATCCAGGAGGTCCGGAAGGCCGAACTCGACGCGACGCTGGTGGCCGAGAACGTCGCCGCCCAGCTCGAGCGCCGAGTGGCGTTCCGCCGCGCGCTCAAGAAGGCCATGCAGACCGGCATGAAGTTCGGCGCCAAGGGCTTCAAGATCTCGGCCGGCGGGCGCCTCGGCGGGGCCGAGATGGGTCGCTTCGAGCGCTATCACGACGGTCGAGTCCCCCTGCATACCCTGCGGGCGGACATCGACTACGGCACCGCCATCGCCAAGACGACCTACGGTGTCATTGGCATCAAGTGCTGGATCTTCAAGGGCGAGATCCTCGATGACCAGCGAGCGGCCGGGCGGAACGCCGAGCGCCGACGGTAGGTAGGAGAGAGACATGCTTTCGCCGAAGAAGACCAAGTACCGCAAGCGCCACAAGGGGCGCATTCGCGGCCTGGCCAAGGGTGGCACCGACATCCACTTCGGTGACTACGGCCTGCAGGCCATCGACAGTGGTCGGTTGACCGCGCGGCAGATCGAGGCGGCGCGTATCGCGATGACCCGCCACGTCAAGCGCCAGGGCAAGATCTGGATCCGGATCTTCCCTGATAAGCCCGTCACCAAGAAGCCCGCCGAGACTCGGATGGGTAAAGGTAAGGGCGGCGTCGAAGCCTGGGTTGCGGTCATCAAGCCCGGCCGGGTGCTGTACGAGATGCAGGGCGTGCCCGAAGAGATCGCGCGCGAGGCGCTGCGGCTCGCGTCGCACAAGCTGCCCATCAAGACCCGGTTCCTCAAGCGGGGGCAGTGATCATGAAGGCCAGTGAGCTTCGAGAAAAGACCCTCGACGAACTGCACGCGCTCAGCGACGAGCGTCGCCGCGAGCTGTTCGACCTGCGGTTCAAGCACTACACCGGGCAGCTGGTGAACACGGCGGCCCTGCGCACTGCGCGCCGGGCGATCGCGCGGATCGAGACGATCATCCGCGAGCGTGAGATCAGCCAGACGGCCGGTGCGGAGGCGAAGTGATGACTGAGGCAAGCAGCGGGGAGCGGGGTCATCGCAAGACCCGGACCGGCGTGGTCGTCAGCGACAAGATGGAGAAGACCATCGTCGTGCAGATCGACCGCATGGTCATGCACCCCATTTACAAGAAGTACGTGCGCCGTCGGGTGAAGTACAAGGTCCACGACGAGCGCAACGAAGCCCGGGTCGGCGACACTGTCCTCATCGAGGAGTGTCGTCCCCTCAGCCGCCACAAGCGCTGGCGGATGAAGGCGATCACTCATCGCGCGGCCTGAGGGGCCATGACGTTCGCGCCCGGCGCGAGCGAGGAGGACGGACGTGATCCAGATGCAGACGGTCCTGACGGCCGCGGACAACTCGGGTGCCAAGAGGATGCAGTGCATCAAGGTCCTTGGCGGCTCGAAGCGCAAGTACGCGTCCATCGGGGACATCATCGTCGTCAGCGTCAAGGAAGCCCTGCCCAACTCTCGGGTGAAGAAGGGCGACGTCAGGCGCGCGGTGGTCGTTCGCACCAAGAAGGAAATCCGACGCTCGGACGGCTCCTATATCAAGTTCGACGTCAACTCCGCGGTGCTCATCAACGATGCCAACGAGCCGATCGGAACGCGCATCTTCGGACCGGTCGCCCGCGAGCTGCGGGCGCGGCGGTTCATGAAGATCGTTTCGCTCGCGCCCGAGGTCCTGTAGGGACCGGCGAGAAGAGGGGACGAATCGATGCACATCAAGACCGGTGATGTGGTCCAGGTGATGGCCGGCAGAGAGCGTGGCCGCACCGGCACGGTGCTCCGTGTCGACCGAAAGCGAAACCGGGTCGTCATCGAGGGTCTGAACATCGTCAAGCGGCACCAGCGGCCGGGACCGACGGACCCCGAAGGCGGAATCAAGGAGAAGGAGGCGGCGATCCACGCATCGAACGTCCTCCTCTACTCGGAAAAGCTCGAGCATGGGGTGCGCACCAGCCACCGCTACGTTGGTGCCGGTGGGGACTACTTCACCACCAAGCAGGCCGCCCTCGCGAGCTTCGACACGCCGCCGACGCGGATCGAGAAGGTCCGTATGTGCGTCAAGACCGGTGAGGTGTTCCGATGACTCCGCGGCTTCAGTCGAAGTACCGGGAGACGGTCGTGCCGGCGCTCCAGGAGGAGTTCAAGTACGGCAACCCGCACCAGGTTCCGCAGATCGTCAAGGTCGTGGCGAACATGGGCCTCGGCGAGGCGGTGCAGAACCCGAAGATCATCGAGGGCGCACAGCGGGAGCTGAGCGACCTGGTGGGTCAGCGGGCCGTGGTCACCCGAGCCAAGCGCTCCATCGCCGGCTTCAAGCTGCGGCAGGGCATGGCCATCGGTTGCGCCGTCACCCTGCGCCGAGCGCGGATGTGGGAGTTCCTCGACCGCCTGCTGAACGTGGCGCTGCCTCGAGTGCGCGACTTCCGCGGCGTCAGCCCCAAGGGCTTCGACGGTCACGGGAACTACTCGCTGGGTATCCGGGAGCACATCATCTTCCCGGAGATCGACTACGACAAGACGGACAAGATCAAGGGGCTGAACGTCACCATCGTGACGACAGCCGAGACCGACGAGGAGAGCCGCGCGCTGCTGCGCCATCTCGGTATGCCGTTCCGCCGGCCGGCCGGGGCTCGGTAGGACCGAGTCGTCGACATCAGCGGCGCCTTGCGCCTCAATCGGTCGCCGACGGCGACCGCGGGACTGAGGATAGAGACCCATGGGAATGACCGACCCGATCGCCGATCTGCTCACGAGAATCCGCAATGCGTCGGCGGTCCGGCATGACAAGGTGCTCATTCCGGCCTCGAACCTGAAGCTGCGCATCGTCAACCTCCTGTTCGAGGAGGGTTTCGTTCGCAACTTCAAGGTCATCCAGGATGACAAGCAGGACGTGATCTGCGTGTACCTCAAGTACACCCCGGACAATCTGCCGGTGATCACGCACCTCGAGCGCGTCTCCAAGCCCGGCCGGCGGGCCTATGTGAAGGCCAAGAATCTGCCGCGTGTGCGCCATGGCCTCGGCGTCGCCATCCTGTCGACGTCGCGGGGTGTCATGACCGACAAGCAGGCGCGGTCGCTGCACATCGGCGGCGAGCACCTCTGCTCGGTCTGGTAAGCCGGCCGGTAAGGAGAAGGACATGTCGCGCATTGGCAAGCAGCCGGTGCCCGTGCCATCGGGCGTCACGGTCGAGCTCTCCGACAGCCAGATCAGCGTGAAGGGGCCCAAAGGCACCCTGGCGCGGGATCTGCCCCCTCATGTCGGCCTCCGTCAGGAGGACGGCCATGTGGTGGTGAGTCGGGACAATGACGGCCGCACGGCGCGTGCGATGCACGGACTGACCCGCTCGTTGATCCAGAACATGATCACCGGGGTCAGCGCCGGCTTCAGCAAGACGCTCGATATCGTCGGCGTCGGCTACCGCGTCGAGAGCAAGAAGGAATATCTGATCTTCACCCTCGGCTACAGCCATCCGATCTACTACGAGATCCCGGAGGGCATCGAGGCGAAGATCGAGTCGCCGACCCGGTTGACCATCTCCGGTATCGACCGGGAGCGCGTCGGCAAGACCGCGGCCGAGATCCGCAGTTTCCGCCCGCCCGAGCCCTACAAGGGCAAGGGCGTCAAGTACGCCGACGAGACGATCCGGCGCAAGGAAGGCAAGTCGGGCGCCCGCTGAGGCCCCAGGAGAACCGGCAATGGCGGTGAGCAACAAGAAAGTCGCGGCGCGGCTCAGGCGCAAGCGTTCGATTCGAAAGCGGATCTCCGGTTCGGCCGAACGGCCGCGCCTGAGCGTCTTCCGCTCGAATCGGCACATCTATGCGCAGGTGATCGACGATCGCTCCGGCCGTACCCTGGCGACGGCGTCGACCCTGCATGCGGAGTTGACCGACGCCAAGGACGAGAAGAAGACCGAGGCTGCGGCGCGGGTCGGCAAGCTGCTCGCGCAGCGCTGCCTCGCGCAGAACATCGAGGCTGTCGTCTTCGATCGAAATGGCTTCATCTACCACGGGCGGGTCAAGGCGCTGGCCGACGGTGCCCGTGAAGGCGGGCTGCGCTTCTAGTTTCGCGACGCCCGATGTGGGGGGTCGAGAATGAAGCGCGCACGCAGTTGACATGCAATCTACGGTTGGGGTAGAACGCGGCGCTCCCGACACAGGGGCGCGTCTGCTTGTTTCCCGGCCGTTCGCAGCGGAGCTATCAAATTGGCGATGCTCAGAGATAACGATCCCGACCTGATCGACAAGGTCGTCAACATCAATCGGGTCGCGAAGGTCGTCAAGGGTGGCCGCCGGTTCAGCTTCAGCGCGCTGGTGGTCGTCGGGGACGGCGCCGGCAGCGTGGGAGCGGCTCTCGGCAAGGCGAACGAAGTGCCCGAGGCGATTCGGAAGGGGAATGAGCGTGCTCGTAAGAGCATGTTCAAGGTGCCCGTGATCAACGGCACCATCCCCCACGAGATCGTGGGGCACCATGGCGCCGGTCGGGTCCTGCTGCGCCCGGCCAGCCCTGGTACCGGCGTGATCGCGGGCGGCGCAGTGCGCGCCGTGCTCGAGGCGGCCGGCATCAACAACGTGCTGACCAAGTCGCTCGGCACGAGCAACCAGCACAACGTGATCCACGCGACCATCGACGCGCTCCGCAACTTGGTCGATCCGTCCGAGATGGCGGCCCGGCGCGGCAAGTCGGTCGACGAACTGAGCCACCAACTGCCCTGAAGAGGACCGGTGCCATGAAGCTGAAGGTCACCCAGACCAAGAGCGGCATCGGCCGCTCGCCGAAGCAGCGGGCGACGCTGAAGGGCTTGGGTCTCACCCGGATGAACCGGGAGCGGATCCTGCCCGACACGTCGGCGACCCGCGGGATGCTCGCCAAGGTCGCTCACCTCGTGGAGTGGCAAGAGGTCAACGAGTAGAGCCATGAGCGAACTGAGCAATCTAACGCCCGCCCCCGGCGCCGTCCGCAAGAAGAAGCGGGTCGGCCGCGGGGAGTCCTCCGGCTGGGGCAAGACCAGCGGCAAGGGCCACAAGGGTCAGAAGGCCCGGCGCGGCAACTCCAAGCCCCGTCTCGGCTTCGAGGGCGGCCAGATGCCGCTCGCCCGCCGCCTGCCCAAGCGCGGCTTCACCCCCCGCAACCGGGTCGAGTACGCCGTCGTCAACCTCGGCCAGCTCGCTGACTTCGAGGCCGGCGCGGTGGTGGACATCAACGCGCTGCGGGCCCGGGGCATGGTCAAGAAGGGGATGGATCTCCTCAAGATCCTCGCCCATGGGGACTGCGACACGGCCCTGACGATCCGGGCCCACAAGTTCAGCAAGGCGGCCATCGACAAGATCACCGCCGCCGGTGGGCAGGTCGAGCTCGTCGAGAGCTGACTCGAGGATGCCGTGAACACCATCATCAGAATATTCCAGATCACCGAGCTTCGGCGGCGCATCATCTTCACGCTGTCGCTGCTCGCGGTGTATCGGATCGGGGTCTTCGTGACCCTGCCCGGTGTCGACCGCGGCGAGATGATCCGGTTCATGGAAAGTCAGTCCAATACTTTCCTGGGCCTGTTCAACATGTTCAGTGGTGGTGCGATCGAGCAGCTGAGCGTCTTCGCGCTCGGCATCATGCCGTACATCTCGGCGTCGATCATCTTCCAGCTGCTCACGGTCGTGATCCCCACGCTCGACCGGCTCAACAAAGAGGGCGAGCAGGGGCGCAAGAAGATCAACCAGTGGACGCGATACGCCACGATCGTGCTGTCGATCCTTCAGGGTTTCTTCATCGCGCTGTACTTGGAGAACCTCAACTCGCAGGCTGGCAGCGGTCAGATCGTGCACGCCCCCGGGACGATCGGTTTCCGCTTCATGACCGTGCTGACCCTGACGACCGGGGCTGCCTTCATCATGTGGCTCGGTGAGCAGATCACCGAGCGCGGTGTCGGCAACGGCATGAGCCTGATCATCTTCGCCGGCATCGTGGCGGGGCTACCCGACGCGCTGCTCCAGATTCGCGAGATGGTCGCTGGCGAGCAGATGTCGGCGTTCCAGCTCATCGCGCTCGCCGGAATGGCGTTTGGGGTCATCGCCTTCATCTGCTTCATCGAGCGGGGCCAGCGACGGATCCCGATTCAGTACGCGAAACGGCTCGTCGGGAACCGGGTGGGCGCGGCTCAGTCGACGCACTTGCCCCTGCGGGTCAACATGGCGGGCGTGATCCCGCCGATCTTCGCCTCGTCGATCCTGATGTTCCCCACCTCGGTGGCGAGTTGGACCGAGGCGGAGTGGATGCAGCCGGTACAGGCGGCGCTCAATCCCAGCGATTGGCGCTACATGGTCCTGTTCAGCGCGTTGAACATCTTCTTCTGCTTCTTCTACACGTCGGTCATGTTCAACCCGGTCGACGTGGCCGAGAACCTGAAGAAGTTCGGGGGCTACATCCCCGGCATCCGCCCCGGCACCAAGACGGCCGAGTACATCGACCACGTGCTGACCCGGATCACGTTCGGCGGCGCGCTGTATGTCGCCGCGGTGTGCGTGGTGCCGATGTTCGTGCAGGACATGTTCAAGGTGTCGTTCTACTTCGGCGGGACGTCGCTGCTGATCATCGTGTCCGTCGCGCTCGACACGGTGCAACAGATCGAAAGTCATATGATCACCCGCGACTACGAGGGCTTCTCCGAGCAGAAGGGCCCCCGCATTCGCGAACGCCGAGCCGTCTGACGGCCCGGTGTGAGGTCCGACCGCCGCTACGCGGCGAACTCGTCCGCGGTTGGCGCCGACGGGTCCAAGGGTCGGCAACGAGGGAGTTTCCATGAAGGTCCGAGCTTCGGTGAAGCGGATTTGCGACAAGTGCAAGGTGATTCGCCGGCACGGTCATGTGCGGGTCATCTGCGAGAACCCGCGGCACAAGCAGCGGCAGGGCTGAGCCGTAGGAGGCACGAAGATGGCACGCATCGCCGGCGTCGACCTTCCGCGAAACAAGCGGATCGTCATCGCTTTGACCTACATTCACGGCATCGGACGGTCGAGCGCCGTCCGGATCGTCGAAAAGTGTGGGCTCGACCCCAACATGCGCAGCGACATGCTCTCGGAGCAGGACGTACGGCGCATCCGTCAGGTCATCGACGACGACTTCAAGGTCGAGGGTGATCTGCGGCGTGAGGTCCAGCTCAACATCAAGCGGCTGATGGACCTCGGGTGCTACCGCGGTCTGCGCCATCGGCGAGGGCTGCCCGTACGCGGGCAGCGAACCCGGACGAACGCTCGGACCCGCAAGGGCCCGCGGCGCGTCGTGACCAAGAAGAAGAAGAAGTAGCTGCGGGCTACGGGGTAACGGCATGGCCAAGTACGCGTCGTCGAAGAGCGGCAAGAAGAAGGTCCGCAAGAACATCCAGTCGGGGATCGCCCACATCCAGGCGACCTTCAACAACACGATCGTCACGATCACGGACGTGCAGGGCAACTGCGTGGCGTGGTCGTCGGCCGGGTCGCGAGGCTTCAAGGGCAGCCGAAAGAGCACGCCCTTCGCCGCGCAGCTCGCCGCGGAGGACGCCGCCCGCAAGGCCCAGGAGCATGGGATGCGCTCCATCGGGGTCTACGTGAAGGGCCCTGGGGCCGGTCGCGAGGCCGCCCTGCGGGCGCTGAACACCGCCGGCTTCAAGATCACCCACATCCGTGACGTGACGCCGATCCCCCACAACGGTTGCCGGCCGCCCAAGCGGCGGCGGGTCTGAGAGGTCGAACATGGCCCGTTACAACGGCCCCGTCTGCCGTCTCTGCCGTCGGGAGGGCACGAAGCTCTTCCTCAAGGGAGAGCGGTGCTACAGCGAGAAGTGCTCCTTCGATCGGCGTCCGTACCCGCCCGGCATGCACGGGCAGGGGCGCATGCGCGCCAGCGACTACCGCGACCAGCTGCGCGAGAAGCAGAAGGTGAAGCGGATCTACGGGGTGCTCGAGAAGCAGTTCCGGCTGTACTTCCAGCGCGCCGACCGCGCCAAGGGCGTGACCGGCGAGAATCTGCTGGCTCTGCTCGAGCGTCGGTTGGACAACGTGGTGTACCGCCTGGGCATGGCTTCGAGCCGGACCGAGGCGCGTCAGCTCGTGCGTCACAACCACTTCACGGTCAACGGTCGCAAGGTCAACATCCCGTCGTACAGCGTGCGGCCGGGTGACGTGGTGGCGGTCAAGGAGCGCAGCCGCAAGGTGGGTCGCATCGTCGCCTCGCTCGAGGCGGCCGATCGGCGCCCCCGTCCCTCGTGGCTCGACATGAACAAGAAGGACTGGACCGGCACCGTGAAGGGCGAGCCTGTCCGGGACGAGCTGACGCTGCCGATCAACGAGCAGCTCATCGTCGAGCTCTACAGCAAGTAGCAAGCAACAACCCATCGGCCGGGTGAGAGGTGGTGCCGGCGCCCTTCGAGGAGAGGAAGGGCGTCAGGAGTGGTCTCCCCCGGCTGGTTCCTATCTGGAGGATCAGATGGACCCGATGGAAATGGTCTCCAAGAACTGGCGGGAGTTGATCCGCCCCAAGGGCATTGTCGTCGACGAGGCCAACGAGCGGTACGGCAAGTTCGTCGCCGAGCCGTTCGAGCGGGGTTTCGGGATCACGATCGGCAACTCGCTGCGTCGCATCCTGCTGTCGTCCCTCCAGGGGGCGGCGGTCAGCGCGGTCCGCATCGACGGCGTGCTGCACGAGTTCACCAGCATCCCCGATGTGCTCGAGGATGTGACCGACATCATCCTCAACCTGAAGCACGTGCGCTTCAAGATGCACACCCTCGAGCCGCGCGTGGTGCGGGTGGACATCGAGAAGGAGGGGCTGGTCACGGCCGGTGACATCATCACCGACCCCAACGTCGAGGTGCTCAACCCCGAGCAGCCGATCGCGACCCTCAGCGAGGGTGGCCGGCTGTCGATGGAGCTGAGCGTGCGCACCGGCTACGGCTACGTGCCCGCCGAGCGCAACAAGACGGCGAACATGCCGGTCGGCACGATCCCGATCGACTCGATGTTCAGCCCGGTGCGTCGGGTCAACTACACGGTGACGAACGCCCGCGTGGGGCAGCGCACCGACTACGACAAGCTGGCCCTCGAGGTGTGGACCGACGGCAGCGTCGCGCCGGCGGACGCTGTGGCCTACGCGGCGAAGATCCTCAAGGAGCAGGTCCAGATCTTCATCAACTTCGATGAAGAGACCGAGCCGGAATACGAAGAGGACTCGGCGCAGAGCGAGATTCTGCAGAACGAGAACCTGTATCGCAGCGTCGACGAGCTCGAGTTGTCGGTGCGGTCGGCCAACTGCCTGCAGAACGCCAACATCAAGCTCATCGGCGAGCTGGTTCAGCGGACCGAGACCGACATGCTCAAGACCAAGAACTTCGGCCGCAAGTCGTTGCGCGAGATCAAGGAGATCTTGTCGACGATGGGCCTGCAACTCGGTATGAGCCTGGAAGGGTGGAACCCCGACGCCCGACGCAAGTAAGCGTCCGGCGGCGGGTTTAGGAGTCACGAGTCATGCGTCACCGCAAATCGGGCCGAAAGCTCGGCCGCAATTCGAGCCATCGTGATGCGATGTTCCGCAACATGGTGACCTCGCTGATCGAAGAAGAGCGGATCCAGACGACCGTCGCCAAGGCCAAGGAGCTGCGGCGCATCGCGGAGAAGCTCATCACCCAGGGTCGGCGCAACGCGCTGAGCGTCGTGGAAGGCGCCGCGCCCGAGGAGCGCAAGCGCCTCGAGATGGCTCGGGTGGCCGCCGTGCGACAGGCGGGCAAGACGGTGCGCAACCGGGATGCCCTGCAGAAGCTGTTCGGCGAGCTGGCAGAGCGCTTCATCGATCGCCCCGGGGGCTACACCCGGATCGTTCGGGTCGGCAACCGGCTGGGCGACAACGCCGAGATGGCGATCATCGAGCTGCTGCCGCCGGGCTACGGGGCCGAGAAGGCGAGCTGAGCCTGCACCTGCTCTGGCTGATTCGGTAGATTCCAGCCGGTCGAAACGCCCGCGGCGACGCCGCGGGCGTTCTGCGTTTCGAAGCATCTCCCGGCCGTCGACTGCTCGTCGGGTGGGGCGCGCATCACGCTCCGGAGGCGGCGTGAGTTCCGGCTCCGTGGGTGTGTGCAGGTTCAGGTCGCGCCTGCGCGGTGACGAGGCGGGCGCTTTGCGATTCGAAGGCATGCCCCCAACGGCTCCACACCGGGCAGGGCCCGTGTAGTTCAGCGGGGGGCGCGCCCATAGGCCCGGATCGTGAAATTCTCCGACAGACCGAAATCCACGACCAGATCGCCCCAGGGGTAGGGCTCGGCGGTGGCGTTGCTCCAGTAGCTGCGGTTGCGCAGCGCCCCGCCCAGGGGGCGGCAGGCGGCGATGCAGAGCGAGGTGTCGGCCTCGGCGGCCATCTCGACTCCTACGAACAGCGCGTCGCCTTCATCGAGGACGAACGGGGGGTCGAACGGCACGTCGGCTGCTTCCAGCGGCGACTCGGGCAAGGTGATCTCGAAGGTCCGGTAGTCGTCGGTGTCCGACGGCGCCTCGGGCGGCGGCCCCTCGGGGGCGACCAGGGCGAAGACGCGATGGGGCAGGCCGCTGCGGCAGAACGGGCCCTCCTCCTCGTCGACGCCGAACATCTGATAGACGATGCCATCGACGAGGGTCGGGGTGTCGGTCGGGGTCAGGCGTTCGAGGGCCCAGTGGCCGACCTCGTCCGGCAGGGCCGGGTAGATGCGGCGGGCGTTCTCGCAGCGGCCGATCTCCAGCACGTTCTGGAGTTGGACCCGGGCCAGCTCGGCATCGGGCGTGGCGTCGGGGGCGAGGTCCGGGGCGCCGCCATCGGCGATCATGTCGGCTTCGGCCGGCGTCGCGTCGAGCGCCGCGGCGTCATTGGATGGGGCGGGCTCGCTGGCCCCGTCGTCGTCCGTGCAGGCGCCCACGGCGCACGCGACGAGGAGCAGCGCCCCCTTCAGCGTCGATCGGGGTCGGATGATCGGCATGGGCCCTCCGCGCCACGGTGACCCTTGAACGGTATCCGCTCTCTCCCGAATCGGGAAGCGCGATGGGCCGCCGGATGGGCTCTGGGAAATCGAAGGCCTCGCGACCCGATGGGCCGTCGGGGTATCCAGTCGACTATGGTGACCGACGCTGGACGCAATGGCGCCCCACCTCGGGTGCTGCTGATCGACGACGACGCGCCGTTTCGAACCGCGATGAGCAAGGCCCTGCGCCGACGTGGCTTCGCGGTCGACCCGATTCCCGGTGGTCGGGCCGGCGTCGAGGCCCTCAACGCGGGTGGAGTCGACCGGGAGCACCCCGCCGGTGCGGCCGTGTTGGATCTGCGCATGCCCGACATCGGCGGCCTGGAGGTGCTGCGGCGCACGCCCGGCCGCCGGGTCCCGGTGGTGGTGCTCACCGGTCATGGCACGGTACCCGACGCGGTCGAGGCCATGCGGCTCGGCGCGTACACTTTCCTGACGAAGCCGGTCGACGCGGCCGACCTGGCGCCGGTGCTGATGCAGGCGGCGCGGCCGAGCGGGGGCGAGTCCCGCCTCGTCGGGGAGAGCCCGGCCACGGTCCAGTTGAGGCGGTTGATCACGCGCCTCGCCGACGCCGACGAGCCGGTGCTGCTGACCGGTGAGACCGGGACCGGCAAAGAGGTCGCGGCCCGCGCGCTACATCAGGCGTCCCAGCGGGCCGAGCAGCCCTTCGTGCCGGTCAACATGGCCTGTCTGCCCCGCGACCTGGTCGAGAGCGAGCTCTTCGGGCATTGCCGGGGGGCATTCACCGGCGCCGAGCGGCGCAAGCCCGGCCTGTTCGAAGAGGCCGAAGGTGGCACGCTCTTCCTCGACGAGCTCGGCGAGTTGCCGCTCGAACATCAGGCCAAGCTGCTCCGGGTCCTCGAGACGCGGATGTTCCGGCCGGTGGGTGATACCCGGGAGCGGCCGTTCCGCGCCCGCCTCGTCGCCGCGACCCATCGCCGTCTGGCCGACGAGGTGAGCGCCGGGCGCTTCCGGGAGGACCTCTTCTATCGGTTGCAGGTGCTGCCGCTCGAGCTGCCGCCGCTGCGGGCGCGGCCGGCGGACATCCTGCCGATCGCCCGGCATTGGCTGGCGGTGGTCGGCGACGGGCTGGAGCTGACCCCCGACGCCGAGGCGGTCCTGCTGGCGCACGACTGGCCGGGCAACGTGCGAGAGGTCGTCAACCTGGCCCGTCGGGTCGCGCTCTTCGCTGAGGAAGGCCGGGTCGACGCCGAGCTGGTCCGGCGCATGCTGGCGGCCAACCCCTTCGCGAGCGGCGCATCGACCGGCGCCCGGGTCGGCGCGACCCTCGTGCCGGCCGCGCAGACGCCACCGCCGCTCGAAGAGCTGACGCTCGAGACGGTGGAGCGGCGGCACATCGAGCGCCTGCTCGCCCACCACAAGAACATCACCAAGGTGGCCCGAATCCTCGACATCAACCGCCGGACGCTGCAGCGCAAGCTCAAGGCGTGGGGCATCGATCACAGCGACATCGGGCTGTGACCGCGTGCCCGTGACCCCGCACGGCGTAACCGGGTCCGGCCGCGGGGTGTCAGCAGCAGCGTGACGACCCCTCCCGAGCCCGGCGACGGCGCCGATCCGCTCGCCTTCCTGCACCCCGCGGCTCGGGCGTGGTTCGAGGCGTGCTTCGACGCCCCGACCCGGGCTCAGACCAGCGGTTGGCCGCCTATCGAGGCCGGCGAGTCCACGCTCCTGCTGGCGCCGACCGGCTCGGGCAAGACGCTCGCCGCGTTCCTCTCCGCGCTCAACCGGCTGATCTTCGCGCCCACGCCGCCGCTCGAGCGCCGCTGCCGGGTGCTCTACATCTCCCCGATCAAGGCGCTCGGGGTCGACGTGGAGCGCAACCTGCGGGCGCCGCTGGCCGGCATCGCCGCTCTGGCCCGCAAGCAGGGCTACGACCCCCGCGACGTGCACGTCGGCATCCGCAGCGGGGATACGCCGCAGCGGGAGCGGGCCCGGATGAAGCGTCACCCGCCGGACATCCTCATCACGACCCCCGAGTCGCTGTACCTGATGCTCACCAGTCAGGTCGGCCGCATCCTGGCGGGGGTGCAGACGGTCATCGTCGACGAGATCCACAGCGTCGTCGGCACCAAGCGCGGGACGCATCTGGCGCTGAGCCTGGAGCGGCTGGAGTGGCTGCGCCAGGGCCAGCGCCCGCTTCAGCGCATCGGGCTCTCGGCCACCCAGCGCCCGCTCGAAGAGGTCGCCCGCTACCTCGGCGGCTGCACCGTCGACGCCGAGGGGATCACCCGGCCGCGCCCGGTCACCATCGTCGACGCTGGCCGCAAGCGGGCCATCGAGCTGCGCATCGAGACGCCGGCCGATGATCTGGCGACGCTGGAGGGCGGCCACGACCCGGGCCAGACGCCCGAGGGCTCGGCGGTCGTCGCCGGCGTGCAGCGCTCGGCGTGGCCCGCGATCCACCCCCGGCTGGTGCAGCTCATCCGGGCCCACCGCTCGACGATGATCTTCACCAACAGCCGCCGCCTCGCCGAGCGGCTGGCCCTCGCGCTCAACGAGTTGGCTGGCGAGGAGCTGGCCCTGGCCCACCATGGGTCGCTGGCCCGCGATCAGCGCCTCGACGTCGAAGACCGCCTCAAGCGGGGCCTGCTGCCGGCCATCGTCGCGACCTCGTCCCTCGAGCTGGGCATCGACATGGGCGCGGTCGACCTCGTCGTGCAGCTCGAGGCCCCCCCGTCCATCGCCTCGGGCATGCAGCGCATCGGGCGGGCCAGCCACCACGTCGGCGGGCGCTCGCGGGGGGTCATCCTGCCCAAGTACAAGGGCGACCTGCTGGCTTGCGCAGCCGCCGCCCGGGCGATGCTCGACGGGGTGGTCGAGTCGACCCGCTATCCGCGCAACCCGCTCGACGTGCTCGCCCAGCAGCTCGTCGCAGCGGTGGGCATGGCCCCGTGGGACGTCGACGCGTTGTTTCGGGCGGTGCGCTGCGCGGCGCCGTACGCCGAGCTGCCCCGGGAGGCCTTCGAAGGCGTGCTCGACATGCTCAGCGGGCGCTACCCCAGCGACGACTTCGCCGACCTGCGCGCCCGGCTGACCTACGATCGCATCAACGGCCGCCTCGAGCCGCGCAAGAGCGCCAAGCGAGTCGCGATTATCAACGGCGGCACCATCCCCGATCGGGGGCTCTACGGCGTCTTCCTGGCGGGCGACGAGTCCGGCCGCAGCCGGCGGGTGGGGGAGCTGGATGAGGAGATGGTCTTCGAGTCGCGGCCGGGGGACGTCTTCCTGCTCGGCGCGACCTCGTGGCGCATCGAAGAGATCACCCACGACAAAGTGCTCGTGACGCCCGCTCCGGGCGAGCCGGGGCGCATGCCGTTCTGGCGGGGGGACGGGCCGGGGCGGCCGCTGGAGTTCGGTGAGGCCATCGGCGCGCTGACCCGACGGATCGGCGCGCTGGCCCCGCAGGCGGCGCAGTCGCTGCTGCGGAGCGACTACTGCCTCGACGCCACCGCCGCCGAGTCGCTGACGACCTACGTGCACGACCAGCGGGCGTCGGGGGCCCTGCCGACCGATCGCACGGTCGTCGTCGAGCGGTTCCTGGACGAGATCGGCGACTGGCGAGTGTGCATCATGAGCCCATACGGTGCGCCGGTGCACGCCCCGTGGGCGATGGCGGTGCGGGCCCGGCTGCTCGATCGCTACACGATGGAGCTGGACGCGGTCTGGTCCGATGACGGCCTCGTCTTCCGACTGCCGGAAGGCGAGAAGCCCCCCGACCTGTCCCTCTTCCTGCCGCCGGCCGACAGCCTGGAGGACGCGGTCGTCGGCCGGCTGGCCGAGACGTCGCTCTTCGCCGCGAAGTTCCGGGAGAACGCCGGCCGGGCGCTGCTGCTGACCCGGCACCGCCCCGGCCAGCGCACGCCGCTGTGGGCGCTGCGGCGCAAGTCGGCCGAGCTGCTGGCGGTGGCCTCCCGCTATCGAGACTTTCCGGTGGTGCTCGAGACCTACCGCGAGTGCCTCAAGGACGCCTTCGACCTGCCGGGCGCCGTCGAGCTGATGCGGCGCATCGAGCGGCGGGCGGTGAAGGTGGTCGAGGTCGAGAGCCGGAGCCCGAGCCCGTTCGCCTCGGCGATGCTCTTCGATTACGTCGCCAACTTCATGTACGAGGGCGACGCTCCGCTCGCCGAGCGGCGGGCGCAAGCGCTGACCATCGACCACGCCCGGCTCAAGGCGCTGCTCGGCGCCGCCGCGCTGCGCGATCTGCTCGACGCCGACGCCATCGACGAGGTCGAGCACGCCCTTCAGCGGCGGGCGCCGCGGGTGAGCCACCCCGACGACATCCACGATCTATTGCTGACCCTCGGCGATCTGTCCCGGGACGACGTCGCCGAGCGGGCCCGGGACGGCACGACGGGCGACGACATCGACGAGATGCTCGCCGAGTTGGTGCGAGCCCGGCGCGTCGTGCGGGTCAAGATGGGCGCCGGCCACCGCTTCATCGCCGCCGAGGACGCCGGGCGCTACCGCGACGCGCTGGGGGTGGTCTCGCCGCCGGGGCTGCCGGTGGCGTTCCTCGAGCCGGTCGACGACCCGCTGGCCGATCTGGTCGCCCGCCACGCCCGGACCCACGGCCCGTTCCGGGTCGAGTGGGTGGCCCGCCGCTTCGGGATCGGCGTCGGCCCGATCGTCGAGGCGCTGCGTCGGCTGGCGGCCCGGGACAAGGTCGTCGAGGGCGAGTTCCTGCCCCGGGGCACTGGCCGGGAGTGGTGCGACGCCGAGGTGCTGCGGCGCCTGAAGCGGGTGTCGCTGGCGAGGCTGCGGGAGGAGGTCGAGCCGGTCGAGCCGGAGGCGCTGGCCCGGTTCCTGATCGATTGGCAGGGCGTCGGCGAGGACGACCGCGGCCCCGAGGCGGTCCTGGCGGCGATCGAGCAACTCCAGGGGACGCCCGTCCCGGCGTCGGTGCTCGAGAGCGAGGTGTTGCCGGCGCGGGTCGTCGACTATCGCCCGGCCGATCTGGACCTCTTGTGCGCGGCGGGGGAGGTGGTCTGGCAGGGCGTGCGGGCGCTGGGTCAGGCCGACGGCTACGTGGCGCTGTATCTGGCCGACGACCGGGCGCTGCTGAGCCCCGACCCGGTGCCCGCCGAGGGCGAGCTGACCGGGCGGGTGCGGGCGGCGCTGGCCGAGCGGGGGGCCTCGTTCTTCGACGACATCGTGGCTCATGTCGGCGGCTTCCCCGGCGAGGTGCTCGAGGCACTGTGGGATCTGGTCTGGGCCGGCGAAGTGGGCAACGACACCCCGACCGCGCTGCGCAGCCGGCTGGCGGGCGCGGTGCGGGCCTCGGCCGGGTCCCGACGGCGGGGGCGGCGCGCGGCGGCCCGGGGTCGGGGCTATCGCTCGCGTCGGCGGGGTCCCCCGGGCAGCGAAGGGCGCTGGTCGCTGCTGTCGACGGCCGACGGCGCTCAGCTCACCGAGCGTCGGACCGCGCTGGCCCGGCAGCTCCTCGAACGCTACGGCGTGCTGACCCGGGAAGCGGTGGCCGCCGAGG
Source organism: bacterium (assembly GCA_030426085.1). GTDB lineage: Bacteria > Myxococcota_A > Bradymonadia > UBA7976 > UBA1532 > JACKDM01. The sequence continues at coordinate 68,175 of JAUHYW010000002.1, read as the reverse complement.
AGATCGCCGGCGGCTTCGGCGCGGTCTACCCGGTGCTCAAGGCGATGGAGGAGGCGGGCAAGGTGCGCCGGGGCTACTTCACCGCCGGGCTGGGCGCGACCCAGTTCGCGCTGCCCGGGGCCGATGACCGGCTGCGCGACGCTCGCGAACCCGACCCCGAGGGGCCGCTGACCGTGCTGCTGGCGGCGACTGATCCGGCCAACCCGTACGGCGCGGCGCTGCCCTGGCCCGACGTCGACGAGGCCCGCTTCGAGCGGGCGGCGGGGGCTCGGGTCATTCTGCACGGGGGGCGCTTGATCGGGTTTCTGAGCCGGTCGAACAAGACGCTCTACACCCACCTGCCCGATGAGCAGCCCGCCCGGCGGGAAGCGATCGAGGCGCTGGCCGAGGCGCTGGCGGCCCTGGCCGAGCTGCCCGGGGTGCGGGCGGTGCACATCGAGCAGATCGACGGCGGGCGGGCCGGCGGCTCACCCCTGGCGGCGGCCCTGACCGACGCGGGGTTCAAGACCACCTACGACGGGCTCATCCGGCGGCGAGGCGAGCCCGGGGCGAGGCGGCGCGATGCCCGAAGGTGACAGCCTTTACAAGATCGCGCAGGCGCTCGGCTGCCTGCGGGGGGGCGCCGTCATGTCGCTGGTCTCGCCGCTGCCCGAGATGGCCGACGCCGTCGACCGGGCCCCGGGCACGTGGGTCGCAGAGGTCGAGGCCCGGGGCAAGAACCTGCTCATCTGGTTGAGCGCCGAGGCCGCGGGCGAGCCATCCCATGCCATCTACACCCACCTGCGCATGAGCGGGAGCTGGCATCTATACCGGCCGGGCAGTGATTGGCGGAAGCCATCCAGCCGGGCCCGGGTGATCCTGAGCGTGCGCGACGCGGATGGCCGCGACTGGCGGGCGGTGTGCTTCAACGCGCCGACGGTGCAATGGCTCACGGCCTTTCAGGTGCGGCGCCACCCCGTGCTCTCGACGCTGGGGCCCGATCTGCTCGCCGACGCGGCCGACTTCGACGCCATGATCGCCCGGCTGCGGGTCGACCCCCGCCGCGCGCTGGGGGATGCCATCATGGACCAGCGGCTGGTGGCCGGCATCGGCAACGTCTACAAGAGCGAGCTGCTGTTCATGCAGCGACTCGATCCCTTCCGAGCGGTGGGTGACTGCGACGACGGGACGCTGCGCCGGCTGCTGGAGAGCGCCCGGACCTGGATGCGGCGCAACCTGGGTCCCGGCCGGCGACGGACCCGGTGGGATCACGGCCGGCGCACCTGGGTCTATGACAAGAGCGGGCAGCCATGCGGCAAGTGCGGGGACGCCATCCGCATGCGGCGGCAGGGTGATCTGGGGCGCAGCACCTATTACTGCCCGCGCTGCCAGGGGGTCGGCGGCGAAGCGCCCGAGCGTGAGACGCGCAGGCGGCGCCTCGTGGTGCGGGGGCCGGCGCCCGATTGAGCGCGGGGGCGGTCAGTCGATGATGCGGATGGTGATGTCGTGGGGGGCGACCTCGTCCCCGCCGAAGTAGGGGTACAGCCGGTACTTCACCCCGCCGTCGCCGGCGCAGCCTCGGGGCAGGCGGGTGGTGACGCCGCCGAAGGTGAAGACGTACGCCGCGCCGTCGACGCTGAGGGCGTAGTCGGCCCGCTCACCGATGGTCGCGTCCCCCAGGTACGCCCACGCCCGCTCGCCGTCGGCGTAGGTGTAGGCGAAGATCTGAAGCGCGCCCTCGAACCACCGCCAGCCGAAGCGGGCGCTGTTCGTGTGGTGGTGGCTGCCGCAGTCCGAGAAGCCATACAGCTTGTTGATGTCACCCTGGTTGCGGGGGTCGACCGTCTCGTAGACGGCGCTGTCGTCGAACACGGCCGCGAAGCGCAGCTCGGGCGCACCCTGGGCGGCGGCGTTGACCCCCTCGGCGTAGTGCGCGCCGGCGGGGATGAGATAGTCGCCTTCGGGGGTGCAGCCGAAGAGCGGGGCGATCAGAAGCAGGCAGAGCATCGGGCGCATGGGTCCTCCTCGTCGCGCGCGGCCCCGTGATAGCCGAAGGGCCCGTCAGCAAATTACTCGGGCTGCGGCCGCGATCTCGACCCCCATTCGCCGCTTTCCTCCTCGCCGGCTCTCCGCGCTGCGCGCCTCGACCCGGGCCTACGCCCCGTCGGGTCGTGGGCTTGGCCCCCTCGCCGCACCCCGGGTGCGACTGCGTCGCCGGCTGCGGGGGCGCTGGCGACTGGGGGCCGACCTCACGCCCTCGCCTATCCGAGTAATTTGCTTCCAGGCCCGAAGGCGGCCCCGCGGCCAGGGGCCCGTCGATTTTCTCGGAACCCGCGCCCGCCCGGCTTGTCGCAGCGACCGTCCGGCCATCGCGGCCGGGCGGGGGCGCCATCGCCACGATGGCATCGCCGACACCATCACCGTGCCTCCACCGATGGGACACATGCCATCGGCAGGGCACCCCTGCGTCGCGAGTCCGAGCGTCATGGCCCAACCCAAGACCGACCGTCACTGGATGCGTATCGCCCTGCTGTGGCGCGATACGCTCATCTCCGAAGCTCTCGTCGACAGCCGGGCGCCGGTGACCATCGGCGCCGCCCCGAGCAACGCGCTCGTCGTGCCCGAGCTGGCCGATGTCGGCGAGCGGCACCTGCTCTTCGCCCCCGAGGCCGGGGGCTTCTCGCTCCAGCCCACCCACGCGATGGGGGGCCGGCTGCACCTCGCCGGCGCCCCCGAACAGTCCCTCGAGAGCGTCCGCCGCGCGCGGGGCCCGGCCATCGCGGTGGGCGGCCGCGACTGGGGCATCGTCGACCTCAGCGACGACCTCGCGGTCTTCTTTCAATGCGTCGCGCCGCCCGAGCGGGTGCCCCGGCGGCCGGTGTGGCGGGCGATGGAGTCATCGCTGCTCACGGCGCTGCTCGGGGCGGTCGTCGTGCACTTCGGGCTGCTCGTCGCAGCCTTCCTCGTCTGGGATCAGGCCCCTCGCTTCACCATCCTCGACATCGCCGAGCGCTACGTGGACATCTTCGTCGAGCCGCCGCCCGACGAGTTCGACGAGCCGGAGCCCTCGGAGTCGGTCGCCGAGGACGTCGGCAAGCGGGCCCGCGACGAGGAGGGCGTCTTCGGCGAGCCGGAGAAGGTCACCGAGACCAAGGTGCCCGAGCGGGACACCGAGCTGGTCGAGAAGGTGACCGACACCGGGGTGCACCGGGCGCTCGGCAGCGATCTGATCGGGCGGGGGCCGCTGAAGAACGTCTTCGGCGATCGGCAGGGCTTCGCCGACAAGCTCAGCGCGGCGATGGCCGGCAGCGACGGGGTCCTCGCGATGGGGCGGGGGACCGATGGCATGGGGCTGCGGGGCACCGGCGACGGGGGCGGCGGGCCCGGCTTCGGCCGGGTGCGGGGCATGGGCGCGATCGACACCGGCAGCGGCGGCCGCACCCGGGCCCGCCTGACCGGCAGGACCCAGCGGGAGAAGAAGGCCCGGGTCCGCACTTCGGGCGGGTCGGTGACCGCGTTCTGCAAGGAGGCCGACATCCTGCGGGTGGTGACGCTGCGCCGCAAAGGCATCCAGTATTGCTACGAGAAGGAGCTGGCCCAGGACCCCGAACTGTCGGGCAAGCTCTCGGTGTCGTGGCGCATCATGCTCGACGGCAAGGTGGGCAAGGTGCTCGTCGAGAGCGGGCTGGGCCACAAGCGGTTGGAAGGCTGCGTGAAGCGGCAGATCGAGCGATGGCGGTTCCCCGAGCCCGAGGGCGGCATGTGCCGGGTCAAGTTCCCCTTTGTCTTCGATCCGGGCACCTGAGCCGCGCTTGCGGCGCCGGACCGGATCTGTGACTGTCCCGTGGGACGGCCACCCGCGGAGGCGCCATGCAGAGCCGGGTCATCATCCTCGCGCCCGATGGCGGCGATGCCATCGCAGGTGACATCGCCGATGTCGCCGCAGAGGCCGCGCCCGATGCCACCATCGAACGCAACCCGGGTACCTTGCCGGACGCGTGGGATCTGGGCGTCGCGGTCTTCGCCGTGCTCGACCCGGGCCTCGCCCGGGCGCCCTTCGTCGAGCAGATCGCCCGCCTGCATCACGCCGACCATGCCATCTGCCCCGTCGTGCGCGACCTCGACACCTACGACTTCTCGGCCGTCCCGTCGGCGCTGGCGTCCCTGAGCGCGCGCAACGCGCTGGCGATCGGCGCGCGCGCAGACATCGCCCGGCTCGTCCGCTTCCGGCTGGGGCGCGAGGCCGACCACGACCAGCAGATCTTCCTCTCCTATCGCCGGGATGACGCCACCGCGCAGTGCGAGGCGGCGCGCGCGGCGCTGGAGGCAGACGGCTTCCGGGTCTTCGTCGACCGCTGGCGGCTGCGGGGCGGCGATCCGGTCCAGCGGGAGATCGAGGCGGCGATCAGAGACAGCGGGCTGGTCCTGCTCTTCGAGTCGAAGGGGGCCACCGGCTCGCGCTGGGTGCGGGAGGAGATGCTGATGGCCCAGCGCTGGCGGGTGCCCATCGGTCGCCTGCGGATCGACGCGGGCGCAGAGGGGTTCGCCTTCGTGCAGGCGCCGGTGCTGGACTGGCCCGGCGGGGTGGACTGCGCGGTGCGGGCGTTCGTCAACGGGCGGCTGGCCCGCCGGCGCCTGTTCGACGAGGCGATCGCCCGGGTGCTGCGCGACTTCGCCGGGATGGTGGACGCCCGGGTGATGAGCACCCGGGAGAGCGGGCGGGCGGGCTGGCTGCTGCGCCACCCCGAGCGCCAGATCCTGGTGCACGCCGACCCGAGCTGGCCGACGCTCGAGGGCTGGCACCGGCTGTGGCAGTCCCACGACGCGGAGTTCGGGGGCGGCCGCGGCGACTCGATCCTGGTGACCGAGGCCCGTGAGCTGCATCCCTCCGTACGAGAGGCGGCCCGGTGGGCCGCCCGCGAGGTGCCGATGGATCTGACCACCCGGGTCGGCCTGTACCCCTGGCTCGAAGACCTGTGGACCCGCCCCACCGAGGAGATCACGTCATGAAGGGCCCGTACGAGGGCGTCCGTCTCTTCTTCTCGGCGAGCATCCCCACGCCGCTGAAGGACCATCCGGCTGCGGTGCGCGCGCCCTCGCTGGTGATGGATCTGCTGGGCGCGCTGCTCGTCGGCGGGGGCACCGTCGTCTGCGGGGGGCACCCGACCATCACCCCGCTGCTCGACCATCTGATCGGGCACACGGCGGCTGAGCCGGCGCAGGTCGAGCTGCACCAGCTCCGGCGCTTCCCCCGCGGCTCGGCGTGGCCGGCGTTGGGCGGGTTCCGGTGGCACGGGGCGGCGCGGACACCGGGCGAAGCGCTGCCGCCCATCGGGGGCGAGCTGACGGCGATGCGGCGGGCGATGGCGGCCGACGCGAACGCGGCGGTCTTCGTCGGCGGCGAGGACTCGAAGCATTCGCAGACCGATCCCCCTGGCTTGCAGGAAGAGTTCGACCTCTTCCGCGCGGCGCAGCCCGAGGGGCCGATCCATCTGTCGGGTTTGCTGCAAGGCTACACCGCCGAGGCGCTCATCCCCGCCGCGCGGGCGGGGCGCATCGCGCTGCACGACGGGCTCGACGATCGGGCGCGGGCGCTGGCGTGGGGGACCGACAGCGTCGAGACCTTCACCGGCCTCGTGCTGCGCGCCCTGCGCCGGGGGTGAGCGGGGCGCTCAGCTCACCTGCTTCCAGCCCCGCTTGACCTTGTCGGCCAGGATCTCCTCGGCGATCTGCTCGGCGAGGTCGAACGTCGGCGCCAGCCGCACCGTGCGCTGCAGCGGCTGCTTCCGCCCCGGGCTGTAGTCGGTGTAGTGCACCACGAACGCCGGGTAGTCGGGGTCGACGTCCTGCTTGTTGGTGCGCCACTGCACCAGCTTGCGCACCGCGGTGCCCTTCTTGCTCTCCTTGACGTAGACCTCGCGCCGCATGATCTCGCTGGGCGGCAGGTCGACCTCTTCGGCGTGCTTGTCGAGGTCGTCGACCGCCACCCGCTCGGTGAGCTGGCTGATGCGCACGTCGACCGCGTCGTAGGTCTTGTCGGTGCGGTGCCGCTGAAAGACCGGGTGCAGGATGCTCACCCCGGGCATCGGCCGGGCGGCGTGGTAGGTGCCGTCGCGGTACTCGAAGACCATGCGCTTGATCGGGTCGCCGTCGCCCTCTTCGCCGAGGATGTCGGTCACCTTGATCTCGATGACCACCTCGGGCTTCACGAAGCGGTACAGCGCGCCGTCGTGACTGGCGTGGCGGAAGTCGGCGGTCGTGGCGTGGGGCGAGATGGCCTCGAACATCTGCTCCCGGGTCTCGCCGCCCATGTTGCCGCACGAGCCGATGAGCTGGAGCTGGCCGTCCTCGCGCATCATCGCCAGGGCCATCGAGCGGATGCGGCCCGGCTCTTCGAGGCGCTCGGTGTAGCCGACGACCACCGCGTCGAGGGTGTAGATCGGCTTGAGCTTGTAGATGCGGCCGTCGGGCCGGCGCAGCACGAGGCCCTCGGCCTTGTCGCTGGCGACCAGCTCGTCGTACATCGCCCGGATCGCCGGGGCCCCTTCGATCTGCTCGGTCTTGATCGCCTGGGCCCGCTTGCCGCCGGCGAACAGGCGGCGCAGCGTCTCGAGCCGCTCACCGTAGTCCCCGCCGGGCTCGGGCGTCGTCGCGTCGCCGCCGTCGAGGATGTCGAACGCCATGAAGCCGACCCGGGCCACCTGGGCCGCGGTCTCCCCGCCGAGCGCGCCGGCCAGGTCGTCGTGCCGCGGGCGGCCGCCCTTGCGGATGGCGAACAGCTCGCCGGCGATCAGCGTGAGGCCGCGGGCCCGGGGCACCGCCGTCTTGCGGATCTCGTCGAGCGCCGGCAGCTCGCCGTAGAAGCAGCGGCCCTTGGGGTTGGCGAAGAAGGCGTCGCCGTCGTCGATGATCAGGTACCACAGCTCGCCGTCGATCTTGGGCTGGGCCCAGATCGGCCCGTAGGGGCTCTTCGTCTCGATCTCTTCGCTGTTCATCGCCCGGTAGCGCTTGGCCACCGCGCGCTTGAAGCCGCGCAGCCGCGATTGCAGGTCGCTGTCGGCGACGCAGCCGGGGCCGGTCTGGAAGCCCTTGCCGAGCGGGCGGGCCTTGCTCTGGTCGATGCCCTTCACTTGCCTGCCTCCGCCGGCTCGGGCCGCTTGAGCTCCATGTTGCTCAGGTGCAGCAGCAGCTTGTACTTCTCGCCGTCGACCCGCCCCTCGAGGAAGCCGCGGTAGGGGGTGCCGTTGGTCTGGAAGACCAGCGGGGCCCGGCCCCGATCACCGGCGCCGAGCATCATCACCGCGTCCTCTTCGGCGAGCGTCTTCGCCATCTCGTAGCAATAGTCGTAGGTCACCCCGTCGACGTGGCGCACCTGCACGGTGCGCCCGAAGACGAAGCGGCGCACCGCGGCGGACTTGGGCAGCTTGCGACCGGTCCAGCGGATGGCCTTGTCCTCGTCGTTGACGTTCGACTCGACGTCGACCGGCTGGCGGCGCTCCTTCTCCTCGCCGTCGGGGCCGAGGATGACCTCCATCACCCGGGGCGCGGCGTAGAGCACGTCCCCGGTGGACGACAGGTAGATGCGGTCGGTGTCGGCCACCCGCCGGCCGACCTGCTCGAGGTCGATCTCGGGGTCACCCTGGACGAGCGCGTCGGCGTAGTCCTCGCCGTGGGCTGCTTGCAGCCGCTCGTGCAGCCCGCTCTCGGTGGTGGCCAGGTAGCGCTCGAAGCGCACGTCGCGGTCGGGCAGCCCGGGGCGGGAGCCGGTGGACGGGCGCAGGCCCTCCATGCTCACCGTGGCGTCGCGGCCCCCGGCGTTGGTCAGGTGGATTTTTCTCATCAGAACATCTCGAAGTCGAGGTCATCGTCGAGGTCGTCTTCGGCGTCGTCGAACGCCTCGACGGCGGGCTTCTGCAGCTCGCACCAGTCGCTCTCGGTGGTCTGGCCGACCAGGGCGAAGAACCCGTTGTCGTTGCCCACCAGGAACGCGGTCTGCGGGTTGTAGCCGGCGCGGTAGTTGAACGGGAAGCGGAAGATGGCCCCCCCGGCGAGCGCGCTCTTCAGCGCCTCGTCGAGTTCGGTGGGCTCGAGGCCGTAGACCGCGGTGACCTGGGCGTCGAGCAGCGCCTCGGGCGGCGCCTCTTCGAGCGGCTGGGGGTTGCCGAGCGTCGAGTCGTGCTTCTCGGCGACGCTGCCGTCGGGCTCGAGGTTGACCAGATCGGCGTGGGGGATCCAGACGCCGTCGTCGTCGAAGTAGGCCTGGGCGGTCATGCCCTGGCGGATGACGAGGCTGCCGTCGGCGGTCAGCTCGGCGCGCTCGCACCGCGCGTCCTGGGGGTCGAGTGGGATCCGGCGGCGCACGCCATAGAGCTTGGAGCGGTCGATCTTGCCGAGCCCGAAGCGCGACTGTCGGCCGTCCCGCTCGAGGATGATCTCGCGGGCCATGGGTGGGGACTCCTGGGGGTCGGGGTGTGGGGTCGGTTCAGCTCTGGGCGGCGACGATCGAGACCGCGGTCGCCAGGTCGAGGCCCAGCGCGGCGGCGACGATCTTGAGCACGTCGCTCTCGTCGACGGCGAGCTGCACGTCGGAGAACGCCATGGCCGCGGTCATCGCGAACACCCGCGACCGGGCGTCGCCCTCGGGCAGCTTCGCCGCCGCCTGCTCGGCGATCGCCTGCGCCTCGCCGGCCCCGGCCGCCCGGATGCGGGCGGTGGCCCCGGAGACATGGGCGTCGACGAGCGCCCGCTTGTCGGCGATCGCCGGCAGCTTGCAGAGCTGCTCTTCGAACTCCATCTCTTCGAGCACGCTCGCCTTGTCGTCGGCGTACATCACGAGCAGCAGCAGGTCGACGACCGCCTTGATCTGCTCGCCGTCGAGATCGCGGAGGGCCTTGTCGGTGCCGTATCGGTCGGCGAAGTCGTTCCACGCAGCCACGGGTGTCTCCTCGGTCGGGGGTGTCGCGGCCACGATACTCTCCCGGCGGCGGGAAATGAACACGCTGGCGCGAGGCGGGCCCGATCGTGCGGCGCTGGCGTCCGACGTCCCGGATCTGTAACGATCGGTCGGAATGCAACCCGGTGAGCGGCCCGGGAGCGAGATGATCGACGAGTCCATGGACGAGGTGATGGATTGGATCGTCAGCGGCGTGAGCCCTGGCGCGTCCGATGCGTCGAGCAGCGGGGCCCCCGAGGCGCCCGACGTACCGATCTCGGTGTGCGGGATGACGGTCGGGACCGCGTTCGAAGTGGTGCGCGATCACGAGGCTCTGCGGGGGCGCTGGCGGGTGGTCAAGATCGACCGCGGCCCCCGGGGCACGCTGCGGGCCTGGGCCCGCCGGCCCTCGTCGACCGACTATCTGCCGCTGACCGAGCCCCAGATCAGGGACGCGCTGGAGCACGGCTGGCTGCTGATCATCGAGGGCGAGCGGCGATCGGGGCGGGAGCGCCGCCAGTCCCAGGCGCCCTACGCGGGCCCCGAGCGGCGGCGGCGGGAGCGGCGCAGCGAGCCGCCCCGCTGAGGGCTCACCAGCAGGGCAGGCCGACGCCGCCCCACTGGTAGCGCACGTAGTCCCCGTAGCAGTCGAACTCGGTGCCGTCGGCCGCGATGAAGCGCGCCGGGCGGTTGAGCTCGGCCATCAGCTCGCGGGCGTGGGCCAGCGCCTCTCGGAGCAGCGCGTCGTAGCGGCCGTCGCGGTGATCGAGGCTGGCCTCGGCCATCGCGAACGGGCCGGCGACCAGCGCGGCGGCCTCGTCGGCGTGCAGCTTGGCCGCGGCCCGGCTGATGAGGTCGGTCTCGACCGGGTCGCCGACGACCATCAGATCGACGGTGCCGACGACCTTGAAGAAGCCATTGGAGATCGCCGCGGTGAGGTTGGCGCTCGGCACCCGGCCGATGCGGCTGCCGAGCAGCACGACCGCGGTGTCGCCGGCGACCTGGGGGGCCGGGCCGGGCTCGCCGTCGGGGGTCTGCTGGAGCACGTAGGCGGTCTGGCCGGCGACCGACAGCAGCGGGGCCTCGGCGAGCCCCTCGATGGGGGGCGCCGCGTGGGCGGCGGTGAAGACGAGGGCGGCGAGCACGGGCAGGGTGCGAAGAGCGAACATGAGATGACTCCCGATGACTGGCTGGGCGGTCCATCCGACCAGCACTCGGGACTTCGCCGCGGCCGACGGCGCTCTGACAGCGGTCGACGAAAAAATCCGAGCCGACCCCGACCGGCCGGCCGGGCCCCGCCCGCGCGCGGGATCAGTTGCGACGCGCGCTCAGCCGTGGCATCAACCTGCTTCGACGATCGGGAGGACGTATGGCGCCGGAACGGCTCGGATTCTTCGCGCGACTGTGGATGGCCTTCATCCTGCCCTGGCGGCTGATCTTCGACGGCGCGCTCGCCGCCCGGGTGTCGGCCGCCGCGGCCGGCGAGGCCCTGCCCGCGCCCGAACCGGCCCCCGACGGGCTCCCCGCCGACATCGAGCGCGAGGTCACGCCCCTGCCCGAGCCCGAGGTGGACGACACCGAGGCCGAGGCGGTCGAGGACGCGGGCCCCGATCCGACCCCCGCGCTGCAGCTCCTCGCCATCCTCCAGCGCGAGGGCCGGTTCATCGACTTCTTGCAGGAGGACGTCAGCGCGGCGGGCGACGCCGACGTGGGCGCCGCCGCCCGGGTGGTGCACGAGGGCTGCAAGCGCGCGCTGGAGCGCTACCTGAGCGTCGAGCCGGTGCGGTCCGAGGCCGAGGGCTGCCGGGTGACGCTGGATCCGGGCTTCGACGCCGCCCGCAACCAGGTGACCGGCAACGTGGTCGGCGAGCCGCCGTTCACCGGCGAGCTGGTGCACCCCGGGTGGAAGGCCACCGCGCTGACCCTGCCGACGACCACCGCCGGCCACGACGCGTCGATCCTGGCCCCGGCCGAGATCGAGCTTTGACCGGCGCCGATGTCATCAGAGATGGGATTCTGTCATGAGTGATGATGCCTTCGACCCCGACGGGCCGACCCACGCCGTCGGCATCGACCTGGGCACCACCAACTGCGCCCTGGCCGCCTCGCCGCTGAGCCGCGAGCTGCCCGAGCCGGCGCCGTTCATGGTGCCCCAGGTCGTCGCGCCGTCCGAGGTGCAGGCCGAGGCGCTGCTGCCCTCGTTCCTCTACCTGCCGGCGGCCGGCGAGCTGCCCGAGGGCGCGCTGACCCTGCCCTGGGATCCCATCGGCCGCTCGGCGGTGGGGCGCTTCGCCCGCGAGCGGGGGGCCTCGACCCCGGCCCGGCTGATCGGATCGGCCAAGAGCTGGCTGAGCCACGCCCGGGTCGACCGGCGGGGCGACATCCTGCCGTGGAACGCGCCGGCCGACGTGCCCAAGGTCTCGCCGCTCGACGCCTCGGCCCGCTACCTCGACCACCTGCGCGCCGCCTGGGACGAGGCCTGGCCCGACCACCCACTCGACGAGCAGGAGGTCGTGCTGACGGTGCCCGCCTCGTTCGACGCGGTGGCCCGCGAGCTGACGGTCGAGGCGGCGATGCACGCCGGCCTGCCGCCCACGCTGCGGCTGCTCGAAGAGCCCCAGGCGGCGCTGTACGCGTGGCTGGCCGATCGGGGCCCGGCGTGGCGCAAGGAGGTCGCCGTCGGGGACGTCATCCTGGTGTGCGACATCGGCGGCGGCACGACCGACTTCTCGCTCATCGCCGTGCGGGAGGACGGGGGCACCCTGACGCTGGAGCGCATCGCCGTCGGCGATCACATCCTGCTCGGCGGCGACAACATGGATCTGGCGCTGGCCTACACGGTCAAGAACCGCTTGCAGCGGGACGAGGGCCGGGCCCTGGACGACTGGCAGATGCGGGGGCTGACCCACGCCTGCCGTCAGGCCAAGGAGGCGCTGCTCTCCGAGCCCGGGCGGGACGAGTTCCCCATCGCCATCGCGTCGCGGGGGCGCAAGCTCATCGGGGGCACCATCCGCACCGCGCTGACCCGGGCCGAGATGCAGGCGGTGCTGCTCGACGGGTTCTTCCCGAAGGTGGGCAGCGAGGCCCGCCCGGCGCAGCGGCGGCGCATGGGCCTGACCACGCTGGGGCTGCCCTACGCCCAGGACGCGGGCATCACCCGCCACCTGGCGGCCTTCCTCGGGCGGCCGGGGCTGAACCGGCGGGGCGAGGGGCACACGTTCGTGCACCCCAGCGCCATCCTGTTCAACGGCGGGGTGACCCGGGCCCCGGTCGTGCGGCAGCGCATCCTCGACATCCTCGGCGGCTGGCTCGAAGCCGACGGCGGCCAGCCGGTGACGGTGCTCGAGGGCATCAACCCCGAGCAGGCGGTCAGCCGGGGCGCGGCGTATTACGCGCACGTCCGCAAGGCCGGCGGGGTGCGCATCAAGGGCGGCACCGCGCGGGCGTACTACGTGGGCTTCGAGCGGGCCGAGCTGGCCGTGCCCGGCATCCCGCCCCAGGTCGACGCGCTGTGCATCGCGCCGTTCGGCATGGAGGAGGGCTCGGAGGCCGGCCTGCCCGAGCCGCTGGGGCTGTACGTCGGCGAGCCGGCCGCCTTCCGCTTCTTCTGCTCGTCCGAGCGGCGGGAGGACGCGGTCGGGGCGGTCGTCGACCCCGATACGCTCGAAGAGCTGGCGCCCATCGAGACCACCCTGGAGGGCGAGGCCGGCGGCGTCGTGCCGGTCAAGCTGCACGCCCGGGTGACCGAGATCGGGACCCTGGAGCTGGCGGCGGTCGAGGAGGAGTCGGGGCAGCGGTGGAAGCTGTCGTTCGACGTGCGGGTCGAGTAGATGGCCGACCCACGACACGTCGTCGGTATCGACCTGGGCACGACCCATTGCGCGGTGGCCCACAGCCCGGTGGGGCGGGTCGACGTCCGGCTGTTCGACATCCCCCAGCTCACCGCGCCGGGCACGCTCGAGGCCCGGCCGCTGCTGCCGTCGTTTCTGTACCTGCCGGCGGAGGGCGAGCTGGCCCCGGGCGATCTGAAGCTGCCGTGGACCGCGGACGGCGAGGCGGCCCCGCCGGTGGGCGAGCTGGCCCGTCAGCGGGGCGCGCAGGTGCCCGGGCGGCTGGTGGCCTCGGCCAAGAGCTGGATCTGCCACGGCGGGGTCAACCGGCGGGCGCCGATACTGCCGTGGAGCGCGCCCGAAGGCACGCCCCAGATCTCGCCCTACACCGCCTCGGTGCGCTACCTGAGCCACCTGCGGGCAGCGTGGGACGCAGCCCACCCCGAGGCGCCGCTGGCCGATCAGGACGTCGTGATCACCGTGCCGGCCTCGTTCGACGAGGTCGCCCGCGAGCTGACCGCCGACGCCGCCCGGGCCGCCGGCTTGAGCGACATCCGGCTCATCGAAGAGCCCCAGGCGGCGCTGTACGACTTCATCGGGGCCCACGCCGACGACCTGCGCGCGGCGCTGGGCGACGCCCGGCTGGTGCTGGTGGTCGACGTGGGCGGCGGCACGACCGACCTGACGCTGGTCCGGGTGCGGCCGGGGGATGGGCCGCCCGAGCTGGAGCGCATCGCGGTCGGCGGGCACCTGATGCTCGGCGGCGACAACATGGACGCCGCGCTGGCCCATCACGTGCTGTCCGAGGCGGGCATCGACCGCCGGCTCGACCCGACCGAGTGGGCCGCGCTGGTGCAGCAGGCCCGCCGGGCCAAGGAGCAGCTCCTGGCCGCGGACGCGCCCGAGTCGACCCGGGTGTCGGTGCAGCGGCGCGGGCGGCGGCTGCTCGGGGGCACGAAGACGGTCACCCTCGAGCGGGACGCGGTGCGCGACCTGCTGCTCGACGGCTTCGCCCCCCACACCGGGCCCACCGAGGTCGCCGACCGCAAGGGCCGGGCCGGGCTGACGACGCTGGGCCTGCCCTACACCACCGACGCCGCGATCCCGCGCCACGTCTGCGCCTTCTTGCGGCGCCACGCCAGCGCTGCGGCCGAGGCCGGGGCTCGGATCTTCGACGGCCTGCCCCGCCCCGATCGTATCCTGCTCAACGGTGGGGTGTTCAACGCGCCGGCCCTCGTCGAGCGGCTGCGGGCGGTCTTCGGCGGCTGGTTCGGCGAGGCCCCGGTCGAGCTTCTGCCCCACACCAGCCTCGACACCGCCGTCGCCCGGGGCGCGGCCCGCTTCGCGCTCGGCCGGCGGGGGCTGGGCCAGCTCATCGGCGGGGGCACCGCCCGGGCGTATTACGTCGGCGTCGAGGGCCCCGAGGGCCAGCGGCGGGCGTTCTGCGTGGCGCCCAAGGGCATGGACGACGGCAGCGCGATCGACACCATCGACCAGCGCTTCGACCTCATCGTCGACCGCCCGGTGACCTTCCCGCTGTACGCCTACACCGGCGACCGCAGCGACCCGGCGGGCGCGGTGGTGGACGTCGACGGCGAGCTGGATCCGCTGCCCTCGATCGAGACCCGGCTCAAGCGCCAGGGCGACATGTGGGTCGACCCCGAGAGCGGGCGGGTGCCGGTGCGGCTGTCGAGCGCGCTCACCGAAGAGGGCGCGCTCGAGCTGTACGTGATGACCTTGGAGCTGCCGCCCCGCCGGTGGCGCCTCCAGTTCTCGCTCGAGCCCGACGGCAGCGCCGCCGAGGCCCCGCCGAGCGAGGGGGCGGCGGCCGACGCGGGCCCGCAGCCGGCGAAGCCCGAGCCGCTGCCCAAGGGGTTCAAAGACGCCCAGCGGGCCATCACCCGGGCGTTCGGGCCGGGGCGGGTCTCGGCCGATCCCAAGCAGGCCAAGGGCGTGCGGCGGGCGGTCGAAGAGGCCGTCGGCGGGCGGGGGCAGTGGTCGCTGAGCCTGTGCCGGGCGCTGTTCGACGCGCTGCTCGGCCGCGAGGCGTACCGCGGGGTCAGCGCGCTGCACGAGATGAACTGGCTGCGGCTGCTGAGCTGGACCATGCGCCCCGGCTTCGGGCTGGTGGGCGACGACGCCCGGGTCGCGACGCTGTGGGCCTTGCACGGCGAAGGGCTGATCCACCCCAAGGCCAAGGCCAACTGGGGCGAGTGGTGGATCCTGTGGCGCCGGGTGGCGCCGGGGCTCGACCGGGCGCAGCAGCGGGCGCTGTTCGAAGACGTGCGCCCCTGGCTGGCGCAGAAGGGGCCCCAGCCCCAGCCCCAGGGCCCACGGGCCCACGGTCACCCCGAGATGATCCGGCTGCTCGCCGCGCTCGAGCGGCTCTCGCCCGATCAGAAGGTGACCGCCGGCGGCTGGTTCGAGGCGTGGTTCAAGAAGATCAACAGCTACTGGCCGCTCGGCCGGCTCGGCGCCCGCGAGCTGTTCCACGGCGACCCGGCCGACGTGGTGCCGGCGGCGGTCGCCGAGGGCTGGCTGACCTCGGTGCTCGCGCTCGACTGGCAGCGCGCCGACGGGGCCGACTTCGCCGCGGTGCTGCTCGCCCGGTTCACCGGCGACCCCACCCGGGACGTCTCGCCGGCCCTGCGGACGCAGGTGCTCGAGCGGCTGACCGCGGCCCGGGCGTCGAGCGTGTGGATCGACATGCTCACCCGCCCGACGGCGCTCAGCGAAGGCGACGCGAAGCGGCTGCTCGGCGACGCGCTGCCGGCCGGGCTGCGGCTGAGCTGAGCCGCTGGCGCGCGGCCGGAGCGTCAGCCGCCTGACGAAGCAGGCCGGGTCGGACCAGCCGGGCCGCCCTCTGGCTCGAATCCCGTCAGGCGCCTGACGATGACGGCCCTACCACTTGAGCGTGCCCTCGACCACCTCGACCGCGTGCCCGACCAGCTCGACCCGGTCGCCGCGCGCAGTGCACGTCAGCAAACCGCCCCGGGCGCTCACCTGCCGGGCGCGCAGCGTCGGGCGACCCAGGCGGGCGGACCAATAGGGCGTCAGCATGCAGTGGGCCGAGCCGGTCACCGGGTCTTCGTCGATGCCCACCCGGGGCGCGAAGAGCCGGCTGACGAAGTCCACGTCGGCGTCGGCGCCGCCCCCGGGGCCGGTCACGCAGACCGCGTGGGCGTCGATCGCGGCGACGGCCCGCATGTCGGGCTTCAGCGCCCGGACGGTGGCCCCGTCGGGCAGCACCGCCAGCAGGTAGCGCCCGCTGAAGACCGCCTCCGGCTTCGCGCCCAGCGCGTCGGTCAGGCCCGGCGGCGGGTCGCACGGGGCCGGGGTCTCGGCGGGCAGGCTCATGCGCAGCGCGCCGTCGGCCCGCTCGACGGTCAGCAGGCCGCTGCGGGTGTGGAACCGGGCCTGCTTCGCCGACGGCCGCAGCCGCTGCAGCACGACGTGGCCCGCGGCGAGGGTCGCGTGGCCGCACAGGTCGACCTCGAGGGCCGGGGTGAACCAGCGCAGGTCGAAGTCGCCGTCGGGGCGGGGGCGCACGAAGGCCGTCTCGGAGAGGTTGTTCTCGGCGGCGATGGCCTGGAGCAGCGTATCGGGCAGCCACGCCTCCATCGGGCAGACCGCGGCCGGGTTGCCGGCGAACGGGCGCTCGGCGAAGGCGTCGATCTGGTACAGCGGTATGGTCGGCATGGGCCCTCCGTCTGGCGTTCGGGGCCCGATGATGCACGGTCCGGGGGGCGAGGGCTATCCTGGTCTCTCCGAACGAGGGGGGCGCGATGCGGATCGGACGACATGGGATCGGATGGGCGCTGGCGATGGCGCTGCTCGGCTGTGACAGCGACGAGGGGGCGACCGTCGACGCCGCGGCGGATCCGGTGCGCGACGAGGGGGTCGAGACAGGGCCGGACAGCGCGCCCGATCCGGTGACCGACGCGGCGCCGGACCAGGGCCCCGAATCGGATCTGGGCCCCGGATCGGACCAGGGCCCCGCACCGGACGCCGGCCCGCCGCCCACCGCGGGCAACGTGCTGCTCATCATCGCCGACGACCTGGGCATCGACCACGCCGAGTGCTACCCCGAGGCCGACGGGACCATCGCGCCGACCCCCAACATCCGCCGCCTGTGCGAGCAGGGGATCGTCTTCGACGCCGCCTGGGCCATGCCGGTCTGCTCGCCCACCCGGGCCTCGACGCTCACCGGGATGTACCCCTTCCGCACCGGCATCTACGGCCCCATCGGGCGGGAGGACCCGGGCCTCTCCCCCGACGCGCTGGCGCTGCCCCGGGCCCTGGACGACGGCGGCGCGGGCGTGGACACCGCCCTCTTCGGCAAGTGGCACCTCGCCGGTGAGGGCAACGACGAGCAGACCCACCCCAACGACGCCGGCTTCGACCACTACGCGGGCTTCACCTCGGGCGCGGTGCCCAGCTACACCGGGTGGCGCCGCACCGAGAACGGACGCACCGGGCGCAGCACGGACTACACCACCACCGCCTTCGTCGACGACGCCCTGGCGTGGCTCGACGGCCGGGACGGCCCGTGGTTCGCGATGGTCGCGTTCAACGCGCCGCACACCCCGCTGCACCTGCCGCCCGCCGCGCTGCATTCGCAGGACGACCTCGACGGATCGGAGGCTGACATCGAGGCCCGGCCGGCCGACTACTACCGGGCGATGATCGAGGCGATGGACACCGAGATCGGGCGGCTGCTCGACGGCATCGACCCCGCGGCGCTGGCCGAGACCACGATCATCTACTTCGGGGACAACGGCAGCCCGGCCGAGGCGGTGCAGACGCCCTACAGCCCGCTGCAGCGCAAGGACACGCTCTACGAGGGCGGAATCCGGGTCCCGTTCGTGATCGCCGGCGCTGCCGTCCGCGAGGGCGGCCGCCGGGTGCCGCACCCGATCGACGTGACCGACGTCTTCCCCACCGTGCTCGAGCTGGCCGGCGTCGACCCGCCGCCCTCCGACGGGGTCAGCCTCGCGCCCTACCTGAGCGACCCCGACGCCGGCCCCCAGCGGGCGTGGAGCTTCGCCCAGCGGGGCCCCTCCAACCGCGTGCCGACCATCGGCAGCGCAGCGCGGGACGACGCCTACAAGCTGGTGCGCGAGGCGGATGGGGCGGCGCAGCTCTACCACCTCGCCGAGGACCCGTTCGAACAGACCGACCTGCTGCAAGGCGACCTCTCGCCCGCCGAGCAGATGCGCTACGAGGCGCTCGACGCGGTGATCGACGCCGTGCTGGGCGACGGGCCGTGAGGTATCTCGCGGGGCGGCTCAGAGCGCGAGCAGGCGGGCGCCGAGCAGCCACAGGGACGCGGCGCCGATCGAGGTCAGCAGGCAGCCGAGCACGACGCGGTCGATGGTGCGCATGGGGGCCTCCAGGGAGCGGATGGGCTCACACCCCTCCACGCGGGCGGCCGGCGCGAACCCCGCAACCGGGCTTGTACCCCGGGGGAGGGGGGCGTAGCCTCGCCTCGCTTTCCACCGGAGCCCCGGAGCTGCCATGAGCGTCCTGCGACCGTTCGGCGACGACATCTGGCTCGTCGACGGCGACCCGCTGCGGTTCTACACCATCCCGTTCCGCACCCGGATGACCGCCGTGCGGCTGAGCGACGGCGGGATCTGGCTGCACTCGCCGGTGACGCTCACCGACGCCCGGCGCGCGGCGATCGAGAGCCTGGGCCCGGTGCGGCACCTCGTCGCGCCCAACCTGTTGCACCACCTGTACGTGCACCCCTGGCTCGAGCCCTTCCCCGAGGCGCAGACCTGGGCCGCGCCCAAGCTCGCGAAGCGGCGGGACGACGTGCCGTGGCACGCCGAGCTGGGCGACGCGCCGCCGGCGGCCTGGGCCGAGGACATCGACCAGCTCGTCTTCGGCGGCTCGAAGGTGCTGCCCGAGGTGGTGTTCTTCCACCGCCGCTCGCGGGCGCTGATCCTGACCGACATCGTGCAGAACCACGAGCCGGAGCGGGACGGCTGGTTCTGGCGCAGCGTCAAGCGCATCGCCGGCATCCAGGCCCCCGGTGGTGGCTGCCCGCCCGACTGGCGGCTGACGGTGCGCGACCGGGACACCGCCCGCGCCGCCCGCGACCGCATGCTGGCGTGGCCCTTCGACCGGGTCGTGCTCAGCCACGGCCGGTGCATCGTCGACGACGCCCACGACCACGTCCGGCGGGCCTTCGCCTGGCTCGACTGACGTGCGCCCCCCCGGCGGGGCTGCTATACAACCGACGCACACCCACCCCCGAGGAGGTGACCCATGGGGCTGCTCGGCTGGCTCTTCCCCAAACCCGCCGACAAGATCGCCAAGGCCCGCAAGCTGATGGGCGACGAGCGCTTCGCCGAGGCCCGGCTGGCGGTGCTCGACGTCGACGACCCCGAGGCGAAGGCGGTGGTCGCCGAGGCCGAGGCGGCGCTGGTGCGGGTCAACCTCGAGCGGGCGGTGCAGCGGGCCCGGGCCGGCGACGCCGAGCAGGCGCAGAGCCACCTCGAGCTGGCCGAGCAGTTCCACGCCGGCGGGCAGGAGGCGCTCTTCGAGGAGACCCGGGCCGAGATCCAGCGCATCGCGGTCGACAGCGCCCGGGACGCGGTGTGGGACGATCTGGTGACCGCGGCCGAGCGGCGGCGCAAGCTGGGAGACGACCCCGGCGACTTCGCCCGCAGCGCGCTGCACGGCGAGGGCGCGGTGCGGCTGTACTTCGGCGGCGACGAGCCGTTCGGCCTGCCCGGCCTCGAGATCGAGCCCCGGGCGGCGGAGTTCGTGCCCCCGTGGGTGCCCGACGATCGGCTGCGGGTGGTCGAGGCCCTGGAGGGCGCGTGGCCCGAGCGCCTGCACGGTCACATCCGCGCGGCGGGCGAGCCGCTGATCGACGCGATGCTGGCCCTGGCCGACCGCCGACCCGAGGCGGCGGTCGACGCGCTGCTCGACACCCCCGAAGACAACCCGGTGACCCGCTTCGAACTGGGGCGCGCGGCGGCGGCCCTGGGGTGTCACGTCGCGGCGATCTTCGCGCTGCGTCAGGCCCGGGAGGCGGCCGACGCGCCCTTCACCGTCGGCGGGCTGCCGGTGCGGGTATTCGGCGCCCGCTGCCTGCGCTGGGCCGGGGCCCGGGGGCCGGCGTGGGAGACGATGAGCGACCTCGAGGCCGCCGATCGGGACTACGACCGCCACCTCTACGTCGCGCTGGCGATGGAGACCGGGCACCTCGACGAGGCCGACGCCGTGCTCGAGACGCTGCCCGACGAAGACCCCGCCGGCCCGCAGCTCGACGCGGCGCTGACCCTGCGCCGGGCGCTGGCGGCCGAGGTCGCCGCCCAGCCGATCCTGGCCGACCCCAGCAAGCAGGGCTCGCCCGCGCTCCGCAAGGCGGCCGAGGCGACCGCCCGCCGGTTGCAGGCCGAGGTGGACGCGGTGATCGCCGCGCTCAAGGATCTGGAGGCCGAAGAGGCGGGCGCCTGACGGGCGCTGTCAGTCCACGATGCCGGCGAGCAGCTCGTCCCACAGATCGCACTTCGCGGCGCGCACGCCGTCCTCGACTGCGGGTGGATCGTCGAAGACCTGCGACGGCTCGGTCTCGAGCGCGTAGGGCGGCCAGTCGCCGGCCGGGCCGCCGCCGGGGTCGCCGTCGGCGGCCAGGTTCAGCCAGGCGTCCATCATCTGATCGGCCACCGCCAGCTCGCTCGCGTTCGGCTGGAAGGCGGGGATGGCCTCCAGCGAGCGGAAGACATACAGCAGCTCGATGCCATGCTGGGCCCGACCTTCACCCATCGCGGTCTCGAAGCGACGGCTGAAGAAGTAGCGATACACCGGCTGCTGCTGACCCATCGCCAGCGTGCGGGCGACCCGGCGGGCGCCGCAGGTGAAGAACGCGTCGGTCGCCACCTGGATGAAGGCGTCGTCGGGGCTTTCGAAGGCATCCACCGGATAGGTCTCGAAGATGCGATCGAGCGCGTCGGCCCCCAGGAGGCCGAAGGTGACCTGCACCGCCCGGGTGTAGTCCTCGGGGGTCTCGACGGTCAGCCGGTTGAGCGCGCGGGACGCCATCTCGTCGGCGTTGCTGCCGACCACGGTGGGCACCGCGGTGTGCTCGCCGGCGGCGATGAGCGCCAGCGGGGTGTCGGGCAGGACGTGCCCGTCGACCACCGGGCCCCAGCTCAGCCCGTTGTCGGTGGGGCTGTCGCCCAGGCCGACGCTGCCCGACGCCTCTTCGACCAGGGTGTGCGCGTCCATCGCCCGCAGGCAGCTCAGGCGGTCGTCGCCCGCGCAGCCGGCCAGCTCGGCGCCGGTGACCGACCCCATCTGGGCGGCCACCTTGGCGGCGGCCCCGCAGCCGCCGGATTGCATCAGCGCCCGGTGCATCAGCCCCCGGCTCATCGGGGTGGCGATCATCATGCAGGTGTTCAGCGCGCCGGCCGACTCGCCGAAGACCATCACCCGGGTCGGATCGCCCCCGAACGCCTCGATGTTGTCCCGCACCCAGCCCAGGGCGGCGAGCTGATCCATCAGCGCGTAGTTGCCCGAGGTGCCGGCCTCGCCCTCGGCGTCCAGCTCGGGCAGGGTCATGAAGCCCAGCGGCCCCAGGCGGTACTGGATCGTGACGACCACCGCATCACCCCGGGCGGCCAGCGCCGCGCCGTCGTAGATATAGCGCCCGGGGGCGATCGTCTCGGAGGCCGAGCCGATGATGTTGGCCCCCCCGTGGATGAAGAACAGCACCGGGCGGGCCCCGCCGTCGGCGTCGCCGGTCGGGCTCCACACGTTGAGGGTGAGGCAGTCCTCCTCGCCGACGGTCTGCACCCCGGCCAGCCCGACCTCGACCTGGGGGCACTTGGGGCCGAAGCCATCGGCCAGCTTCACGTCGTCCCAGCAGGCGTGGGGCTGCGGCGGCCGGAAGCGCAGATCACCCACCGGCGGGGCCACGAAGGGGATGCCCTGCCAGCTCCACACCCCGTCGGCCTCGCGCCCCTGCACCAGCCCCCGGGTCGTGGCGACGAGACCACCGCCCCGCTCGATGTCGGGCAGCACGCACTCTTCGGGGGGCGGGCCCATGTCATCGACGGGTCCCATGTCGGCGGTGGGGCCCATGTCATCGACCGGGCCCTGATCGGGGTCGGGGTCGGGGGCCATGTCGGCCAGCGGGGCGGCGTCGGCCGGGTCGCCCTCGCTCGGATCGTCGTCACAGGCGACGAGGCCCACGGCGAGCAGGGCGGGCAGAAAGACGGGCAGCGGACGGATCGGGCGGCGCATGCACACTCCTCGGGCCGGGCGGATGGCCGCGACTGTACCGCGTCGGCCGCCGCAGCGCTCGTCGGCGACAACCGCCGAGGCCCGCCCGGGTTGCGCGCTGTCTCCGCGCGGCCGCCTCAGTCCTCGTCGTGCCGGTGGCGGGTGGAGCGCCCCCGGCGCCCCTGGCGGCCCTTCCACCCGCTGAACGGGCCATCGCCGCCGCCCGCCCGATCGGCCTGAGCCCGGCCGCGGCGGGGCTTGCCGCCCGACCGCCGCTTGCTGCCCGAGGTGCCCGTGCGCCGCCACGGCCCGGAGCGCTTGCCTCCGCGCGGCCGGTCGTCGCCCCCGCTGCGGCCCCTCTCCGGCCGCGGACCCCGGTCCGATCGAGCCGGCTTGGGCGGCGCGGGCTCACCCTCGGGCCACACCGCGACCGGGTGCCCCCGCAGGTGCACCACCTCGAGCCCGGCGAGCACCTCGGCCCCGGCCGGCGAGACCCAGGCCACCGTCTCGAAGCGGTCGACGTCGATGTAGCCGATGTCCCGCCGATGCAGCCCGGCCTCGTTGCACAGCGTGCCGACCACATCCCCCGGGCGCACCCGGTGGCGCGAGCCGCCGCCGAGCGCGAAGGGCACCGCCTCCCGATCGGGGCGGGGGTCGTCGACCATCGGGCGGTCGCCGTCGGCCATGCGGGCGGCGGCGGCGGCGATCAGGCGGGCGTCGAGGCCCTGGGCCACCAGCGCGTCCACCGCGACGAGGTACGGCTCCAGCGCGGCGGCGTTCTGGGTCTGATCGGCGATGCGGGCCACCAGCCCCGCGGTCCGGCGGGCGCGGGCCTCGGCCGCCGAGGGCCAGCGGCGGCGGGTCATCCGGACCCCGGTGTGCTGCTCGATGCGCTCGACGCGCCGCCGCGAGCGGGGGCTGGCGAAGGTGATGGCGATGCCCGTCCGGCCGGCGCGCCCGGTGCGGCCGATGCGGTGCACGTAGCTGTCGAGGTCGTGGGGCGGCCCGATGTTGAAGACGTGGCTGATGCCGTGCACATCGAGCCCCCGGGCGGCGACGTCGGTGCCCACCAGCAGCCGCAGCGCGCCCGAGCGGAACCGATCGAGCACGTCGGTGCGCTGGGCCTGACTCATCGCGCCGCTGATCGCCGCCGCGCCGTGCCCCAGCTCGACGAGCGCGTCGGCCATGTCGGCCGAGCCGTCCCGGGTGGCCACGAAGATGAGCGCCTGATCGGGCGGGTCGACCCGCAGCAGCCGGTCGAGCACCATCAACAGATCGTCCCGCTCGGCGTAGACCACCTGCTGATCGATCGCGGTCACCGTCTGCCCGGCGCCCTCGGTCTTCGCGTCGACCGGATCCTTCAAGTGCCGCTTCGCGATGCGCCGGATGGGGGGCGGCATGGTCGCCGAGAACAGCGCCACCTGCCGCGGCTGCTCGGGGGGGATCGCGTCGAGGATGCGCTCGACCTCATCGATGAACCCCATCTGGAGCATCTCGTCGGCCTCGTCGATCACCACCGCCGACAGGTCGTCGAAGCGCAGCGCGCCCCGCTCGATGAGGTCGATGACCCGCCCCGGGGTGCCGACGACGACCTGGGCCCCCCGGTCGAGCGCCCGGAGCTGCGGCCCGTAGCCCGCCCCGCCGTAGATCGCGACCACCCGCAGCCCCCGCCGGGCCCGGGCCAGCGACTTGAAGACCCGGGCCACCTGCACCGCCAGCTCGCGGGTCGGGGCCAGCACGATCGCCTGCACCGCCTTCAGCGACGGGTCGAGCCGCTCGACGAGCGGCACCACGAACGCGGCGGTCTTGCCGGTGCCGGTGCGGGCCTGCCCGATGACGTCCTCGCCGGCCATCAGCGGGGGGATGGCCAGCGCCTGGATCTCGGTGGGCTCGACGATGCCGTCCTGCGCCAGCCGATCGACCAGCTTGGGCGAGGCGCCGAGCGCGGCGAAGGGCGCCACGTCGGGCTCGGGCTCGGGCGTGGCCTCGGGCTCCGGGACCTCGGGGGTGGCTTCGGGCTCCGGGACCTCGGGCGTGGCTTCGGGCTCCGGGACTTCGGGGGTGGCTTCGGGCGCTGCGGCTTCGGGCTCGGCGGCCTCGGGCTCGGTGGCCTCGGGGGCGGCTTCGGCGGTGGGATCGTCGGCGGTCGTCTCGGGCGTCTCGGCGTCGGCCGGCATGCGTGCTCCGGGGCCTGGGGAGGAAGGGCCGCGGACCCTACCAGCCGGGGGCGGGCCGGCACAACGGGGCTGCGGGCCCGCGGGCCCGAGATCGATCCAACGCGGCCGGCGCCCGGCGGGGGTAGCGGGCGAGGAAGTGCGTGAACTCGCCCACTGCGTCGTATCGGGCGAAGTAGAAGAAGACGGGATCCGAGATGGCGACGACATCGCCCGATGAACCCTCGACGACCGGCCACCGCACCGCGACCGGCGACCGAGGGATCTGGAACGCGCCGACGGTGACGAACGAACGATGGAGCTCGATCGGCTCAGACGGGGGCCACCCGCCCGGGGTGGGCGCGGTACGTCAGCCCACCCACGGTGCCCGCGTCGACGATGCACGCCGGCAAGCCGGGGTCGGCGTTGCACGTCGACGTATTGGCGCCGGGGCATCCGGTGAGCGCGAGGGCGAGGGCGAGGGCGACCGACGACACTCGGAGCATGCACCCTCCCGTGGCCGCCTTCGAGGCTATCTCACATCACCCCCCGGCGTACAGCCGGACCTCGTCGATCGCCCGATCCATCAGCCCGCGCACCTTGCCCAGCTCGGGGTGCCGCACACACAGGAAGCCATCGCTCACCAGCGTCGCCTTCCAGTCCCGGCGGTGGGCGCCGACCGGCAGCAGCGTATCGGCCACCAGCCACGGCCCGGCCGCGTTGTGGAACATCTGCTGCCCCACGACCCCGGTGATGCGCCCCTCGCCGACCGCCCGCTTGAACACCATGCCGACGTGATACGCCCGGCTCGGCGCCGCCTCGAACTCACCGAAGCACACCGCCCGGGCCCACTCGGTGTACAGGTCGATGTCATTCGACCAGTTCATCATGTCGACCAGATGCCCCCCGCCGTTGCGGCAGCCGATCTCACCCAGCACCACCTCGCCGTCGGGCTTGCGATACCACTCCATATGGGTGAAGCCGGTGCCCATGCCCAGCGCCTGCACCACCCGCCGCCCCAGCTCGACGCCGGGCATCAGCGCCGGCTGGTGTGGATCGCGATAGGTGAGCTGGGCCGGGCTGATCCACTGCTCGCTGCGGAAGACGAGCGGCCGGGGGAAGTACTGGGTGACGCTCTCGAACACCGGCTCGCCGTCGATGCACACCGCATCACAGGTGAACTCCTCGCCGTCGACGAACTCCTCGACGCTCACCTCGGGCACATGCCCGGTGCGCCGCAGGACGTCGTTCAACGCGTCGGGGGTGTCACAGCGATAGGTGTCGGCGCTGCCGGCCCCGGCGACGGGCTTGAGCACCAGCGGGAAGCCGATCTCTTCGGCCGCCTGCCACGCCTCGCCCACCGTGCGCGCCCGCCGGGTGTGGGGGATGCGCACCCCCGCCGCCGCGCAGCGCTCGCGCATGGTCACCTTGTCCCGGAAGCCGAGCGCCGTGTCGTACCGCATGCCGGGCAGATCCAACATCTCGCGCACCCGGGCGGCGAGCAGGACGGTGGGCTCCCACAAGCTCTCGACCCGGTCGGGCTTCAGCCGAGCGACGGCCCGGGCGATGGTCTCGGCCGCCCGGGGCTCGTTGAACAGATGCGGCACATGCAGGTAGGCCGAGAGCGCCGCCCGCACGGCGGGGTCGAGGGCGCCCTCGGGGCTGCCGCCGACGCCGATGACCTCGGCGCCGACCCGGGCGAGGCCCCGGGTGAAGAGCCGCTGCTCGGGCGGGAAGTCGGGGGCGATGAAGACGACGCGCATGGCACCTGCCTCCTCTGGATGGCGCGGGGTGGGATCAGCCTTCGGCGTGGCACTGGAGCGTGCGGCCGACGAAGTCCATCATCCGGTTGAGGGTGTCGTAATCCGGGTGGCGCATGCGGACCCAGGCGTTGGCCATGAACCCGGCCTCCACCGGCTGGGTCGGGGTGCCCGCCGGGGGCAGGTGGGCGTCGATGATCCACTCGCCGACCTGCCGCTGCACCGCGTCCATGCCCGAGTAGCCCACGATGCGCCCGTCGCGGTCCGGCCGCTTGGCGAGCAGCCCGGTCGCGAAGCGGCGCGACTTGCGCTCGAGCACCCGCCCGTGGGTCAGCGCGGCGGCCCACTCGCGGTACAGGTCCATGTCATTGCCGAAGTTGTACAGATCCCACTGCAACACCCCCGGCGGGCGGGCCCCGATCTCGGAGAACTTGAGCCCCTTGGGCCCGAAGAACCACTCCATGTGGGTCGCGGTGGTCTCGAGGTCGAGCAGCTCGATGACCCGCTGCCCCAGCGCGCGGACCTCGGCGTAGCCCGGGGCCTCGTCGCGGTTGGTGGCCACGATGCGGGGCGAGATCCAGCGGGTGCGCATGCCGACGAGCACATTGGGGGAGTAGTGGCTGATGAAGTCGTGGGCCACCTCGCCGCCGACGGTGAGCGTGTCGTAGAAGCCCTCGTGCCCCTCGATGAACTCCTCGACGGCGACCGCGTGGCGGCCGTCGACCCCCGCCTCTTCGAGCGCCTCGACCAGCGCTTCGACGTCGTCCACCCGGCTGGTGCCGGCGGCCCCGGCCCCGTCGAGCGGCTTGACGATCAGCGGGAAGCCCACCTCGGCGGCGAAGTCCCGGCCCTCGGCGACGCTGGCGATCCGGGCCGAGCGGGCGCAGGGCACCCCGCCTTTGCGCAGCACCTCTTTCATCAGCGCCTTGTCCCGGCAGATCTCGGCCGCCCGGGGGGTCAGCCCGGGGATGCCTCGGGCGGCGCGCACCTTGGCCGCGGGCAGGATGTGGGCCTCGACGGTCGCCTCGAGCCGGTCGACCCAGCGCCGGGCCTGGATGCGCTCGACCGCGCCATACAGCATGCCCGGGTGGCACACGTTGCCCACCTGCTCGTAGTCGTCGAGCCAGCCGCGCAGCTCGCCGTCGAGCCACTCGAGCGGGCTCTCGCCGATGCCGGTGACCCGGGCCCCGACGGCCTTGAGCCCGCGCACGAAGTCGCGCTGGTTGGCGGGGAAGTGGGGGGCGACGAAGACGACGTGCACGGTGCACCTCCGACGTCAGCGGCCCCGATGGATGCGCCGGGGGCCGAGCGGCGGCGCACTATGGATCGCGGCCGGGTCCGGGGCAAGCCGAAGTGCACCCCGGCGCCCGAATTCGACCCTTGACCGCCGGGCGGAGGCGGGGCACCGTGGATCCACGGACAACACCCACGAGGCACCCATGACCACCATCAACGCGCTCGACAACACCGACCTGCTCATCGCCGTCCGCCGCCTGCGCAGCCCCGAGGGGCAGGCGCTGCTCGACCAGACCCACAACGGCCCGCTGTACCGCGACGAGATCGACGCGCTCGGGGAGCGGCTCGAGAGCGAGGCCGACGGCGGCATGCCGCTCGCCGCCGAGCTGAGCGCCGAGGACGTCGCCCACGACGCCTACGGGCTCTTCTTGTGGCACCAGTTCGAGAGCTTTCGGGCGCTGGGGCCGCTGCCGGCCTACGCCGACCTCGTCGCCGACGCCGCCGCGTTGCAGGCGACCTGGATCGACGGCCGGGCCCGGCTCGCGGCGGGCTACGGCGAGCAGGCGGCCCACGCCGGGCGGCTGCGGCGGCGGCTCGACGGCGACCGGGCCGGGCTCGACGCCCTGCGCGCCGGCCGGGGCGAGGCGCTGGGCGACTTCGCCGAGCGCTTCGTGGAGAGCGGCGAGCGCATCGGCCGGCTGCTCGCCCGCCGGGCCGACATCCTCGCCGAGCGGGCCCGCGACCGGGCCGAGGGCGGGCGCAACCTGCGGGGGCAGGTGATCGGGCTGCTCGGCGAGCTGCGGGCCCAGATCGCCAACGAGTCGAAGCGCCGCCCCGACCTGCCCGCCGACCTCGACGCCCGCCTGTTCGGCCAGCTCGACGAGCGCATCGCCCGCAAGGCCCGCGCCCGCTCGGGGGACGCGCCGGCCGTCGAGGCCCCGGCCCCTTCGAGCCAGGACGGCTGAGACACCCGAAGGGGGGCGAGGCGACCCCCTTCCGCTCGATCGCGATCAGGCCGATCCGCCCTTCATACCCCCATCCGCCCGGTCGCGATCGGCCCGCCGGCCCCCGCCGAGCCCCGCCCGTCGACCGCGAACGGGCCGCTCGCCCCCGCCGATCCCCGCCCGTCGACCGCGATCGGGCCGCCGGCCCTCGCCGAGCCCCGCCGC
Organism: bacterium; assembly: GCA_030426085.1. Taxonomy (GTDB): domain Bacteria; phylum Myxococcota_A; class Bradymonadia; order UBA7976; family UBA1532; genus JACKDM01. The sequence goes on along the minus strand of JAUHYW010000002.1, from coordinate 39,876 downwards.
CGCGACTCTGCTCGGGGTCCGCCGCGCGCGCTCGGCCCGTCCGGGCGATCGCCGACGCGCCGCGGCGCGCGCCTCGACCTCATCCGCCCGCCGCCGCCCATCGCCGACGCCCGCCGAGGGGATCGGCGCCCGGCCGCGGTCGCCGCTCGGGGGCTCGACGCCTCGCTCGGGCCGGCCGCCGTCGGGCGTTCGGGCCATCGCCGGGCCGCGGGCCCGTCGGCGGTCGTCCGGGGTCGACGGGCGGTGCTATGCTCGCCGGGTCGTCCCGGGCCGGAGGTCTGCCATGAGCCGCGTCACCCCGTTACGGCTCGCGCTGGGCGTCGTCGCGCTGCTCGTCGGCTGCGGGCCGGCGAAGAGCCCGGCGTACTGCAACGAGAACCCGAACGACCCCGACTGCTTCCCCGACGCGGAGGCGGTCGGCGGGCTGTCCTATCGCAGCCTGGTCCAGGACGGGGACGCCGGGGTCCGCAAGCTGGGAGAGTGTGGCCGGTACCAGCGCACGATCAACTGGCTCATGCCCGAGGGCGCGCCGACCGACGGCTACATCGTGCAGCGCGTCGAGGTCGCCGTCGTGCCCGAGTGCTCGACGGCCGACCCCGCCTACCTCCGGAGCTGCCCGGCCGAGGTCCCCCGCGCCTGCACCGACGACATGGGGGAGGCCGAGTACCTGCCGCTCTATTGGACCTACTGGGAGGCATGGCGGGTCGAGGCCGGCGCGGTGGCCGGGGCCAGCGATCTCTGGGACTCCGCCAGTCAGGCGGTGCCGGAGGGTCGCTTCTCGATGTCGGGTGCGGCCCGCTTCTACACTGACGGGATGATGGGCGACGAGCACCCCGATCACCCGACCAGCCCGTTCACCGTGGGCGACGCCATGGTCAACCACGCCGGGCCGGTGAGCTGGCGGGCGCCGCTGTTCTGGCAGGCCGACGAGCGCCCGGCCCTCTCGCGCGAGGTGCAGGTCACCTGGACCTGCTGTCCGCCGGGCGAGACCCGGATCGAGGAGGACACCCATGACCGCTGAGCGCTGGCTCTTCGTCGGGTCGCTGATCGTGCTGGTGAGCTGTGGACCGCAGATCGCGCGCATGCCCGACGCGGCGGCGCCGCCCGGTGAACCGCTGCGAGCGGCCCGGCTGATGCTCGAGCTGCCGCCGTGGGGCGCTGCGGACTACGGCGCCCCGCCGCGACCGGCCGAGACCTTCGCCCCGGCGTACTACGAAGCCGCCCGCGTCTTGTCGACGATGGCGCCCGACGACGTGCGGGCTGGCCTCGTGGCCTCGGTGGAGTGGACCCGCAGGCATCACCTGCGGGCGTGGGAGCGCTTGCAGCAGAACGTCTTCGTGCTCAACCGGCTGATCTTCGCCATTCCGGCGGACACGCCGAAGACCGGCCGGCAGATGGTCTTCTGGAAGAGGATCCGCCCCCCTCGCGAGTACATCGAGCAGCCGGTGGCGTGGCCGGTCGTGGTCGATTCGGGAGGCCGGGTGGTCGGCATCGAGTCGGTGCGCCCGCCGACCGGGTACTTCCCGGTGGAGGACTTCGACCGCCTGCGCGCCCGCTTCGGCTTCCGGGCGCCCGACGACCTGCCGCCGGGCGGGTGAGCGGGCCGGTTCGGGCGGGGCGCGCGGGCGAGCGGTCAACGGCGAGGGGCTGGCCTATCCTGGCGCGCCATTTCGATCGCGCCGTTCGAGGAGGTCCATGAAACCCATCGCGCTGCTCGGCCCGCAGCGGCTGCACCCGACCGTGGGCGAGGCCGCCCGCCGGCTGGGGTTGACCGGGCCCTGTGCCCTGATCACCGCCGGCTGGCAGGAGCGGGAGGACGAGACCGAGGAGCTGGAGGCCGCCCTGGGCCTGCCGGCGGTGAACCTGCGGCGGCGTCGCGCCTTGCCGGCCACGGCCTCTCGCTCGGCTCGCGACGGCGACTTTCCCCGGTCTCTGCTCGACGCCTCGCTCGGGCCGGCGGCCGTCGGGCCTTCGGGCCATCGCCGGGCCGCGGGCCCGTCGGCGGTCGTCAGGGGTCGACGGGCGGTGCTATGCTCGCCGGGTCGTCGCGGGCCGGAGGTCTGCCATGAGTCGCGTCACCCCGTTACTGCTCGCGCTGGTCTTCCTCGCGCTGCTCGTCGGCTGCGGGCCGGCGAAGAGCCCGGCGTACTGCAACGAGAACCCGAACGACCCCGACTGCTTCCCCGATGCGGAGGCGGTCGGCGGGCTGTCCTATCGCAGCCTGGTCGAGGACGGGGACGCCGGGGTCCGGACGACCGGTGAGTGCGGCGCCTATCAGCGCACGATCAACTGGCTCATGCCCGAGGGTGCGCCGACCGACGGCTACATCGTGCAGCACATCGAGGTCGCCATCACGCCCGAGTGCTCGACGACCGACCCGGCTGACCTCCAGAGCTGCCCGGCCGTGGTCCCCCGCGCCTGCACCGACGACATGGGGCAGGCTGAGTACCTGCCGCTCTATTGGACCTACTGGGAGGCCTGGCAGGTGAACGCCGGCGCGGTGGCCGGGGCCAGCGACGCCTGGCGCCTGAACAGTCAGGCGGTCCCCCAGGGCAACGCCTCGATCCACGGTCACGCGCGGTTCTACGCCGACGAGATGATGGGCGACGAGCACCCCGAGCGCCCGGGCAGCCCCTTCACCGTGGGCGACGCGATGATCAACCACGCCGGGCCGGTGACCTGGCGGGCGCCGCTGTTCTGGCAGGCCGACGAGCGCCCCGCGCTCTCGCGCGAGGTGCGGGTCACCTGGACCTGCTGCCCGCCGGGTGAGACCCGGATCGAGGAGGACACCCATGACCGCTGAACGCCGGCTCGCGCTGGCCTTCCTCGCGCTGCTCGTCGGGTGCGGGCCGATGCGGGTGCAGATGCCCGACGACGCGGCGCCGCCCGGTGAACCGTTGCGGGCCGCCCGGTTGCTCTTCGACCTGCCCCCCTGGGGCGCCGTGACCGCGCGTCGCACTCCCCGCCCGGTCGACGCGTTTGCGCCGGCCTACTTCGCGACCGCCCGGGCTCTGGTCGCGATGGCGCCGGAAGACGTCCGGGCGGGCATGGCCGGGGTGATGACGTGGAGCCGAGGGAGCGCGGTGGGCGTGCACCGCCGGCTTGAAGAGAACATCTTCCTGCTCAATCGGCTGATCTTCGCCATCCCGGCCGACGCGCCCAAGACCGGGCAGCAGATGGCGTTCTGGAAGTGGATCCCCCCCCCCCGCGAGTACATCGAGCAGCCCCTGGTGTGGCCGGTGATCGTGGATCCGGGCGGCCGGGTCCTCGGCGTCGAGTCCGTGCCGCCGCCGACGACCTACCTCGCGCTCGACGACTTCGACCGCCTGCGCGCCCGCTTCGGCTTCCGGGCGCCCGACGACCTGCCGCCGGGCGGGTGAGGCGGCCGGTTCGGGCGGGGCGCGCGGGCGAGTGGTCAACGGCGAGGGGCTGGCCTATCCTGGCGCGCCATTTCGATCGCGCCGTTCGAGGAGGTCCATGAAACCCATCGCGCTGCTCGGCCCGCAGCGGCTGCACCCGACCGTGGGCGAGGCCGCCCGCCGCCTGGGGTTGAAGGGCCCCTGCGCCCTGATCACCGCCGGCTGGCAGGAGCGGGAGGACGAGACCGAGGAGCTGGAGGCGGCCCTGGGCCTGCCGGCGGTGAACCTGCGGCTGTACGCCCGCTGGGAGCGCCTGCGGGCCGAGGATCCGGCGCTGGGCGTGGCCCACCGGGCCCGTCAGGACCGGCTGCGGCGCTTGCAGTCGCTGTATCGGGGCCGGCTGGGCGGGCTGATGGACGCCGCCCGGCGGCTGCTGGCGATGGCCGGCGAGCCGGCGCTGCTCGAGCCCGAGCGGCGGTCGGCGGTGACCGCGGTGCGCGCGCTCGACGCCCACCACCTCCAGCGCATCACCGAGACCCACCTGGCGTTCGAGGAGGCGATGCACCCCGGGGCCCGGGCGGCGGTGGCCGGGCAGCGGGCGGCGCTGGCCCGGGCGCTGGCCGGCTGCGACTCGGTGGTGCTGGCCGGGGGTCACATCGCGGTGCTGCTCGGCCGGCTGCGGCTGTTCGGGCTGGAGGCGCTGCTGGGGGACAAGCCGATCATCGCGTGGTCGGCGGGCGCCATGGCGCTGTGCGAGCGGGTGGTGCTCTTCCACGACTCGCCGCCGTGGGGCGCGGGCGACGCCGAGCTGCTCGACTTCGGGCTGGGGCTGGCTCCGGGGCTGGTGGTGCTGCCCCACGCGAAGAAGCGGCTGCGGCTGGCCGATCGGGAGCGGGTGCTGCTGATGGCCCGCCGCTTCCGGCCGGCGGCCTGCGTGCCGCTCGATCCGGGCGACGCCATCGAGCGGGTCGACGGGGCGTGGCGCCTGGAGGGGGCCCGGCTGCTGGCGTCGGACGGCGACGTGCGCCGCTCGGGCTCGACCGCGGGGCCCGATCCCATCGCGCCCGCCATGCCCGCCGCGTCGGAGGGGGTCTGATGGGCGCGGTGCACGACTTCGTGGCCGAGGGGCCGCACACCCGGGAGGGCATCGACGCGCTCATCGAGCGCCACGTCTGGCCGCTGGTCGAGGGGCGTGAGGTGACCTTCGTCTATCGGGGCTATGTCGACCGGGTCTTCTTGCGGCACTTCGTCTACGGGCTGCCGTCGACGGTGCCGTTCCGCCGCATCGGCGAGACCGACCTGTGGTTCGTGACCCTCGAGATCCCGCCCGGCAGCCGGGTGGAGTACAAGCTGGAGGTCGTCGAGGGGGGCGGCGGGCGCTGGGTGCGTGATCCGCTCAACCCGCGCATGGCCCACGACCCGTTCGGGGCCAACTCGGTGGCGGTGGGCGAGGGCTACGCCACCCCGGAGTGGATCGAGCCCGACCCCGAGGCCCGCGCCGGCTCGACCGAGGAGCTGCGCTTCCGGGATACGCCCTTCGGCGACGAGCGCCACGTCACGGTCTACCTGCCGGCCCGCTTCCGCCGCAGCCGGCGCTATCCGCTGCTGGTGGTGCACGACGGCGGCGATTACGTGAAGTACGCGGCGCTCCAGACGGTGCTCGACAACCTGATCCACCGGCTGGAGGTGGTGCCGATGGTGGTGGCCCTGAGCCACCCGGGCGATCGTCTGGTCGAGTACCCCGACGATCCGCGCCACGTCGCGTTCGTGGCCGACACCGTGGTGCCGGCGCTGGAGCAGCGCTATCCGCTGTTCGGCAACCCGGCCAACCGCTGCCTGATGGGGGCGAGCTTCGGCGCGGTGGCCAGCCTGGCGACGGCGTGGCGCCGGCCGGGCATGTTCGGCAAGCTGCTGTTGCAGTCGGGCTCGTTCGCCTTCACCGACATCGGCGAGCACCGCCGGGGGCCGGCCTTCGACCCGGTGGTCGAGTTCGTCAACGCCTTCCGCGCGGCGCCGGGGCGGCCGGCGGAGCGGGTGTTCATGAGCTGCGGCATGTACGAGAGCCTGATCTACGAGAACCGCTCGATGGCGCCGTTCCTGCGCGGGCGGGGGGTCGACGTGCGGCTGGTCGAGAGCCGCGACGGGCACAACTGGGAGAACTGGCGCGATCGGCTGCGCGAGGGGCTGTCGTGGCTGTTCCCGGGGCATCTGTGGATGGTCTACGAGTAGGAGCAGCCGTGAGGGAAGAGGAGTACCGCGACCTGATTCGGGCGATGGACCGGCCGGCGCTGCGAGCGCTCTGGCGAGAGCACATCGTGAAGGGGGCGCTGCCCGCGGGCTGGGCGAAGGGCAAGCCGTTCGAGTATCTCGTGATCCGGGCGTTCGAGCTGGACCTGCCGCCGGCAGCCGTCGAGTACCCGTTCGAGGTCCGCGACGCGCGCCTCGGCACGCCGAACACGGTGCTCGAGCAGCTCGACGGCTCGATCGAATGGGGTGGGGTTCACTGGCTCGTCGAGTCCAAGAACCACGAGAAGGGGCTCGACGCGGTGCCGATCCTGGAGCTGCGTCAGCGGCTTCAGCGCCGTCCGGCCGCGGTCATGGGCATGGTCTTCAGCGCCCGAAAGGGGTTCACCGAGCCGGCGACCCGGCTGCTCGCCATGCTCTCCCCTCTCCGGATCCTCCTGTGGGATCACGACGACCTTCGAGAGGGCCTCGACTCGCGAGGCGGGATGGTGGACATCCTGCGTGAGAAGTGGCGAAAGGCCATCTGGTACGCTGATCCCTATTCACCCCGCGGCGCCGCGCTGGAGGAGACCTGACCATGATGACTGTCGTCGTCGCCGAAGGGCGCAGGGACATCGAGTTCTTGAAGCGCGCGCTCGCGGCACACGCGGGCCTGCACGGCCTGTCGATGGACGCGGTCCGCTTCTCTACGGCGGACGCGGGTCGGGCCGGCGTGGGCAAGATCGCCCGGCACCTGCTCCGCGAGACGCCGCATCGGCTGGCGGTCATCTTCGACGCGGACACCGACGATCAGGTGGCCGCTGACGATCGGGCGCGGTACATGCGGGACGAGCTGAGCCGCATCGCGCCGCCCGAGCGCTTTCACCTGACGGTCGTCCAGCCCGAGTTCGAGGTCCTGCTCTTCGACGGGGGGGCGCTCGAGGCCCAGCTCTTCGGCGAGCCGCTCGGGGAGGAGGAGCGGGCGCTGGCCCGGTTCGCGCCGCGGCAGTTCGTCCGCTTCCGCAAGCCGGCGCTCCTCGAGGGCGAGGTGCCGCGCGATGTCGACTGGTCCCTCCTGGCGGCCCACCCGGCGCTCGGGACCATGCTCGACTTCGTCTTCGCGCCGCAGGCGCAGCAGCTCGCCGCCACCGGGACCTGAGCCGGGCTGCCGGGGTCGGCGGCGCGGCGGCGGGGCACGATCTTGCGTTCGCGGGCCGGGCGGGGTCCTATCGATCGTCGATTCTCATCAGGGATGTGCCGATGAAGCTGCCGGTCCACGCGTTGCTCGCCGAGCTGTTCGAGGGGAACACCTGGAGCGGGCTGGGTGAGGGGCGCTTCTGCCTGCCCGAGAAGATGCTCGACGATCTGCTCGGCGAGCTGTCGATGCCCGATCCCATCGACCGGGTCCGGGTGCTGTGCCGCCCGGGGCACCTGGTGCTGCGGCTGCGGGTCGATCTGCGGTCGAAGGGGGTGCCGCTCGCCCCCGAGGTGGAGCAGGTCTTCGAGCTGGAGCAGGCCCGCATCGATCCCATCGGGCGGTTCGTGGTGCTGCGGCCCCAGGGCGGGTTGCAGCTCGTCGAGGCGTCGCTGGGCATGCGCAGCCTGCCGCCGATGGCCAAGCTGATCATGGGGCGCATCCTGCACACGCCGTCGCTGCTGGCGCTGGTGCGCGATCGGTTCCCCCGGCAGCTCAGCTACGAGCACGGGCGGCTTCACATCGGGCTGGGCAACCTCTCGGCGCTGGACAAGGTGCTGTCGATCGGCGACGCGCAGGTGCCGCTGCTCGATGTGCTGACGGTGCGCAACATGCGGGTCGAGACCGGGCGGGTCGTGGTGCGGGTGCGCTTCGACAAGGAGGCCCTGCTCACCGCGCTGCGCACGCCGCGGGTCGATGAGGTCGAGCGGCCGCCGGTGGACGATCGCATGCCGGCGCCGCCGTCGGACATGCCGCTGCCGGGGGAGGGGGCCGCCGAGGTGGCGCTGCGCCTGGGGCGGCAGGTGGGCTCGGCCGGCGCCCGGCTCATCGGGCGGGCGCTGGGGCGGCGCTGAGGCGTCCGCGCGGGCGTCGGGTCAGGGCGCCTCGATCCGCACCGGCGCGACCGGCTCCCGGTCGGCCCGGGCGCACAGCCGGCCGGCGGCGAAGCGGGAGAACGCGGCCGGCGGGACGCGGGGCTCGAGGGCGACGCCGTCGACCGGCAAGGCCACCACCGTCTCCTGGTCGGCCTGGACCTGGCCGCCTACCAGCCCCCGGTCGCCGAGCGCGAAGGCGTGCACGGCGTCCGTGTTCAGGTCGAACACCCAGTCGACCCCGTCGGGGGAGGTGTGCAGCCCGGTGTCGGTGGCCGCGACCCACTGCCGCGCCCGGGGGAAGGGGCCGTGGCCCACCTCGCGGACCAGCGGCATGGCCGCCAGTCGTCCGCTCCCGGTCTGCGCGGGCCCGTCGATGCGCAGGGTCCGGCCGCGCTCGCCCACCGCGAGGAACTGCCGGCCGGCGTCGGCCACCCGCAGCAGCTCGACGTCGTCGTCGGTGGGGATCACCCCGATCGGGCCTCCGGCCGGCACATGGACCACCAGCCCGTCGCTGCCCAGCCAGACCACGTCGCCGGCCGCGTTCACCGCCACGTCGAGCGGCTGCACGTCCCGCCGGGCGTCGCTCACCGCCGCCCAGCGGGCGCCGTCGTCCGAGCGCCACAGGCGGCCGTCCCGCCCGAGCGCGATCCACGGCGGGCCGTGGTCCACCGCGATCAAGCCGCCGGGGTCGCCGTCGAAGACCACGTCGTCCCACCGGTCGCCGTCCCGGGTGTAGCGGGCCACCGCGCCGTCGGCGGTGGTGGCCACGAGCACGCACGCCGCGTCGGAGGCGCCGGCGGGGTCGCCCGGGGCCCGGCAGGTCCCGCCGCAGGCGACGTCGAGCGCGCCGGCCAGCGGCGGGGCGTCGAGCGCGTCCAGCCACCAGTGCATGGCCAGATCGGGGGTGACCCCGACCGCGCCGGTGGGCCCCACGGCGGCGTGCACCGGGGCGTAGCCCACGCCGCTCAGCCGGGCCGAGGTCACGAAGCCGGTGGCGGCGTGGAAGCTCACCTCGGCCTCGACCGGGCCCGGCGCGATCGGATCGAAGGTCAGGGGGAAGGCCAGCTCGCTCATCGGCTCGATCACGAACTCGTCCATCGGGGTCGCCCGGAAGCCCACCCCTCGCCGGCCCTCCAGCGCGGGGCCTTCGCGGATGACGAGGCGCACCCCGCTGGGGTTGACGAGCCGGACTTCGAAGGTGTCCTGCCCGCCGACCTCGGTCGGGGGGCGGCGGTGGGTGCGCCCGTCGATCCGGTCTTCGTCGACGTACAGCGTCAGGAGCGGGAGGTCGACGGCGCCGTCGGGGGGCGGGCCGATGTCGGGGTCGGGGTCGTCGGGCGGGCCGAGGTCGGGGGCGTCGCCGTCGGGCAGCCCGCGATCGGGCCGCGGGCGGTCGATCGGGGGTCCATCCGTGGGCCCGTCCGCCGCGTCCCGGCCGGCGTCCCCGGGTTCCGTCCGCGCGTCGTCGGCCGCGTCCGGGGTCACGCCGTCGCCGTCTGCGCCGTCGTGGCGCACCGGCACGTCGATGCAGCCCGCCGCCCCGAGCAGCACGCTCAGCGTCAGCGCGCTCGATCTCCACTTCGCCACGGTGTACTCCCCCGGCCGATGTGGCTGACGTTCTCCGAAGCGGTCGACCGACGCAAGCGCGAGACGCGCGCCGCCGCTGGGGCATCTGGTCGGGCACACCTCGTCATCCCCGTGGAGCGGGCCCATGATCGACTTCGCCGATGTCCTGCGCCTGGAGCCCGCCGACGACGGCGCCTGGACCACTGAGATCGACCCCGACTGGATGCAGGGCCGGGCCGCCTTCGGGGGGCTGGTGGCCGCGCTGGGCCTCGAGGCGCTGCGGCGGGGGGTCGAGCCCGCGCGGCTGCCGCGGTCGGTGCACACCGCCTTCATCGGTCCGGTGGCTCCGGGGCCGGTGCACGTCCGCACGACCCGGCTGCGCGCGGGGCGGGCCTTCACCCACGCCCGGGCCGAGGTGGTGCAGGGCGACGCGGTGCGGGCTCAGATCACCGCCGCCCTGGGCGCCGCCCGGCCGTCGAAGCTGGTCGTCGATCCCCGCCCGGGGCCGGCGCTGCCCCCGCCCGAGTCGCTGCCCGCCCTGCCCTACATCGAGGGGGTGATGCCCCGCTTCGTGCAGCACTGCGACTTCCGCTACGCCTCGCCCGATCTGCCGTTCAGCGGGGGCGAGGACGCGGTGATCGAGGGCTACGTGCGCCTGCGGGGCGCCGCCGGGGTCTCGCCGCACGCGGTGCTGCTCGCGCTGTTCGACGCGTGGCCCAGCCCGATCCTGTGCCTCGCCGATCGGCCGGTGCCGGCCAGCTCGGTCTTCTGGTCGACCACCTTCGCCGAGGTGCCCGAGGCGGTCGATCCGGACGCGTTCTGGGGTTTTCGGGGGGTCGTCGAGCAGGCGGCGGCGGGGCATGTGGCCGCCCGGGGCGAGATCTACGGCCCCGACGGCCGGCTGGCGGCCATCGAGGAGCAGCTCGTGACGGTGTTCGACGGGTAGGCGGGGGGCCGCGGGCGCGCTGCGGGGTTCACTGCGGCGCTCACTGCGGGGTTCACTGCGGGGTTCACTGGAACTGCGACTTCTCCGCGCTCCACTTGCCGCCGTTGGAGTGGTTGTCGTCGTAGCCCCACTCGCCCTCGACCCGGGTGATGCCGTCGACGACCGTGATGCGGGCCCAGGTCTTGCCCCGCATGGGGAAGACGGCGGCCACCGGGTTGCCCGGCTTGATCCAGTCCATCCACAGCACGTCGCCCTCGACCCGGCCGTCGAAGCGGCCGTTGTGGTCCGGGCCCCGGGGGTCTTCGTAGGTGCCGGTGACCCGCTTGTCGTCCTGGATCAGCCGCATGTCGCCGAACTCGGTGCTGTACCACTTGCCGCTGAGCTTGAGCCCCGGGATGTGGGGCCCGGGGGTGACCTGGGTCATGGCCGGCTGGCCGCCGCAGCCGCCGAGCGGGGCGAGGCCGGCGAGCAGCAGCCCGGCGAGCGCGAATCGGATGAGCGCGGTGCGGCGCATCGGAGACCTCCATGGTTCGTGACGGGACCCGTTGTCGCAGGCTTTCGGCCCCCCGATCAAGGATCGCCCGGCGGTCGGTCGGTCGCGCCCGGCTCGCGCAGCGCCGCCACCAGCCGATGGTGCAGCGCGTGCCCCGCGCAGTGGGCCTCCACCCGGGCGATGAGGGGTCGACCGAGCAGCGCCAGGTCGCCGAGCAGGTCGAGCCACTTGTGCCGCGCCGGCTCGTCGGGGTGGCGCAGCGGCGCGAGCGAGCGCCCGTCGTCGGCGAAGACCACCGTGTTGCCGAGCGCCGCGCCCCGGGCGAGGCCGGCGGCGCGCAGGCGGTCCCGATCGCGCAGGAAGCCGAAGGTGCGGGCGTCGGCCACCGCGGCGAAGGCCGAGGCCGGGGCTTCGAAGCGCTGCCGGCCGATGAGCGGGAAGTCGATCGCGACGGCCAGCTCGAGCCGCGCGGCGGGGGTGATCCGGATCCAGCGGTCGCCGTCGCCCACGGTCAGCGGTCGGGTGACGCGGTGCACCGGGCGGGCCCCGGGCCGCGGGGTGGGGCCGGCGGCCTCGATGGCCGCCACCCACGGCGCCGCGCTGCCGTCCAGGATGGGGGCTTCGCCGCCCTCGATCGTGATCGCCGCGTCGTCGACCCCGCAGCCGACGAGCGCCGCGAGCAGGTGCTCCACCGTGCGCACCGGGCCCCCGGCCGTGGTCAGCGTGGTGGCCCAGGCCCCGTCGGTCACCGCGTCGAGGTCCACCGGCGTGCCGTTGAGCGTCAGCCCGGCGCCCGGGCCCAGCGTCGCCCGGCACGGTCGGCCCCCGTGCAGGCCGATCCCCCGGCGCTCGACCGCGCGGGTCAGCCCGATCCGGCTCGTCTGCATCGGCGCCTCCGCCTCGTGTCGGCGGTACAGTAGCGCAGGCCCGCCCGCAACATGGATCTGAAATCGGCGCCGAAAACATGGATGATGCCCCGAGCCCATCGCCGGAGCCTGCAATGCGCTACGCCCTTCGCCCGTGCCTCGTCGGACTGTGTTTCTCTGCGGCCGCCTGCGTCGGGGGCGGGGGCGGGGGCGGCAGCGGGGGCGGGGGTGACGCGACCGTCCTCGACGTGGCCGACGCCGCGGTCGACGCGGGCATGGTGACGTGCGAAGAGGGCGACCGGCGGGTCACGGGCATCGCCGGCCCCCTCGACTGCGCCGGTGAGCCGGACTACATCGAGCTGCTCGACGATGGGCGGCCGTTCCACATCTTCACCTACGAGGCCAGCCATCCGCTGGCCACCGCCGACGCGGCCTTCCCCTGCGCCCGCTCGCAGGGCGACACCATCGAGGCCCCCGATGTCGAGACCGAGGCCTGCTCGGCGCCCGGCGTCCGCCCGTGGCACAGCGTGCGCTGGCGCGACGCCGACGCCGCCTGCCGGGCCATCGGCTGGCGCCTGTGCTTCAGCGAGGAGCTGACCCGGGCCTGCGGCGGGGAGAGCAACACCCGCTATCCCTACGGGCAGACCTTCGAGACCGGGGTGTGCAATGTGCGGGAGGCGTTCCGGGTCGAGGGCGAGGACTTCGCCAGCGAGTCGCCCACCGGGCACTACGCGGAGTGCGTCAGCGAGGAGGGGGGCTACGATCTGACGGGCAACCTCTGGGAGTGGACCAACGAGCGCAACGCGAACGACCCCGACGAGCGGGTCTATCAGGGCGCGGGCTGGAAGACGGTCGCCGAGCGCCACCGGGACACCGATCTCGTCTGTGACGTGACCAGCTTCGTGGGCAGCTTCTCGGCCCCGACCTTCGCCCGGGCCACGGTCGGCTTCCGCTGCTGCCGCGAGGCGCCGTGAGCGGGGCGGCCGGGGGCGGCGGGCTCGAGATCGACCTGAAGTGGCTGTGGCTGCCGGCCTCGCTGGCGGTGCTCTTCCTGCTGCGGCAGCACCTGCTGTGGCTGATGCTGTATGTGGCGGCGGTCCTCGGCTTCATCGTGCTGTGGTTCATCGCGCTGCCCCGCCGGGCGCTGGCCGCCGAGCGGGCGTTCCATCGGGACGCGCTGCGCTGTCTGGCCACCGAGGATCTGGACGGCCTCGACCGCCTGCTCGCCGGGCAGTGGCTCATCCGTCGCTTCGGCCGGCCCCACGTCCTGCCCGATACCCGGGCCCTGGCCGCCGGCGCCCGGGGCGATCACGAGGCGGCGTGGCGGCTGTACACCGAGGCCCTGGCCCACGCCCCGCCCGAGGAGCGCCCCCGCATCGAGCTGAACCTGGCCGCCGAGGAGCTGGCCACCGGGCGCCACGAGTCCGCCGAGGGCCGCTATCGGGCCGCGCTGGCCCGCCGCCCGGAGCTGACCCCGGCCCGGATCAACCTCGCCCGGCTGCTGGTGATGCAGGGCCAGAGCCTGCGCGAGGCGGCCCGGCTGGCCGGCGAGGCGGTGGAGACCTGCGATCGGCGGGAGAAGCCGGAGGTGCTGTGCCTGCGGGCCGAGGCGCTGGCCCGGGTCGGTGATCGGGGCTGGCGCGAGGCGCTGGACGACGCCCGGGAGGCGGGCGCGGCGCCGGCCGAGCTGGCGCGCATCGAGGCGCTGGGCGGGGCCGCATGAGCGCGTCGGCGACCGAGGCGGGCCTGGACGACGCCCTCGAGGTCCTGCGCCGGCATCACCCCGGGCCGGCGGTGCCCCTGCTGGTCGAGCAGCTCGTCGTCGGCCGGTGGCAGACCAGCCGGGCGGCGCTGGCGGCGCTCAAGCGGGAGGGCCCGGCGGGTATGGTCGCGGCCCCCGCGGTGGCCCGGTGGCTGGTCGGATCGGTCGCCGAGGCCGGCCTCGAGCGCCACGGCTACGCGCTGCGGGAGGCGTTGCAGGCGCTGCGGGCGTGGCACGGGCACGCCGAGGAGGCCGCCGGGGGTCCCCAGGGCGTGCGGGCGGCCGCCGATACGCTCCTGGCGCACTTCGCCGAGGTCGTCGAGCCCGCCGTCCGGGGGCTGCTGGAGGGCGCTCAGGGCGCGGCGCATCGGGGCGCGGTGGATTATCTGGCCGCCGCCGCCCGCGACCGCCCGGCGGCGATCGAGGCGCTGCGCCGCTTCTTGTCCCGCCCGGTCGAGGACGACGACGCCTACACCCGGGCGGCGGCGATCACCGCGCTGCAAGGGCTCTCGGCGGCGTCCCCGGAGGGCCCGCCCGATGCCCCCCCGACCCCCGAGGCGCCCGCCGGGGAGCGGCCCGAGACGCCGCTGGACGCGCTCACCGCCGCCCACCCCGAGACCGACGCGCCGCTCGACCCCCTGGCCGACGACGTCGAGGGCTTCGTCGAGCGGTCGCTGGTCCCGCTGCTGCTGCGCGAGTTCGAGAGCGGCCCCCCGGCGACCCGCATGGCCGCGCTCTCCGCGCTCCAGCGGCTGGGCACCCGGGCCGAGGCGGCGTCGGCGGCGATGTGGCGCTTGATTCGCCAGGGGCCGTTCGAGGACGCCGAGGTCGAGCGGCTGCGCCAGCGGGCGCTGAGCGCCTTCGTGCCGCTCGTCGTGCGCAGGCTGCCGCCCGATCGGGCGCCGGGCGACGCCGAGGACGTCGGCCGGGCCGAGACGGCGCGCACGCTGCTGATCGAGATGGCGATGGGCGACCGCGACCCGCGGGTCCGGGCCCAGGCGCTCGAGGCGCTGAGCCGGCTGGCGGACGACGATCAGTCCGTGTGGGCCGCGGCGGTGGAGTCGGCCAACAACCCCCAGCCGCTCGTCCGGGGCACCTCGACCCGGCTCATCGCGCTGCTGGGCCTGATGGCCCGCCGGGGGCGGCTGGCCCGCCCGCCGGATTGATGTCTCGCCGGGCCCGGCGGGTCAGCGCAGCGGCGCGATGGACCAGCCCTGCTCGCTGGGGCCGTTGTCGTCGGTGTTGTCGTCGAGCACCTTGACGTTGGTCGAGAGCGGGTAGGCCTTGGCGTTGGCCCCGCCGGCGGTCTGGAAGCCGAGCGTCGCGCCCTGCCCGGTGGCCTCGGGCGCCATCGAGAGGTAGCGGGCGGTGATCGCGCCCGACGTCTCCGAGATCTGGGCGGTGAAGCGCACGATGTGGTCGCCGGTGAAGGTGTCGCCGGTCCAGTAGACGGTGAAGACCCGGTTGGGCGCGGTCCCGGCGATCTCCCACGAGACGGTGCTCACCAGGTCGTCCCAGTAGATCGCCGCGAACGGCCCCGGGTGCTCGTTGGTGGGCAGGGTCTCGTTGCTGAAGTCGGCGTTGAGGTCGGCCGCCGCCTGCTGGAACTCGATCCAGCCGTTGGTGCTGACGAAGGCGTGGGTGTAGGCCACCCCGCCGTAGTTCACGGTGAACGGCAGCTCGACCGAGGCCCCGTTGTCGTCGCCGTTGACCGAGTCGGCGAAGGCGATGTCGTCCTCGCTGATGCCCAGGTTCGAGCTGAGCACGAAGGCGCCCTGCCACACGTTCACCGTGTTGCCCTCCGAGATGGTCAGCGCGCCGCTCGCCCCGTCGATGCTCAGGGTCTGGTCGTCGCTGGCGACCCCCGCCAGATCGACCTGCTGCGCGGCGCCGCCCTCCTCGATGCGCAGCACCGTGCCGTCGAGCGATACGCCGGTGATGCGCTCGTTGGTGGGGTCGGCGTCGGCGTCGTCGATCAGCGATGCCAGCTCGATCTGCCGCTGGCCGCCGGCGTCCTCGATGCTCAGCGTCGTGCCGTTCAGGCTGGCGCCGGTGAGCAGCTCGTTGGCCGGGTCGGCGTCGGCGTCGTCGATCAACGACCCCAGCTCGACCTGCCGCTGGCCGCCGTTGTCGGCGAGCGTCAGGACGCTGCCGTTCAGGCTGGCGCCGGTGAGCAGCTCGTTGGTGGGGTCGGGGTCGGCGTCGTCGACCAGCGCGCTCAGGTCGACCTGCCGCTGACCGCCGGCGTCGGCCAGGGTGAGCACGCCGCCGTTGAAGCTGGCGCCGGTGAGCAGCTCGTTGGTGGGGTCGGGGTCGGCGTCGTCGCCCAGCCCGCTCAGATCGATCGCGTAGTCGCCGCCCGCGTCGCTGATGGTGAGCACCGCCCCGTCGAAGGCCGCCGCCCGGATGAGCTCGTTGGCCGCGTCGGCGTCGGCGTCGTCGATCAGGCTGCTCAGGTCGACGGTGTACTGCCCACCGGCGTCGGTGAGCACGAGGTCGGCCCCGGCGAGCATCGCCGCTTGCAGGACCTCGTTGAGCGGGTCGCCGTCCAGCTCTTCGGGGGTCAGCGCCGCCAGATCGACCGATACGTCGCCGCCCGCGTCGCTGAAGGTGAGCACGGTGCCGTTCAGCGCGCCGCCTTGCAGCAGCTCGTTGGTCGGGTCGCTGTCGCCGTCCACCGGCACCAGCGGGGCCAGATCGACGGCGAGGGCGTCGGCCGGATCGGCCCCCCGGCTGAGGGTCAGCGTCGTGTCCTCCAGCGCGGCCGCGGTCACCGCCAGCGCGGCGTCGGGGATGAGCGCGCCCAGGTCGACCCGGGTCTCGCCGCCGGCGTCGGTCAGCACCAGCGTCGCGTCCTCGAGCGCGGCGCCGATGAGCAGCTCGTTGGCCGGATCGGCGTCCCCGTCGGCCACCAGCGCGGCCAGATCGACGACGCTCACCCCCACGCCGTCGGTGATCACCAGATCGGTGCCGACCAGCTCGGCGCCCACCGCCGGGGAGAGCGTCTCGCCGGCAGCGCACACCCAGCCGGCGTCCGAGCCGACCAGGACCTCGCCCGCCGCGCACGGGCGCAGCGCGAAGCTGCCGTCGGCCAGGGTCAGCCCGTCGCCGGCGGCGTAGGTGGTGTCGTCGTCGCCGTCGGCCAGCCCCGCAGGGATGTCGGTCAGCGCGGCGAACGGGTGGGTGTGATCGGCCCGGGCGAGGTCGTCGACCGCCACCCCGCCGAGCAGCGCGGCGTCGTCGGCGCTGTCGGCCACCGTCGCCCGATCGGCGGTGGCGGCGGTGGCGGCGGTCTCGGCGTTGGCCGCCGTCGCGGCTTCGCCGGCGTACTCGGCGAAGCCGGCGAACGGCGCGGTGCCGATCGCGACCAGCGCCATCTCGTCGTCCCCGTCGACCGCGATGCCGAGCCACAGCCCGGCGGCGTTGTCCCGGAAGAGGCCGGCGTCCAGCGGCTCGTCGGCGCCCAGGTCGAGGGTGAAGAAGCCCCGGTCGAAGCTCACCTGGCGGGTCTCGGTCCACACCAGGGCCTCGCCGGCGGCGTCGGCGTACAGGTTGAACTCCACCGGCAGATCGCCGGCGATCGGGGCGCCGTCGGCGTCCTGCAGGACGCCCTGGACGGGCACGGTGGCCGGCACCGCGAGGGCGACGGCCGGAATCAGGAGAGCCGCGGCGAGCGCGGCGGACATCAGGCGGATGAAGCGACGCATCACGGGGCTCCGGCGGTGTCGATGGAAGGGATGCCCACGCCGATCCGGGCGCGGAATCGGGGGCTCTCTACGGCCGAGGTCGGGGCGGGGCCGCCCACGGTCACGGTCATCTGGAAGCGGTCGGTGGCCCGGCGGGCCCCGCCGGCGACGACGTTCGGCGCGCCGGGGGTCGGCGGCGCGGCGTCGGGCATCGCGTCGGGCGCGGCGTCCGGCGGCGGCCGCATGTCCGGTGGTGGTCCGCTGTCGGGTGGTGGCCCGCCGTCCGGGCGGGCGGCGTCGGGATCGGGCCCGACCTCGGGATCCGGCCGCATGTCGGCCGGGGGCGCGCCGTCGGGGTCGCCGCCGGGTGTCGCCGCGTCGTCGCATCCGACGGCGGCGAGCATCCACAGCAGCGCGACCCCCGGCGCCAGAAAGCGCAGGAGCATGGCTGGGTCCTCCCCCCTGAAAATTCCCCTCTCACGGGATTATTGCGCAATCGCGGGAATTTGTCTGCCCTATCCGCGCAGCGGGGGCGGGGGATGGGGGCGCTCAGCGGCGGGAGAGCTGCTCGCTCTTCGGCCGCTCGAGGGTCAGCTCGGCGGCGGCGTCCTGGAAGCGGATGCGGGCCAGCATCAGCTCCTCCTGCACGGTGACCGTCTCGACGGTGGCCTGCTGGATGCGCTCGCTGATCTCGACGAGCTTCTTCTGCAGGTGCTTCTCGAGCGTGCGCCCGCCGCGGGTCCCGTCGAGGCGCTCGATCTGGGCGGTCAGCTCGGCGCTGCGCTGGCGCAGCTCGACGAGCTGGGCCCGGGTGGTCTCGATGCGGGTGTGGTGGGCCACGATGCGGTCGTGGATGCCGAGCAGCGTGCGCACCGCGTCGACGAACCGCTGGTCGGTGGGCCCGGTCTCGAGCCAGCCCCGCATCAGGTCGACTCCCGCCCCGGCCCGCAGGTCGAGGGTGCGCTGCATCGGGGTCCACGCCTCGACGTCCACCGCCTCGGTCGCGCCGGGGGCCACCTGCACCGCGAACAGGTGGGCCTCGCCCTGCTTCTCGAACAGCTCGGGGGCCTCGCCGAGGGTCCAGCCGTCGCCGACGGTGTGCCGCAGGAAGACGGTGACGGTGTCGTGCCCCCGGTTGGTGACGGTGTAGGTCGAGCGCCGGGTGTGGCGCAGCTCGGCGGTGAAGACGCCCCGGTCGACGCCGATGACCCGCTCGATGGACTCCCGGGTCTCGGCGGCCCGCTCGACGGCGACCTGACGGTCGAGGGCGAACGGGATGAGGGCCGTCGCCTCAGGGGGGATGGACTCGGTGATGCCCTCGCCGATGAAGCGCTGGGCGCCGTAGACGGTGACCGGGCCCGCCTCGAGGGTCGAGTCGGTGGGGTTCTGGAAGCGCACCGCCTTGAACGCGTAGCGCCCGTCGCCCCGCTCGCCGTCCGGGTTGTAGACGTAGACCACCTCGCCGGCGGTGCCCGCGTCGAGCACCGCGACCATCGCGCTGGTGCCCCGGGGGATGGTCATCGGCGCCTGGGACTCGAAGTGGCTCTCACCGACCGGGTCGGCCTTGGCCTCGGCGGCCTGCGCGGCGGCGATCAGGCGCATCTTCACCCCCGCCGGCTGGCCGGGCACGTGGCCCCGGCTCTGCACCTGCACCCGGCCCGGAGCCACCCCCAGCTCGATGAGCCGGTTGCGCACGAAGTGGGCCCGCTCGAGGGCCACCGCGTCGCCCTGGTGCGCCGCCCGGTAGCCCTCGATGACCACCGACTCCCCGCTGCGGGCCAGGCGGTTGGCGAGGCCGGCGATGCGGTGGTCGGCCTGAGCCGCCCGGGCGTCGCGGGCCGGCGCCTCGGTGGGGGCCGGGCGGCGGGCGGGGCGCGACCGCGCGCCGCCCATCAGATCGTCGCTCGCCTCGTCCTCCTGCTTCTCGGCGATCGCCTCGACGACCTCGGTCTGCACCAGGGCCGCCCCCGGCGCGCTGTGCACCGCCCGAGCCCGGTCGAGCACGTCGTCGCCCAGCGCGAGGGCCACCGCCTCACCGCCCTTGCTCGCGCCGCTGCCGTGCACCGCGCCGCCGGTCGGCGGGGCGACGGCGAACGCGGTCTGCCCGCCGAGGGTCTCCCGGTGCACGTGCACCACCGAGCGCAGGTCGTAGCGGAAGGACAGCGCCGAGCTGGCCCCGACCCCGACCCGCACCTGGGACCAGTCCTCGCCGGTGGTGTTGTCGACGATGGCCCAGCCCTGCACCTCGACCTGGCCCCCGTCGCTCACGACGAGGCGGTAGCTCGGCTTCCAGGCCGGGGCGTCGGTGATGTAGGTGATGACCAGCTCGTCGCCGGTGCCGGGGGGGAGCTGCAAGGTCATGTCGACCTGCTCGCCCCGGCTGGCGCCGCGGGTGGGGTAGGAGACCGGGACCGTCTCGCCGCTGGCGGCGTCGGTCACCGTCAGCGACTTGAGGAAGTCGTCGACCTTGTCCTGGGGCACGGTGAGGACCAGCGCGTCGCCGGTGGGCCGGGCCCGGCGCTCGTAGTAGGCGATGCCGTTGCGGTAGACGACCACCCGCCCGAGGGCGCTGTCGGTCTCGACGAAGGATCCGTGGGACCCGCACCCGGCGAGTCCGGCCGCCGAGGCGGCGAGGGCGAAGGAGAGGAGAGAGGCGGAGATCGGGCTGCGCATGGGGCGTATCCTGCCGTGCCGTTGTCGTGACGGCGGCGCTCTACGGGCCCGGATCGGATCGGATCAGTCGAGCGTCGATTTTTGTCGAGAGCTCGCCCACGAGACACGGTCGAGCACGCGCCGGGCCGGGCCGGGCATCTTCGGGTGAGCCCACCCCATCCCCTTCGCCCCGGGCAGGGGGTCTCCGCCCGGCGAGTCGCCGAGATGATGCACCGACCGGCGGTGCCCGCCGGGCGCGGTCCGGCGGTCGGTGTCGGCCGCCGCCCATCGGCGAGGGCCGGCGGGGGGCGATGGTCGGTGGACGCGGCGGACGAAAACGGCGCCGCGCGGCGGGTCGAGTCGAGCGACGCCCGTCCGGCAGGGCCCTTGGCCAGCGATCAGCGGTGGGCGACAGCCGCGGGAGCGCCGTCGAGGGGCGGTCGTCGATGGGGCGCGGCGCCGCGGATCGGCTTCGAAGGCCGGCGCCGGGTGAGCGAGGGGCTCGAGCTCGGCGCGGGGCGGCGGTGTCGGGTGGAGCGCCTCCATCGGGCGGCTGCGTCGACCGCATGATCTACGCGCCGTCGACGCCGCTGACACCCGCCGGGCGCCGGTGCTGGGGGCTGCGTCCGACCACCACCGCCGCCCAGGGGCTTTTTGGAGGGCGCGCCCACCGGCGGGTGGCTCTGCGGGCAGCTCGTCGCGGAGGTCGCCCGGCGGCGCCTGCCCCGCGGCGGCGATCCCGGCGTCACCGGGTAGGGGCCGGCGCCGTCGAGGGCCACCGCGACCCGACGGCGACCATCGGTGAGCGCCGGTTCGGGGCAGTCGGCGATCCGGCGCTCATGGGCACGGGCCGGGTCCCGGTGGTCTTGACCCGGCGCGCTCATCGCGTGGTCCCCCTCGCCAGCGATCTCGCGGTGCGTGCCCATCGCCCATGACCCCTCGAAGGGGGTCGTGGGTGGGCGCCGCCCCTGAGGGGGTGGCGTCTCGCGCTCGATCAGGGGCGCTGTGGTACCCGGCGGGGCCCCGAGGGGCGGGATCCGGGGAGGTCTCGGGTAGAAAGTGCGCAACAATCGCCGCGGCTGATCGATGGAGCCTTCGAGCGATCGGAGGTCGAGATGAGTCGACGGTTGAGGTATGTGGCGCACAGCTTCCAGCCGGTGGAGCTGACGTGGAGGTGCGCCCAGGCGCGGTATCTGATGCGCCCGGGGCGGGAGGCCAACCGGCGGATCGTCGGGGTGATCGGGCAGGCCATGCGGTTGTACGGCGACGATGTGCGGCTGTACTTCGCAGGGGGCACCTGCAACCACATCCACTTGGTGATGGCCTTTCGCAGCGCCGAGGTCAAGGCGGCCTGGGTCTGCCATGTGCGGACCAATCTGTCGAAAGAGCTGGGCGAGCTCTACGACTGGCCGGGCGGCCACTGGGAGCGGCGGTCGAGCGACATTCCGATCCTCGACGAGGCGACGCTGTTCGAGCGGCTGGTGTATCTGGCGGGGCAGGCGACGAAGGCCGGCCTGGTTCGCCGGGCAGCGGATTGGCCGGGCGTGCCGTGGATCCAGGCGGTGACGACGGGCAGGCCGCTGGTCGGCGTGTGGTACGACCGGACGCGGCTCTACCGGATGCAGAAGGCGTGGGCGGCCCGGCCGAAGGGCAAGCGCGGGCGGCGGCCGGTGCTCGCCGACGTCGCCGAGCCGCGGGTCGTGGCGCTGACGCCGCCGCCGATGTGGGCGGGGTTGACGGTGGATGAACTGCGCGGCCAGTGGCGCGAGTTGGTGAAGGTGGCCGAGGCGCGGTATCCGGCCACGGGGCGGGTGCTGGGGCCGGCGGGCGTGCTGCGGGTCAGGCCGCACGACCGGCCGGAGAAGAGCAAGCGCAGCCCGGCGCCGGCGGTTCATGCGAGCAGCCGGGCGCAGCGGGTGGCTTGGTGGGAAGCGTATCGGGCGTTCGTCGCGACGTATCGGTCGGCGATGGAGGCGCTGCGGGCGGGGATCGCGGCGTGTGGGTTCCCACCCGAGGGGTGCCGGCCGGTGCGCATGGCGCCGGCGCCCGGCGGGTAGCCGCCGCCGAGGCCGATGTATTCGGTCACGACGCGGGTGTCGGTGGCGTCTCGGGCGCGGAGGGCGTGGTGTGTCTCGTCGGGGTGGCTGGGCGGGCGACGTGGCGAGGGTGGCCGACAAGGGGCGAAGGGTCGCAGAATGTGAGTCGAGAGCGGGCCTCGGCGCCATGCCCGAGCCCGGTCAAGGCCGGTCAAAGCCCGGTCACCAACCCGGCGCTCTACAGGTGCTCGACACCTCTCGCGCCTCTCGCGGGCGCTCTACAGGTGGTTGACAGTGCGTCAGTCCAGGCGCTCGAGGGCATCGGCCTCGTCGTCGAAGTGTTCGAGGAACTTGGCGGCTGCCGCTTCGAGGTCAGCGAGGATACGGGACCATTCGTCTCCATGGCTGCGTGCCGCACGATCTCGACGTCGGGTCGTCGCCCGGCTTCGCTGATCGAACACGCCAGCGCGAACAGCATTTCGGCGAGCCATGGTGCGCATCGCCAGTTGAGCAGGGTTTAGACGGGCGCTCTCGGGCGGCCGTGCATGCGCACTCTACAGGACCGAGATAGGTGCGAGATAGGTCCCAACCACCCGAGATAGGTGCCAACCACTTGTTCGAAGGCCCGAGATAGGTGCCGAGATAGGTGCCAACCACTTGTTCGAAGGCCCGGGACAAGATGCCAACCACATGTAGAGCCGCGAGTTGTCCCCACCGTCGCCGATGCCGATCAGCGTGTGACCCAGGCCGATGGCCGCTTCGAGCGAGGCATGGAGCAGGCCCGGCGGGGCGGGTCGAGCGGCGGGGGTCTCTGCGTCGACGGCGCCGGGCTGGCAGGCGCCGCATGCGAGGAGCGCAGGGGCCGGGCACGGCGGCGGCTCGGTGGGCGCGAGGCAGGCCGATGGCGCCGGGTGGGCCGTCACAGGCGCGGCAGAGACGCCGAGCATCGCTGCGCTGAGTGGGATCCATCTCATGCGTCGAGGGCAGACGGACGACCCGCCGCGACGCCCGTCCGTGGGGTTGGCCCGGGGGGCCGCAGGTTCGTGGGTCACGCCCTCGGGTCACCGGCCTTGCGCTGACGCCCGGCTGGAATACAGCCGCTCAGACCTTCTGCCGGCCCGTGACGATGCTGTAGATGATGCAGCCGGCGGTGTACTGCACGAGCACGACCACCGCCAGCACCAGCGCCGGCAGCAGCGCGCTGCCGATCCCGCCTAGGATGCCGCCCAGGGTGTGCCCGAAGCCGGGATCGGCCGGGGCGCCGGCGGGGGTCACCAGCGCCACGAGCGGCCCCTGGAAGACGCCCGGGGCCTTGACGAACAGCCCGCCGAGGTTGTCGCCCATCGCGTTGGCCACCGCGTTGTCGGTGAAGGTCCGCCCCAGCCGCAGGGCGGGCGCCAGGGTGACCGCGACCGCCAGCCCGATCATGAGCGCCGACAGCATCAGGTGCCCCACCAGCCGCAGCCCGTGGCCCCGGAAGAGCGAGAGCAGGCGCTTGAGGGTCTCGGCGGGCCCGGTCTTCTCGTTGTAGATGACCGGCACGTACAGCGGCAGGCTGTAGACCAGGGCCACCGCGACCAGCCCGCTGGCCACGCTGAGCAGCACCGTCACCGGGCTGGTCAGCCCCCACACGATCGGTCCCACGACCGGGATGCGCCCCACCAGCCCCAGCAGCGCCTCGATCAGCACCGCTCCGGCGATGACCCCGGCGAACGCCAGCGGGGTGCCCGCGACGCTCTTGATCCAGCTCTTGACCCAGCCCACCCCGGCCTTGATCGACGACGCGCGCCGCTCGATGACCGTCTGGTGGCATACGAAGGACATCACCGCGGTGACCAGGGCGAAGCCGACGATGAGCAAGGCCCAGGCGACCACGTCGAGCACGGTGGTCAGGAATCCGATCTTGCTGCCCAGCCACTTGACGAGCAGGAAGGCGACCAGCGCCAGCCACAGGCCCACCGCGGTGAACGCCACCCGGCGCACGTCGAGCAGGCCCACGAACGCCCGCGGCAGATCGCGCCAGGTCCACGGCCCCGCGTCGCCCGGCGCGAAGCCGGGGAAGCGCAGCCCCTCGGGCACGTCGTCCTCGGCGGCCATCTCTTCGCCGGCGGCGTCGTCGAAGGCCCGCGAGGCGGCGCCCATGGCCGAGCCGAACGCCGATGAGAGGCGGTTGCCGACGCTGTCGTCCGGCGCGTCGGCCGGCGCGGCGGGTTTCTCCAGGCTGGGGCCCGGGGCGGGGGACGGCCCCGGCTGAGGCCAGCCGCTCTGGGGCGCGGGGGCCGGACCCGGCTGGGGCCAGCTCCCCGGCGGCGCGGGGGTCGGGGTCGGGGTCGGCGTCGGCGTCGGCGGGGGCGGCGCCGAGGCGGGCGGCCCGGGGGGCGCGGCGGGCGGAGCCGGGGCCGCGGCCGGGGCGTCGGCCTTGACCATCTCGATCGCCTCGGTCGGATCCTCACCCCGGACGCCGTTGCGGTCGAGCGTGATGTGCGACTCGCAATGGGTGCAGGCGACGACGATGCCCGCCTCGGGGATCTGATCGTCGGGGAACGCGTGGGGTGTATTGCACTGTGGGCAGTTGAACTCCATGGGCGGCTCCTTCCCCCGGGCGGTGGCCCGACCGCGGCAATCTCGCACCGGCCCGGGGTCCTGTCAAACGGTGCCCGCCCGCGGTGATTGACGGCGGGTCGCCCGACATCGTACCCCGTCAACGACGACGCCACCGAGGGAGCTGCCGATGAGCCCCGCCCTGCCCGACCCGCTCAACCTCGCCGACTACTACCTCTTCGAGCGTATCGCCGAGGGCCGCGGCGGGCGGATCGCCCTGCGCTTCGGCGACCGCACCTGGACCTACGCCGAGGTGGCCGACCGCACCCGGCGCACGATCACCGCCCTGCGCGGGCTGGGCCTGCGCCCCGAGGAGCGGGTCTACATCGTTCTGCCCGACACCCCGCCCTTCGCCTGGGCCTTCTTCGGCACCCTCGGCGCGGGGGCGGTCGTCGCGATGGGCAACCCGCTCACGAAGACCGCCGATCTGGACCACGTCGTCGACTACGTGCGCCCCCGGGTCGTGGTCACCACCGCCGAGGTCGCCGCCCGGCTCGACGCTGCCTGGGGCGACGCGCCCAAGGCCGAGGTGCTCGTGGTGCCCGACGGCGGCACCTTCGACGACCCCGAGGCGAAGCTGTCCGACCCCCGCTGCCTCGCCACCCGCATCGCCGGCTGCGCCCCGGGGTCCGTCGAGCCCACCCGGCGGGATGCCCCCGCCATCTGGCTGTTCACCAGCGGCAGCACCGGCCGGCCCAAGGCGGCGATGCACTGCCACCGCGACTTCGCGTTCAACACCGAGGTCTACGCCAAGGACACCATCGGCTACCACGAGGACGACGTCTGCGTCAGCGTGCCCCGGCTGTTCTTCGGCTACGCCACCGGCACCAACCTGATGTTCCCCTTCGCGGTCGGCGCCTCGTGCGGGCTCTTCGTCGAGAAGCCCACCGCCGATCGCATCGCGTGGGCCGTCGAGCACTATCGGGCCACCGCGCTGACCAACGTGCCGACGCTCATGTCGCGGCTGCTCGAGGCCGACGCCCGCTCGCCCATCGACCTGTCGAGCCTGAAGTGGACGCTGTCGGCCGGCGAGGCGCTGCCTCCGGCGCTGCTCGACCGGTGGTCCGCCCGGTGGGACGTGCCGGTCTACGACGGCATCGGCAGCGCCGAGATGTTTCACATCTACATCACCAACCGCCCCGGCGACGTGAAGCCGGGCTCACTCGGCCGCATCGTCGAGGGCTACGAGGCCCGGATCCTGCCGGCCGATGCCGAGGGTCCGGGGGCCGAGCCGGTGCCGGTCGGCGAGGACGGGGTGCTGTGGATCAAGGGCGACAGCGTGGCGCTGGGCTACTGGCTCGACCGCGACAAGAGCTGGAAGACCTTCCACGGCCACTGGTGCCGCACCGGGGATCTGTTCCGGGTCGACGCGGACGGCTACTACTGGTTCCGCGGCCGGGCCGATCACCTGCTCAAGGTCAGCGGGCAGTGGGTCAGCCCGCTCGAGATCGAGCACTGCCTCGCCGAGCACCCGGCGGTGGTCGAGGCGGCGGTGATCGGGGTCGAGCGCGAGGGGCTGATGTCGACCCGGGCAGTCGTCGAGAGCCGCGAGGTCGGATCGGAGGCGCTGGCCGAGGCCCTGAAGGATTGGGTCCGGACCCGGCTGGCGCGGTACAAATATCCCCGGGAGGTCGTCTTCGTCGAGTCACTGCCTCGTAACGACCGGGGCAAGGTGGACAAGAAGCGGCTGCCGCGCGATTGATGGGGGCGCTTGCGCCACAGGCGACGCGAGGATGCATATGAGCCGACCGCTCGAACTGGCCCGCTACACCACGACCACGCTCGCCGAGGCGCTCGCCGCGGCCGACGACGCGGTGGTGGTGTGGCCCGTCGGCAGCGTCGAGCCCCACGGGCCGCACCTGCCGCTCGCCACCGACACCCTGCTCGCCGAAGAGAACGCCCGCCGGGCGGCGCTGCGGCTGCGGGCCGCCGGCCTGTTCGCCGTCGTCGCCCCCAGCCTGCCCTACGGGGTCACCGACTTCGCCGAAGGCTTCCCCGGCGCGATCTCGATCCCCGCTGAGGCCCTCGTCGCGGTCATCGCCGGGGGCGCCGCCCGGTTCCTCGACGACGGCTTCGCCCACGTCGCGCTGGTCAACCACCACCTCGAGCCGGGCCAGTTCGAAGCGCTCGACGCCGCCTGCGAGGCGATCGGCGGGGCCTACGGGCCGCACACCGTCTCGGCGGCCAAGGTCACCGACCGCCGCTGGGGCAGCCGCCTCGGGGCCGAGTTCAAGAGCGGGGCGTGTCACGCCGGGCGCTACGAAGGCTCGTTGATGCTGGCCACCGCGCCCGAGCAGGTCGACATGCAGACCGCCCGGGGCCTGCCGCCGCTCGACATCAGCCTGAGCAAGGCCATCGCCGCCGGGACCGATCGCTTCGTCGACGCCGGCATGCACCGGGCCTACACCGGCGACCCCGCCGCCGCCGATCCGACCGAAGGCGACCTGCTCTACGCCGTGCTCGCCGAGATGGTCGCCACCGAGGTGCTCGAAGCGTTGGCGCAGCGCCCCGGCGAGCGCGCCGAGCAATCCACCGAGCGCCCGGCCGCCGAGTCCATCGAGACCCCGGACCGATCGGCCGAGCGCCCCGGTGACCCCACCGGACGACCCGGAGATCCCGCCCGATGAGCGACCCCACGCCCCTGCTCGACCTCTTCGCCGTCGAGTCGATATGGACCGAAGAGCAGCGCATGGTGCGCGACGCGGTGCGCGCCTTCAGCCGGGAGGTCTTCGAACCGCGGGTCGCCCGGTGCTACCTCGACGAGACCTTCCCCGACGACCTGATCCCGGCCATCGGCGAGCTCGGGGTGCTCGGGGCGAACCTCACCGGCTACGGCTGCGCCGGCCTCGACGCCACCGCCTACGGCCTGATCATGCGCGAGCTGGAGTACGTCGACAGCGGCCTGCGCAGCTTCGCGAGCGTGCAGGGCGCGCTGTGCATGTACCCCATCTGGAGGTTCGGCAGCGACGCGCAGAAGCAGCGCTTCCTGCCCCGGATGGCCACCGGCGAGCTGATCGGCTGCTTCGGCCTCACCGAGCCCGACAGCGGCAGCGACCCCGGCTCGATGCGCACCCGGGCCCGCAAGGCCGACGGCGGGTGGGTGCTCGACGGGGCCAAGATGTGGATCACCAACGCCCCCATCGCCGGGGTGGCCATCGTCTGGGCCAAGGTCGACGACGGCGACGCGAAGACCATCCGCGGGTTCCTCGTCGAGCGCGGGTTCGAGGGCTTCTCGACCCCCAAGATGCGGGACAAGATGAGCCTGCGCGCCTCGTGGACCGGCGAGATCGTGCTCGAAGACTGCTTCGTGCCCGAGGCCAACGTGCTGCCCGGGGTGCAGGGGCTCAAGGGCCCGCTGTCGTGCTTGACCCAGGCCCGCTACGGCATCTCGTGGGGCGCGCTGGGCGCGGCGCTCGCCTGCTACGACGCCGCGCTGGCCTACAGTCGGGAGCGGGTGCAGTTCGGCCGGCCCATCGCCGGCTTCCAGCTCACTCAGCAGAAGCTGGTCGAGATGGGCGCCACCATCGTCAAGGGCCACCTGCTCAGCCAGCACCTCGCGACGCTCAAGGACGCCGGCCGGCTCAGCCCGATCCAGGTCAGCCTCGCCAAGCGGGAGAACGTCGGCGCCGCGCTCGACATCGCCCGCACCGCCCGGGGCATCCTCGGGGGCAACGGCATCATGGCCGAGTATCCCATCATGCGGCACATGGCCAACCTCGAGAGCGTCTACACCTACGAGGGCACCCATGAGGTGCACACCCTGGCCATCGGCCGGGCGCTGACCGGGCACAACGCGTTCACCTGAGGGCCCGCCCGGCGCCCCCCGACCCGTGAACAAACGGCGTCGACCGGGCGATGGGGGTTGCGAAAGCCGCCCGCACCGCTAAACTGCGCAACGCATGGCGGCCGTGAAGCACCCCGCCGGGGTGGCGGCCGCACGCCATTCGCTCAATCTGGAGAGCCCAAGTTGCCCAAGGAAGAAGCGCTGACGTTCGAAGGCAAGGTCCTCGAGCCGCTGCCCAACGCGATGTTCAAGGTCGAGGTCCCGGAGCTGCCCGAGCCGGTCCTGGCCCATGTCTCCGGCAAGATGCGCAAGTACTTCATCCGCATCCTGCCCGGGGACAAGGTCACCCTCGAGGTCTCGCCCTACGACCTCACCCGGGGCCGGATCACGTTCCGCGCCCGCTGAGTCGAGGCGGCCGACCCGGCCGCTCAGGCCAGACCACACGCCGCCCGGGCCCGGTCCAGCACCGCCCGGGCCACCGGCCGCGCCCGCTCGGCGCCGGCCCGCAGGATCTCCTCGACCCGGTCGGGGTGCTTCTCGAACTCGGCGTACCGCGTCCGGGCGTCGGCGAAGTGCGCCTCGATCAGCTCGAGCAGCTCCAGCTTGGCGTGCCCGTACCCGTAGTCGCCCCCGGCGTACTTCGCCCGCATCTCGGCCTGCTGCGCCGCGTCGGCGAACAGGGCATACAGCGCGAAGACCGTGCAGGTGTCGGGATCCTTGGGATCCTCCATCGGGGTCGAGTCGGTCTTGATCGCCATCACCCGCTTCTTCAGCGCCTTGCGGCTCGCCGGGAAGATCGGGATGTGGTTGTCGTAGCTCTTCGACATCTTCGCCCCGTCGATGCCGGGCACCGGCTCGGGCACGCCCAGCTCGACCTTGGGCAGCTTGAAGACCTCCCCGTAGCGCGCATTGAAAGACTGCGCCATGTCCCGGGTCATCTCGAGGTGCTGCACCTGATCCTTGCCCACCGGCACCACGTCGCTGTCGAACGCCAGGATGTCGGCCGCCATCAGCACCGGGTAGTAGAAGAGCCCCACCGACGCCGAGATGCCGCGCTCGACCTTGTCCTTGTAGCTGTGGGCCCGCTCGAGCAGCCCCATGCCGGTCACCGTCGCCAGCAGCCAGGCCAGCTCCTGCACCTCGGGCACGTCCGACTGCCGCCACAGGACCGCCCGCTCGGGGTCGAGCCCCAGGGCGAGGTAGGTCGCCGCCACGTCGAACACGTTCTGCCGCAGCACCGCCGGGTCGTGGGTGGTGGTCAGCGCGTGGAAGTCGGCGATGAAGTAATACGCGTCGTCCTGCCGGGCGACGTGGGTGCGGATCGCGCCGAAGTAGTTGCCGAGGTGCAGCAGACCGGACGGCTGCACACCGGAGAGAGAGCGACGGGCCATGGGGCCTCCCGGAGCCGGAGCACGAGGTCGAGTCGGGCAGTCTTCGCCGCCCGCCGCCCGCTGTCAAGCCCGGCCACCACGCCCGGCTATCGCTGCTCCGTCGGATCGAAGATCGCGATGATCGCCCCCTCGGGATCGGCCGGCCAGCGGGGCATGCGCACCACCTGATCGCCCAGCCGCACCTCGACGCTCGCCGCCGGGTCGGCCCCGATGGGCAGGTCGAGCATCTGCAGGAAGGGGAACTGCTCGAAGATCGGGTTGGTGCGCCCGGGCATGCCGTCCCCGCCCTGGTCGTAGACGAACAGCGCGATCAGGGTCTCTTCCGGCGGGGCCAGCGCGGCGGTCAGCACCGATGCCCCGTCGACGCGCAGATCGTCCACCCCGAACTCGATCGCCCGGGTCGACGAGAAGACCACCATCACCGTGCCCTCGGCCCCGAAGTCGATCTGGGTCAGGATCAGCCCCGCCGTCGATCCCGGCCCGGGCAGCGTGCGCAGGTACAGCAGCGGGTCGTCCCCGGCGAACGGCGGCCGATAGAAGCGCACCGGCCGCCCGTCGCCCGCCGGCCGCACGTGCAGCTCGTAGGGCACCTCGCGCTCGGCGGCGAACGGCCCCCAGCGCCCGGCCTCGTCGGTCACGAACCGGGCCCGGGGCGCCGGGCCCGCCCGCTGCCCCGTCGCCGGATCGAGCGGCCACACGTCGACCACCGCCCCCACCTCGATCCGATTCTCGCCCAGGGTGAGCACCCGCCCCTCGACCACCGGGATCTCGGCCGGCGCCCGGTCGGTGGTGGCCGGCGGCGCGCCGTACAAGAACCCGTAGACGGTGGAGAACGCCTCGGCCGCCGTCGCCACCGCGTAGTGGTCGACCCCCTCGAGGGTGACGTTCTCCACCCCCGGGATGTCGGCCCCCTCCACCGCGAAGTCGGCGTCGGACCACAGGTTCAGCGTGCGGGTCCCGGCGCCCTCGGGCGTCGGGGGCGCCTCCTCGGGGAAGCTCGCCGTGTGCACGTAGGCCCGCACCTTCGCCGCCCGCGCCGGATCGGCCAGGTAGGCATACCCCAGCCGCCCGCCCGCCGAGTGCCCCATCAGGTCGACCTGCTCGACCCCGTGCTGCGCCCGGACCGCGTCGATGAAGGCGTCGAGCGCCTCGACGTGCGGCGCGGGATCCATCACCAGCGTGTTCCAGTCGAAGGCGTGGTAGCGATCGACGCAGTGCCCGTTGGCCGCGAAGCGCTGCACGTGCGCCGACCACGTATCGCCCGCCGCCAGGAAGCCATGAGCCATCACCGCCGGGAGCTGCGAGTCGTCACACGCGCCGGGCGGCGGCAGCTCGGGCGGCGGCGGGATGTCGTAGTCCACCTCGGGCGCCATGTCGGGCGCCGCGTCCGGGATCGCGTCACCCGCAGGTGCCATGTCGCGGGCGGCGTCTCCGTCGGATGTCATGTCCATCGCGACCGGAGTCATGTCCATGGCGCGCATGGCATCCGCCGGGTCGGCGCTCGCCTCGTCGTCGTCACAGCC
Organism: bacterium; assembly: GCA_030426085.1. Classification (GTDB taxonomy): domain Bacteria; phylum Myxococcota_A; class Bradymonadia; order UBA7976; family UBA1532; genus JACKDM01. The sequence goes on along the minus strand of JAUHYW010000002.1, from coordinate 8,918 downwards.
GACCAGAGCGAGCGTCAGCAGCGCCAGCGACGCCAACTGCGCTGAGAGCGGGAACCCATGCCTCATGACACCTCCTGTCGTGCGGCCGCGCCGCCGCGGCTCGCCAGACGATACGCCAACCCGGCTGGAGGACACAGCCCGTCTACGATCCACCGTCGAGCGGCGTGAAGCGGCCGAGGTCGGGCGGCGCGCCGTCGAGCAGGCCCTCGGCGAGCCGGGCGAAGTCGGTCATCAGGCGGTGCTTGACCGCCCGCTGCGTCGCCCGCTCGCGCCAGCCGAAGTTGGGCCAGGCGTTGATCTCGATGAGCCACGGGGTGCCCCCGGCGTCGGGCAGGTAGTCGAAGCCGAGGAGCTGGAACCGGCCGGCGTCGCCCCGGGCGTCGAGGCGGGGGGCGAGGGCGGCGAGCGTGCGCCGGCTGGCGTCGGCGATGCGCCGGTGCAGCGCGGGGTAGCCCGGGTGATCGTCGCTCGACCGGTAGCCGGGCTTGCGGTGCAGGAACTGCACCTCGGGGTCGAGGTCGGCCGGATCCCACGGCCTCGGCTGGAGGATGAACAGCGACTCGCCGAAGACGAGGTGTCGCCCGTCGCCCCGCCACAGCACGTAGGTCCGCACGGTGGCCTTGCGCCCGTCGATCAGCATGGGATCGGCCACCCCCCGCTGGATGACACACGCGCCCCGGATGGCATCCAGCGCGGCGGCGATGCCATCGGCGTCGGGCACGCACTCGATGCCTCGTCCGCCCGACAGGTGGCTGGCCTTGACGTACCACGGCCCGCCGCTCGGGGCGTCCCGGCGCCAGCGCTCGAGGTCGAGCCAGGTGTCGGGCATCAGGCCGGCCTCGCCGGCGGCGCGCAGGGCGGTGAACAGCGGGCGCTTGCCGTCGATGCGGTTGGCGTCCCGCCGCTCGAGTGTCTGCAATCGCCCCCGCCGGGGCGCGGTGCGATAGGGGTCCCACATCGCCAGATCGGCCTCGGCGTCGGCCTCGGCGGCGACCCAGCCCCGGGCTTCGAGCGCGGCGACGAGCAGCTTCGAGCGGTTGACGTGGAAGGTCCGGGCCATGGTCACCGCGGCCGGAAGATGACCGCCCCATAGGGCGGCCGGGGGCGGACCCGGGGGGTGCCCCGCACCGCGCCCCAGCTCACCAGGGCGATGCGGGTGCCGGCGGTCGTCGGCCGGGCGGCGTGCTCGAAGCGGTGGTCGCTGGGGAAGGCGATGAGCATGCCCGGCTCGGGGCGCACCTCGTAGTCCAGCCGGGGGAAGGCGATCGCCCCGCCCTCGTAGCCGTCGTTGACGTAGACCAGCACGCTGTAGTCCCGGTCCTGGGCCCGCACGAAGCGCTTCGCCTCCCGGTCGTAATGCTCGGCGTCGGCGTGGGCGTGGTACTTGCCACCCGGCCCGTAGCGCAGGATCTGGGGCCGCTCGAACCACTCGAACTCGACCCCGTAGAACGGCTCGAGCCGGTGGCCATAGACGTCGGTGAACAGGGCCAGCATCTCGGGGGCGATGCCGTCGATGCGCACCTTCTCGGTGATGCGCTTGTCGCTCGTCCGCATGACCAGCGTGTCGCCATCGGAGCGGTCGTGGTCGAGCACCCGCAGCGGCCGGCCGGGCGCGTCGAGCGTGTAGCGGGTGATGCGTTCGCAGGCGTCGGGGTGCAGGTAGTCGTCGACCACCAGCACCCCCGGCGGGGTGTCGGTGCGCCGCCGGGCCACCTCGGGGTTGCCCGCGCCCCGGGCTTCGACCAGCGTCACCGGGCGCTGGGGGGCCGGCGGGTGCTCGGGGTCGCGCAGCATGGCATAGCGATGGCGGATGTCTTCGTGATGGCTCACCACGCCCCGGCGGGGGGCGATGAACCGGCGGTCGTCCTTCGGCGGAGGCAGGCCGGCGGTGCGCCGCATCTGGCGCCGCAGCCGGGCCCCGGCCTCGTTGTGGAAGAACGACACCAGGGTGAACCGCAGCCCGGCCGTCACCGGATCGACCCGGTGCATCAGCGCGCAGGGGAAGACCACCGCCGTGCCCGGCGTCGGGGCGTAGCCGTCGGGGCCGTACTCGGGGAAGACCAGCCGCCCGCCCTCGAAGTCGGCGTTCAGGTTGAGGGTCATCGCCACCCGGCGGTGGGCCAGGGCCGGCTCGAAGTTGTCCCGGTGCTGGCCGAAGAAGCCGCCGCCGTCGGCCGGGTAGCAGCCGACCTTGTAGGTCTCGCGGCGGGTGGGGCGGAAGCCGAAGACCTTCTCGATCTCGGGCGCCAGCCGGCCGACGAGCGCCGCGTCGATGCGGGCCCGCAGCGCCTTGTCGACCTGCACGTCGGTGCGCACCTTGCGGTTGAGGCGCACCTTGGAGCCCTGGCCCGAGCCGGTGCGCCCCTGGAAGTGTTCCCCGGCCCGCCAGGCGTCGATCAGGGCCATCCGCAAGTCATCGTCGATGGCGTCGGGCACCACCAGCACCGGCGGGTGGGGGGCGATCGTGCGCGGCGCGCGGTCGTGGGTGTCGCGCAGGGCCCGGCCGCCGTCGACCATCCGCCCGATGACACCCTGGCTGAGCCCGGCGGCGACGTCGACGACCCGCAGGTTGCGGTCGAGCAGGACGGCTCGCTCGCCCTCGGCCCCGAACGCCCGGGCCACTGCCCCGTCGGCGTCGAGCCACACCGGCGGCGCGCCCGGCCGCGACAGGCGCTCGGCCCCGGGCCCCACGCCCACGATCACCGCCCGGGTCCCGGCGACCTCGAAGTGCTCGCTGCGCGCGGCGAGCAGCGTCACGAACGGATCGGCGGCCGGGGCGTCGGCCGGTACGAAGAACAGCGCCAGCGGGGCCCCGGCGTAGAGGTGCAGCTCGCCCCGCTTGCCGCTCGGCAGGGGCAGCGTCACGTACGGCGCGCAGTCGCCGGGGGCCAGCGGCGGGGGCGGAGCCGGGGCCGGCGGCGGATCGGGGGGCGCGATCCAGTAGCCGTTGATCGAGGCCACCTCGCGCAGCGCCTCGACCCACGGGCAGCGGTCGGCGGCGGGGGTCGGGCGGCCGGCGCGCACGTCGAAGCCACAGAACGCCGCGAAGTCGTCCAGGGTGCGGGCCGTACCCAGTCGGTAGCGATCGTCGGGGTCGGGCTGCTCGTGGGCCTTGAGCGGCTCGATCCCGAGCAGCCGGCGGGCCCGGCGGCGGGCTTCGGCGCGCAGGCTGCGCCAGTCGTCGTATGCCTTCCAGTGCAGCGGGCGCTGCTCGCCGTCGTCGTTGTACAGGTGCCACATGAAGACATCGGCCGGGGCGTAGACGTCCCACCCGTGGGTGAAGAGCCGCACCGAGAGGGTGAGATCTTCTTCGTCGAGGTACAGCCCCGGGTCGCAGGGCACCGCCCGGATGGCCTCGGCCGGGGCGAAGACGAAGCGGCTGACGACGAACGCGCCCCGCACCGGCGCCTCGGGGAAGCCGTCGAAGAAGCCGGTGCGCAGCTCGAGCAGCCCTCGCCGATCGACCCGGTGCGGGCGGCGATAGCCGGGCAGGGGGTTGCTGCGCAGCAGGTCGGGCGCCTTGTAGCCCGCCGGGGGGGCCGAGAGCACCGCCCGGGGGCCCGCCCGGCGCCAGGTGTCGAGCAGCGCGGCGTCCCAGCCGATGGCCGGCTGGGTGTGCGCGTCGACCCCGAGCACGAAGTCTTCGTCCCGCAGCAGCCCCTCGGCCCGGTGGCGGGCCCACGCCGGCCCCCGGCTCTCCTCGGCCGGCACGTCGACCACCCGCACCCGCCCCGCGTAGCGGATCGGGACCGGCAGCGGGCCCTCGTCGGGGCCGTACTGCCAGCAGACGCCGACCGTGATCCGCTCGGGGCGCTCGGCCCGCTCGAACAGCCGCTCGAGGGTGGGTAGCGTCTCCGGGTCGCGGTAGGCCGGGATGCGCACGAAGATGCGGGCGGCGTCGAGGTCGAGGCCGTCGTCTGCCGGGCGGGGCCCGGCCTTCACCCGTCGAGCCATGCCTTCGCCTTGCGATCCCACGAGAGGCCCTCGGCGAGCTTCTCCCGGATGGTGTCGAGGTCGGGCGCGCCCAGCGAGCGGAAGTAGTCGCTCACCGTGCGCGCGTCGCCGAGGCCGTAGACGTCGAGTTCGCGTTGCAGGTCGGGGTGCACCGCGTCGAGCGGGCCGAGCCCGAGGATGTGCTGCGCCCGGTGCCAGCTCCGCTTGCGCCACCGGTTCGCCGCGGGGTGCACCTTGTTGTAACGCGCCGCCCGAGGCCCCTTGGCGTAGGCCGTCGCCACCGTGTGGCGGTTGGGGGTGAACAGATCCCAGCCGTGGGTATACAGCCGCACGGCCCAGGTGAACTGCTCGGCGTGCTGCAGGCCGTAGGGCATGTGGGGGTCGATGGGCACCTCGCGCACGAAGGCGGTGGGGCCGAAGATGTTGGCCGCCGAGATCGAGAACGCCGGGCGGGGGCGCTCGGGCAACTGGATCGAGACGCTGCCGATCTTGACCCGGCGGGGGCTCAGCTCGCGCAGGAAGCCGCAGTGGCCGATGTGGCGCAGCTTCTTGGGGTCGCCCATGTGGCTGATGGCGGGGGGGAAGCCGCTGATCACCGCCCGCTCGGTGTCGCACTCGGCGTACATGTCGACGAGGTGGGCGTCCCAGTCGGGGAAGAAGCGGCTGTGGGCGTCGATCTGGAAGAAGAAGTCCTCGTCTTCGATCAGGCCGGCGCAGATGTGGCGGGCGAGCATCGGCCCCCGGGCCTCGGTGTGCGGCATGCGGTGGATACGCACCTGGGGGTGATCGGCGTAGTCGGCGAGGAAGTCGGGATCGGCCGGATCCTCCTGGGCGCAGACGCCGATCCACAGCCGCTCGGGGTGGCGGGCCCGGGCGAAGGCGTCGGCCAGCGTCGCGGCCACGTCGGGGTCGGCGTAAGACGCCACCGAGACGAAGATGGTCGGCTGATCCGGCACGGGCACCCCCCGGGACGTGCGAGTCACCGGGAGCATACCGCAGCCGGCGCGCGAAGGTGAGCCCGGGCGCCGATCACCGCCCGCGGGTCGGCGTGGGGTCGATCGGTGCGCCCCGTGCGGTGTCGGGAACGCGTCACCCGCCCGGCGCGTCGAACGGTAACGTCTGCCGGGGGGCGTGTTCCGAATCGGTTACGTGGCGCGGGCGGCGGGGGCCCGATCGACCCCGGCGGCCGTCCGGATCGGGCGTCGCCCCGGGCGCGGGCCCCAGCGGCGATCTTGGCACGGGTCTTGAGAAGGGGCGTCGGCGAACCGGCGGGATCCCCGCCTTCTCAGGAGCGAGCCATGAAGATCGAGCGTATCCTCATCCCGGTGGATTTCTCCGAATGCGCCCGCGCCGCGGTGCGCTACGGGCTCGCGCTCGCCGACCAGGTCGGGGCCGAGATCGAGATCCTGCACGTCTTCGAGCCGCCCTACTACGTCGGCGACATGATGGTCCAGCCGCCCGACGCGGGGGCCGTCTCGGTGCACGACTACGTGCGGCGGGAGTCCGAGCGCCTGCTCGGAGAGATGCTCGACGGCGTCGAGGGGCTGGCCGACGCCGACGCGCGGCGGGTGTTGATCGCCGGCAACCCGGCGATGGTCATCGCCGAGAAGGGCGCCGAGTTCGACCTGGTGGTCATGGGCACCCACGGCCGCACCGGCCTGGGGCACCTGCTGATGGGCAGCGTCGCCGAGAAGGTGCTGCGCCACTGCAAGACCCCCACGCTCGTGGTCCGGGCCGACGCCGGCTGAGGCCGCCCCCCTTCGGAGAGAGACCCATGGAAGTCATCTATCTGTTGCTGCCGCTGGCGCTCGGCTTCGTGCTCGCCGCGGTGGCGTTGTTCGCCTTCGCGGCGCGAGACGGGCAGTTCGACGACCTCGACACCCCCGCCCGGCGCGCCCTGTTCGACGATCTGGAGTCCGAGCGATGAGCACCCGGCTCGACACACCCTCCGAAGCGCCCTCCGACGCCGGCCTGGAGACCTTCGCCTACGACGACGCCATCGTACGCAAGTTCGTGGTGGCGACGGTCTTCTGGGGCGCGGTGGGCATGCTGGCCGGCCTGCTGGCGGCGCTGCAACTCGCCAGCCACCACTTCAACCTCGAGCTGCCCTACATCACGTTCGGCCGGCTGCGCCCGATACACACCAACGCGGTCATCTTCGCGTTCGTGGGCAACGCCATCTTCGCCGGGTCGTACTACGCCACCCAGCGGCTGCTCAAGACCCGGCTCTACAGCGACACGCTCTCCAAGATCCACTTCTGGGGCTGGCAGCTCATCATCGTGGGCGCGGCGGTCACCTTCGCGCTGGGCATCACCGTCTCCAAGGAGTACGCCGAGCTGGAGTGGCCGCTCGACGTCGCGGTCGCCGTCGTCTGGATCATCTACGCCATCAACTTCTTCGGCATGCTCAAGACCCGCCGCGAGAAGCACCTCTACGTGGCGATCTGGTTCTTCATGGCGTCGATCATCGCCGTGGCGCTGCTGCACGTCGTCAACTCGCTGGCCGTGCCGGTCTCGCTGTTCAAGAGCTACCCGGTCTTCGCCGGGGTGCAGGACGCCCTGGTGCAGTGGTGGTACGGCCACAACGCGGTGGCCTTCTTCCTGACGACGCCCTTCCTCGGGCTGATGTACTACTACCTGCCCAAGGCCGCCGAGCGGCCGGTCTACAGCTATCGGCTGTCGATCATCCACTTCTGGTCGCTCATCTTCATCTACATGTGGGCCGGCCCCCACCACCTGCTCTACACCGCGCTGCCCGAGTGGGCCCAGGCGCTGGGCACCGCGTTCTCGATCATGCTCATCGCGCCCTCGTGGGGCGGCATGATCAACGGCCTGCTGACCCTGCGCGGGGCGTGGGACAAGCTGCGCACCGATCCGGTGCTCAAGTTCATGGTCGCCGCGGTGACCTTCTACGGCATGGCCACCTTCGAAGGGCCCATGCTGTCGCTCAAGTCGGTCAACAGCCTGAGCCATTACACCAACTGGACGGTGGCCCACGTGCACGCCGGCGCCCTGGGCTGGAACGGCTTTCTGACCTTCGGCATGCTCTACTGGCTGGTGCCCCGGCTGTGGCGGCGCAAGGGCCAGAAGCCGGCGCTGCACAGCGTCAAGCTGGCCAACGCCCACTTCTGGCTGGGGCTGGTCGGCATCGGCTGCTACGTGCTGTCGATGTGGGCCGCCGGCATCGCCGAGGGCCTGATGTGGAAGGAGTTCGACGCCGACGGCCGGCTGGTCTACGGCACCTGGTCGGACACCCTGCCCACCCTCTTCCCGATGTATGTCATCCGGGCGGTGGGCGGCGTGCTCTACATCACCGGCCTGTTCATGATGGTCTACAACCTCGTCAAGACCGCCCAGGGCGCCGAGAAGACCGACCAGATCGCCCAGGCGGCGCCGCTCGCGGCCGAGACCGCCGAGAGCGAGCACAAGAGCCACTGGCACCGGCTGCTCGAGGGGCGCCCGCTGCGGTTCACCATCTACACCACCATCGCGGTGGCCATCGGCGGCGCGCTCGAGATCATCCCCAGCCTGCTCATCGAGAGCAACGTGCCGACCATCGCCTCGGTGAAGCCGTACACCCCGCTCGAGCTCGAGGGGCGCGACATCTACATCGCCGAGGGCTGCTACAACTGCCACAGCCAGATGGTGCGGCCGTTCCGGGCCGAGACCGAGCGCTACGGCGAGTACAGCAAGGCCGGGGAGTTCATCTACGACCGCCCGTTCCAGTTCGGCTCGCGGCGCATCGGCCCCGACCTGCACCGGGTGGGCGGCAAGTACCCCGACATGTGGCACTACAACCACATGCTCGACCCCCGCTCGACCTCGAAGGGCAGCGTGATGCCGGCCTACCCCTGGCTGTTCGAGGACGCGCTCGACCTGAGCCTGACCGCCACCAAGCTGCGCGCCTTCCAGATCTTCAACGCGCCGTACACCGACGACGACGTGCGCGACGCCGAGAAGAACGCCCGGGCCCAGGCGGCGCAGATCGCCGAGGGGCTCACGAAGCAGGTCGCGACGATGCCCGACATCCGGGACAAGCAGATCGTGGCCCTCATCGCCTATCTGCAGCGGCTCGGCACCGACATCAAGGCCGCCGAAGGGAGCGCCGCCCGATGAAGAACTTCGTGTTGTCGCAGACCGACTATCTGGTGTTTCCGCTGATCGCGGTGGTGCTGTTCTTCGCCTTCTTCGTCGCGATGCTGGTGTGGGTCTATCGGCCGGGGTCCAAGGCGACCTACGCCGACCGCAGCCGGCGGGCGCTCGAGGACGGGCTGCCGGGAGGTGAACGATGAGCCGGGTCGACGACGAGATCCTGGACCACGACTACGACGGCATCCGGGAGTACGACAACCCGCTGCCCCGCTGGTGGCTGGCCCTGTTCTGGTTCGGCATCGTCTTCGGGGTGGTCTACGTGCCGTACTACCTCTTCGGCCCGGGGCCGCTCGCCGCCGAGGAGTACGCCGAGGAGATGGCCGCCGCCGCCGCCGCGATGCCCGAGAAGAAGGCGCCGAGCGAGACCGACCTGCTCGCCGCCCAGAAGGACGAGAGCCGCATCGCCCGGGGCAAGGAAACCTTCCTCAAGCTGTGCGTCGCGTGCCACGTCGCCGACGGCGGCGGGCTGGTGGGGCCCAACCTCACCGACGACCACTGGATCCACGGCGGCGCGATGGCCGACGTGGTGCAGGTGATCACCGAAGGGGTGCCCGAGAAGGGCATGATCAGCTGGAAGACCCAGCTCTCGCCGGACGAGATCGTCGACGTGTCGGCCTTCGTGAAGTCGCTGCGCGGCACCACCCCGGCCAACCCCAAAGCGCCCGAGGGCGAGAAGTCCTCCGGCCCCTAGTTCTGCTTCACAGGGATTCTGACTGGTTTACATGGGGATAGGAGCGACCCAGCTTCTGGCGAGCGCCATCGACGTCGAACATCCAGTCGATGGACGCCCCCTCGGCGTTGCGTGCGGTCGC